>JAGAMA010000012.1 GCA_017624955.1 Alistipes sp.
AAAAACTTTCAACTCTCAACTCTCAACTTTCAACTAGAACGGCAAATCGTCCGGGTCCTCCTGCGGAGCGGCGGGGGCTGCTACAGGCTGCTGGTACTGCGGCTGGGCAGGCTGCGGAGCTGGTGCTGCAGGACGGGGAGCCGCCGTATAGGTGCCCGTATTATCCGACACCTGGCCACCCTCCGAACGACGACCCAGGAGGTTCATCGTATCGGCCAAAACCTCGGTCGTATAGCGCTTGTTACCCTGCTGGTCGGTCCACTCGCGGGTGCGGAGGCGACCCTCGACATAGATCTGCGAACCCTTGCGCACATAGTTATCAACCACCTCGGCCAGACCGCGCCACAGCGTGATCGTGTGCCACTCGGTATGCTCCTTATTCTCGCCCGACTGGCGATCGCGGAAACGCTCGGTCGTAGCCAGGCGCACACGGGCAACCTTCACGCCACCCTCCATGGCACGCACCTCGGGGTCCATGCCGACGTTACCGATCAGAATTACTTTATTTACCATAACTTTCTTTATTTCAATTCCTTAATCATCGCTTTAAAGAGCGTCTCCATTCTTACGGCCGCCTTCTTACCCTGGCGCTGCACATCCTCGTGGTCGCCGATCTCGTCCGAAAGGCCACAGTTCGTGATGACCGACACACCGAAGCAGGGAACGCCCATGTGGCGGGCCACGATTACCTCGGGCACGGTGGACATACCGGCCGTATCGCCACCAATGGCTTTGAAGTAGCGGTACTCGGCCTGCGTCTCAAACGTGGGGCCTGTACCACCCACATAGACACCATACTGCAGCTTGATACCCTCGCGCTCAGCAATCGCCGTAGCCTTGGCAATCAGCTCCTTATCGTAGCAGTTGTGCATATCGGGGAAGCGGGGACCCAACTCGGCGAGGTTGGGGCCGATAAGCGGATTGGGCATCAGGTTGATATGGTCCGTGATGATCATCAGATCGCCCGTGCGGAACGAGGTGTTGATGCCACCCGAAGCGTTCGACACGAAGAGGTACTCGATACCCAGGAGCTTCATCACGCGCACCGGGAAGGTCACCTCGGTCATCTTGTAGCCCTCGTAGTAGTGGAAACGGCCCTGCATGGCCACCACCTTGCGACCCTCGATCGTACCAAAAATCATGCGTCCCTTGTGGCCCTCGACCGTCGAAACGGGGAAGCCGGGAATCTCCTTATAATCCAATACATAGGCGGCCTCGATCTTCTCGCCGAAGTCACCCAGACCCGTACCGAGGATGATACCCACCTCGGGGGTAAAATCGTTCGTTGCGGCCTTGATCCACGCCGCGGTCTGCTTAATTGCTTCTAACATCTTCTTCTATTTTTTGCAGAAAATCCGTTGCCGAATCTTCGATAAAGGTAATGTCGATCGGGAGGAAATAGAGGCTGCGGCGCACCAGAGCCGGAATCTTGTCCGGACGACCCATCTTCACGGCATCCTTCTCCGTGGTGACGATCACCGCCCCCGGGTGCTGTTTCAAAAGCTCCTCGAGGTACAACATATCGCGCACACGGTACACATGGTGATCCTTCAGTGTCACCTCCTCAACCACCTGATAGCGTTCACGCAAGGTCGTGAGGAAGGGCTTCGGGTTACCGATGCCCGAGAGGGCAATCACCTTGCCGCGCTGCTTGAGCGGCGCCACATCGCCCTCCTGGCGGAAGATCGGCTGGGGCGAGAAGGTCTCAAAGCGGGTAAAGTAGATGCGCTGGTAGGCATACTTGATGAGCACCTTGCGCAGGATGCGTCGATCGATCGGCGCCATCTTCTCGGGGCACTTCGTCACCACGAAATAGTTGGCGCGGTAGAGCTGTTCGGGATTATCGCGCAGCGTACCGGCCGGCAACATGCGGTCGTTCTGGATCGGGCGGGTCGAATCTACCATCAGCACATTGATCTTCGGACGCACATAGCGGTGCTGGAAGCCGTCATCCATCACAATCAGATTCACCTCGGGGTGCTCCTCGCGGATGCGGCGGATACCCTCCACACGCTTCTCGCACACGACAACGGTCGTATTGGGGAATTTGCGCTTGATCTGCAACGGTTCGTCCCCCACATCGCGGTAGTGAGCATCGACCGTCACCTCGCGGTAGCCCTTCGTTCGTCGGCCGTAACCACGCGAAAGCAGCGCTACGCAGTACTTGCGACTCAGGTAGGTAATGAGCATTTCGGCCATCGGGGTTTTACCCGTGCCGCCGACGGTAATGTTACCGATGCAGACAATCGGGATGTCGAACTCCTCACTCTTGAGCACACCCCAGTCGAAGAGGCGGTGACGGAAGTTCACAGCCATCGAATAGAGCCACGAGAGGGGTATGTAGAGCAAATCGCGCATCGGCCTAAAGTCGGTATAATTACACTATATTTTCAAAGATAGGCATTTTTTTTTGAACCGACAAACAAAAAGCACCTTTTCTCTTTTTTTCGGGTATTCTACCCGAATATATATACTTTTTCTTGCGAAATTGTGTTATCTTTACCCCACAAAACATAAAACACGAACCATGTATCGCCATTTGACCTATATCAAGACCCTAGCCACGGCTCTCTTGCTCGTGGCACTGACCGCCTGCTCGGGCTCGAAAAACGAAGCCTCGGAGGAGGCTGTCGAAGCACCGAAGGACATCCGCTACGGCATTGATGCCGACCTCTACCGCCTCGAGACGGGCGAGGTGCAGGAGGGCGAAACGGTAGGTCGGATTTTGAACGGATTCGGTGTCTCGGCCCGCCTGATCGACAAGCTGGACAAGGCATCGAAGGAGGCCTTCCCGCTGCGCAACATCCGCCCGGGCCACAAGTACACCGCCTTCATCCACGAGGATTCGCTCTATGCGCCCCACCTGGATTACCTGGCCTACGAGAAGAGCGTTTCGGAGTATGTCGTCTTTGGCTTTGTGGGCGACTCGGTGACGATCACCAAGGGCGAGAAGCCGACCACGGTACGCCGCACGAAGAAGAGCGCCGTGATCGAAAGTTCGCTTTGGGGCGCGATCATGGAGGCCGACCTGCCCTACGCCCTGGCTGCCGAGCTGGAGGATATCTACCAGTGGACGGTCGATTTCTTCGGCATTCAGGCAGGGGACGACTTCACGGTGATCTACGACGAGAAATTCATCGACGACACGGTCTCGATCGGCATCGGCCGCGTGTGGGGTGCCAAGTTCAACCACGCCGGCAAGACACGCTACGCCATTCCCTTCCGCCAGGGCGACAAGCTCCAATATTGGGAGGCCGACGGTGGTTCGCTGCGCAAGAATATCCTGAAAGCACCGCTGAAGTTCTCGCGCATCTCGTCCGGCTTCTCCTACTCGCGCCTGCACCCCGTGCACAAGGTGCGCCGACCCCACACGGGCGTGGATTATGCCGCGCCGTCGGGTACGCCCGTACGCGCCGTGGCGGATGGCGTAGTAACCTTCCGCGGCTGGGGCGGTGGCGGCGGTAACACGATCAAAATCAAGCATGCCGGCAACCTCATGACGGGTTATCTGCACCTGCGCGGCTTCGCCAAAGGAATCGTGGTGGGTGCGCGTGTCACGCAGGGCCAGCTGATCGGCTACGTCGGTTCGACGGGCACATCGACCGGCCCGCACCTCGACTACCGCATCTGGAAGAACGGCACACCGATCAACCCGCTCAAGGTACCGCAGGAGCCTACCGAGCCGATCAACGAGAAGAACCGCGCCAAATTCGAGTTTGTGCGCGACCGCATCATTGCCGAGCTTGAGGGCGAGGTGAAGCCCGAGGAGATCATCACGCAGGTCGATTCGATCGTGCTGCCCGAGCCGATTCCGACCGATTCACTCACCCAAAAAGCCCAATAAAAGATGAAACGCACGGCTGTCATTATCGTTGCCGGAGGGGGTGGCAAGCGCATGGGAGGTTCGCTGCCCAAGCAGTTCATGGTGCTCGGCGATCGCCCGATCCTGGCCCACACGATCAACCGCTTTCACGCAGCACTGCCCACGGCACAACTTATCGTCGTGCTGCCCGAGGAGCATATCCCCTTCTGGGAGAATCTTCGGGCACGTTTCGAGGTGGCTCGTCACCAGGTGGTGGCGGGTGGTGCGGAGCGTTTCCACTCGGTGAAGAACGGCTTGCAGGCCGTGGGCTATGAGGTGGAGCTGGTCGCCGTGCAGGATGGTGTGCGCCCGCTTATCAGTCGGGAGCTGATTCTGCGCACGGCTGAGGCTGCCGACACCTACGGAGCTGCCGTGCCCGTTGTCGAGGCGGTCGATTCGTACCGTCGGGTGGAGGGCGAAAGTTCCCACATCATCGACCGCGCGCCGCTGCGCATCGTACAGACACCGCAATTCTTCCGCCGTGCACTGCTCGACGAGGCCTACGAGGCGGAGTTTTCGCCCCGCTTTACGGACGATGCCTCGGTCGTGGAGGCGATGGGCGAAACGGTACACCTCGTCGTAGGCGAACGAAAGAACCTCAAAATCACCACGCGCGAAGACCTCATCATCGCCCAAGCACTGCTCGATGCCGAGGAGGCGGCGCAAGAGGCCGAATAATCCCACGCTATGACACACATCTATAAATACCGCATCGACCGTCGCACCTGGTACTGGACCCTGCTCTATGTGGTGGTCTACATCGGGCTGGGTATCGGGCTCTACCTCCTCTACGAAGGGGGTTACTTCTCGGCCTGGTTTGCCACCTCGATCGGTGCGTTGCTGATTCTGATGGCCCTCTCGATTCCGCGCAAGCTGATCCTCACGGAGGAGAAATTGGAGGTGCGTTGTCTGCTGGATATGACCGAGCTTCCGCGCGCAGAGATCGCCTCCGTAAGGCGCATCGAGCAGGAGGAGATGCGCTACATCTTCCCCCTCTTCGGCGGATGCGGATTCTTCGGCTACTACGGCCACTTCCTTGACCTTCGTCACTTCGAGCGCCTGACGATCTACGCCTCCGAGTGGCGCAACATGATCGAGATCAACACGATCTATGAGGAGCGCTTCTGGCTCTCGTGCGACAAGGCCGAGGAGCTGATCTCGCTCCTGAGCGAGGAGCCTCAACCGCAAGCTTAACTACACCGCTATACCATGAAACATCTACTGCTTACACTCGCCCTTTTCGGCACGACGCTTCTATCGGCTCAAGAGCTGGTCTATCAAGATTCGGAGGGGGTGATCCGCTACACGGCCGACAAGAGCGAGGTGGCCGTCTTTGGTGCGAACTACTGCCTCCCGTCGGCCTCGGATTACCGTGCCGCGGACAAGGTAGCTCCCACCCTGACCGAGAAGAAACGGCTGATCGATATCGACATGGCGCACTTTGCCCGCATGGGTTTCCGCGCCCTGCGCCTCTCGTTCTGGGGCGACTGGGAGAACTCGGACAAGGCCGGTAACCTGGTCGATAACGAGCACCTCGACCTGCTGGATTACCTCATTTGGCGCGCCTCGGAGCGAGGAATCCTGATGCTCTTCTCGCCCACGGTAGCTCACGCCGCCTGGTGGCCCGACGGAGATCGCAACCTCGACGGCTTCACGGCGCACTATGGCAAAGAGTCGCTCACCTTCGACAAGGAGGCCATCCGCGCCCAGCAGAACTACATGACGCAATTCCTCAACTACCGCAACCGCTACACGGGACACCGCTACAAGGAGGAGCCGCACATCATTGCCGTCGAGATCCTCAACGAGCCGGCGCGTGTCATGGGGCGCAACGACGAGCTGCGCCGCTACATCAACACGATGACCGAGACGATTCGCGCCACGGGTTGCCGCAAGATCGTCGCCTACAACATCTCGGAGAACTTCTACATGGCTCCTGCCCTCCGCAACTCGAAGGCCCAATGTGCCACCTACGGCTGGTATCCTACGCAGCTCAACCACGGCGAGACGCTCAAGGGCAACTTCCTGCCCTATGTCAATGACTATACACCGATGAAAACGGTCGATATCGGCCCGCGCTCGAAGATGGTCTATGAGTTCGATGCACCCGATTTGACCTGCTCCTACATGTACCCTGCCCAGGTGCGCGAGTTCCGCGAGGGAGGGGTGCAGTGGGCCGCCATGTTCTCCTACGACATGATCGGTACCGCGCCCTGGAATCTGGGGTGGCAGACCCACCTGCTGAATATGGTCTATACCCCGAAGAAGGCCGTATCGGCCATGATTGCCGTCAAGGCGATGGAGGCCCTGCCGCGTGGCAAGGATTGGGGCGTGTATCCCGCCAACTCGCAGTTCGGCCCCGTGACGGTGGATTGGAAAGCGGATCGCAGCACCTACTACGACGGAGTGACATTGCTCTACACGAACTCGCTGCCGAAGGAGTTTGAGCTCAATAGCTCGACCCTGCGCCACATTGCCGGGGTCGGTTCGTCGGCACTCGTCGCGTGTGAGGGGAATCGCATCTACTTTCTCGATCGCAAGGCCGAGGAGGAGTGGGATTTGGAGCTCTACCCCACCATTCACCAGGTGGATGACCCCTTCAAGTGGCCGAGCCTCGACCGCCGTGTCTTTACGCTCGATGCGGGGGCTTACCGCTTTGTCTGCACCCTGCCGGGTCTTCAAATCGACAAGGAGCTTGCGCCGGGTCGCTACCGCCTTTCGAAGCGCGGTGTAGAGCGCATCGGCGAGGTGGTCTATAGCGTATCACATGAGCGCATCTTCGACCCCAAGCGCGACTACCCCACGCTGCTCTTTACGCGTGGCGGATTCTTCAGCCCCTCGTTCGACAGCCGTCCCTCGGAGGCGGGCAACCTGAAGCTCTACACCGAGGATCTAAGCGAGAAGGAGGAGTATTGGTTCCCGGCCGACATCACGGCACAGCACTACATCGGCGATCGCCTGAAGCCAGGCGCAAAGCCCCGCTCGATCCTGTTGCGCGTGCGTGCTTTAACGCCCTCGACGGAGCGCATGCGGTTGCTCCTAAGCGAGGATGACTTCGCCTCGTGGGGTGTCACCGTAGCCATCAAGGAGGAGTGGCAGACGATCGAGATTCCGACGACGGCCTTCCGCAAAGATCGTACACCGCAACTGCCGCAGGATTGGCCGGGCATCAGCCCCTACTACCGTCCCGACTTTGGCGGTCGTGGCACGGAGGTCGATTGGGCGGCCGTGGAGAACATCTACTTCTCGCTCCGAGGCAACGACTTCTCGGATCGAGGCACGACCCCGAAGGGGATCGAGGTGGAGCGTGTCGAGCTGCGCTACTAAACCGATACGAAAGAGGGCGACCCATTGGGGCCGCCCTCTTTGTAGCTATACGGAGCAGTTATCGAACCGTGATCGTGAGTTTCGATGCAGCCTCCGAAGAGTTACCGACATAGAGGTCGTAATCGCCCTTTTCGATCTGCCAACTGTGGCTCGTCTCGTCCCAGTAGGCCAGCTCCTCGACTGCGAACGAAAGCTCCACGCGCTTCGTCTCGCCGGCCTGCAGGGCGACCTTCTCGAAGGTCTTCAGCTCACGCGGAGCGCGCACCACGGCGCTCTCCGGTTTCGAGGCGTAGAGCTGTACCACCTCTTTACCGGCCACCGCACCGCTATTGGTGAGCTCCACGCTGACCGTGATGCGATCCTTCAGGCCGTAGCTTTGTCTCTTTGTCGTGGGTTCGCCCAATTCAAAGGTGGTGTACGAAAGGCCGTAGCCGAAGGGATAGGCCGGTTTGATGCCCTTGGCCTGCAACCAGCGATAGCCGACCAAGATATCCTCCTTGTAGTAGCACTCGTCATCGACACCCGGGTAGCACGATGCATCAAAGGCGTGCGCACCGCAATCCTCCAGGCGGGCATAGAACGAGAAGGGCAATTTGCCACTCGGATTTACCGCACCGCTTACGACATCGACCAGCGCATGGCCCGCCTCCGAGCCACCATACCAACCCTGCACAATCGCACGCGGAAGATGGCTCCACTGCGTTTCGACGGCATTGCCCGAGATCAACACCACAACCACATTCGGATTGACGGCCGCCAGCTCACGGATCAGCTCCTCCTGACCGAAAGGCAGGGCGTAGGTTTGTCTGTCGCCATCCTCGCAGTCCTGCTGATGGCTCTTATTCAGACCACCCACAAAGAGCACCACATCGGCTCGGGCGGCCACCTCCAGCGCCTCCTTTTTCAGCTCCTCGGCATCGTAGGGCGAGGGATTCACGCGACCATACGACGAAGGGCCGCTGCCATAGCCCATGGCGTAGCTCACCTGCTCCGCACCGTAGGCCTCCACCATCGCCTCCAGGGGCGACACCTCGCGCCAGGGCTTCAGCTCCGACGAGCCTCCTGCCTTGCACATCGAGCGCGTGGCGTTCTCGCCAATGACGGCGATGCGCTTCTTATCGGCAGGTTTGAGGGGCAGGATGCCGTCATTCTTCAGCAGCACGATACCCTCGCGCGCCACCTCACGCGCCACGGCGGCATGCTCCTCGGTGGCAAACGAACCCCACGGGCGATCCTTCGACATCACGGTACGGAAAATCAGGCGCAGGACACGGCGCGCCTTGTCGTCGAGCTTCTCCATCGACACCTCGCCACGCTTCAGGGCATCGAGGTACGGAAGGGCAAGGTGGTAGTTGTCGTAGTGGTTTTTGGTCGAGTAGGTCAAGCCGTCCGAGCCTGTACCCATCTCGATATCGAGGCCATACTCAGCCGCCTCGTAGGTATCGTGCGCACCACCCCAATCGGAGATAAAAGCGCCATCGAAGCCCCACTCCTCTTTCAGAATCCGATTCACCAGCACCTCGTTATGGCAACCATGCTGCCCCAGGTAGCGGTTATAGGAACCCATAAACGACCACGCCCCAGCATCGACCGCCGCTTTGAAGGCCGGCAGGTAGATCTCGCGCAGGGCGCGCTCCGAAAGATTCGCATTGACCCGCATGCGGCGTGTCTCCTGGTTGTTCAGGGCGTAGTGCTTGACGCAGGTGGCGATGCCGCTCTGCTGTGCCGCCTCGATGTAGGGGGCAACCATCACCGAAGCGAGTTTCGGGTCTTCGCCCATATACTCGAAGTTGCGTCCATTGAGCGGTGTGCGGTAGATATTGACACCCGGGCCGAGCAAGACATCCTTCTTGCGGAAGCGTGCCTCCTCGCCAACGGCCTTACCAAAGAGGGCCGACATCGCGGGATTCCAGGTCGCCGCCAGGCAGGTCAAGGCCGGAAAGGCGGTGCAGGAGTCGTTGCCCCATCCGGCATAGTCCCAGCTATCCCACTCGATCTCGGCACGCACACCATGCGGGCCGTCGCTCATCCACACCTCGGGGATACCGAGGCGCGGTACACCTTTGATCGAGAATTTCGATTGGGCGTGACAAAGCGCCACCTTCTCCTCGATCGTAAGGCGGCTCAAGGCATCCTCCACGCGCTCCTCGATCGAGGCATTGGCATCGAGGTAGATCGGATCGGTCGCTTGCGGGGCGCAGCAGCTACCTGCCCCAACGAGCAGTGCCACAAGGGCCATCCAACGGCAAAAAAGATTCTTCATAGTTTCTCGGTTTTATGGGATCGTAATTTCGGTTCCTGTGTAACGAATGTGGTGGGCTGTTACCCCCTTGGGCGAAATAAGGCGCACGGTCACATCGCGCTCCGTGATCATCCCCTCGAACGACCCTTGGCGCTCGTGCATCGTAAAGCGCTCATGCGCCTCGTCCCACGACATCGGGATCAGGCTGTAAGCCCCTTGTTCGTAGTCGTAGGTCGTGCCCTCGTCCTCGTAGAGCGAGAAGGAGGCATCACGGCCCGTATAGACATGGACGATCAGTTCGCCCTGCGTATCTTGTGCCGTATGCTCGATGGCGGGGCCCATCGGCAGGATTTGACCACCGCGCACATAGAGCGGCGAGCGCTCGTAGGGGGCGGCAACCATAAGGTGACGACCGCCCTCAACGGGTTGCTCGGTATAGAAATCATACCATAAACCGGCAGGCAGGTAGAGTTCGCGGCTGCGCGCCTTATAGGTATAGACGGGGCAGACCAGCAGCGCATCGCCACACATAAATTGATCGCCGATGTGCAGCACCTCCTCGTCATCGGCAAAGTCCATCACAAGGGGGCGCATCAGGGTATAATCCTCCAGCCAGGCGCGCGCGGCAAGCGTATAGATGTAGGGCATCAGCCGATAGCGCAGGCGGTTGTAGTAGAGCATGCTTTGGTAGGCAGGGTGCGTTTTGGGTGCGATGTGGTAGAGTTCGCGGAAGGGGTACTGCCCGTGCGAGCGGTAGAGGGGAGTGAAAGCACCCCACTGATGCCAACGGGCATTCAGCTCGCGCCACTCCTCCATCGCCTCCGACCCTTCGGTCGCCTTCTCGAACTTCTTCTGCACCGAGAAGCCGCCCACATCCTGCGTCCAATAGGGGATGCCCGAGATCGAGAAGTTCAAACCGGCCGAGATCTGCGCCTTCATATCCTCCCAGCAGGTGCCGATATCGCCCGACCAGGTGGCCGTCGAGTAGCGTTGCAGGCCGGCAAAGCCCGAGCGGGTCAAAAGGAAGACTCGCTGATTGGGGCGCTCGGTGCGCTGACCCGTGTAGATTGCCTCGGCATTCATCAGGGCGTAGGTGTTCAGGTAGCGGGTCGAAGAGCCGAGGTAGGTAGGACCCGAAAGGGCCTTGCGATACGCAAGCGAGGCGTTGGAGAGGATGTCGGGCTCCGAGGCATCCATCCACCAGGCATCGACCCCCAGCGTGAGGTAGTGTTCGCTCATCTGCTGCCAGAAGAGTTTGCGCGCCGCAGGGTTGTAGGCATCGTAGAACGAACCGATATACCCCCGTCCGATCCAGTCGCGCACGCTATCCGCGACAGCCTGCCGATAGATCGCCCCGATCGCATCCAGCTCCTTGTAGTGGTCGGTGGTGATGTAGAACTTCGGCCACACGGAGATCATAAAGCGGGCATCGAGGGCGTGGATCGAATCGACCATCTGCTTCGGATCTTCGAAACGCGCAGGGTCAAACTCGTGGCTACCCCACCGATCCACCTCCCAATGCGACCAATCCATCACGATATTGTCCAGGCCGATTCCGCGACGGCGGTGCTCGGCCACGGTCGAGACGATCTCCTGCTGGGTCTTGTAGCGCTCGCGGCTCTGCCAGAATCCCATCGCCCACTTGGGCATGATGGGGGCTTTGCCCGTCAGGGTGCGATAGCCCGAAATCACCTCATCGGCCGTATCGCCCAGCACGACGTAGTAGTCGATCTCGTCGCCCATTTCGCTCCACCACGACATCTTCTGCTGCTCCTCATAAGGCACGGGCGAAAGCCCCTTCAGCGAGAGATAGGCCACGCCACCATCAGGCTTCCACTCGATGCGGATATGCTTCGTTTCGCCCTCCTTGAAATCGAGCTCAAACTTCACGCTGTTGGGATTCCAGGCCGTGCGCCAATGCTCCGAGATGACCTCCTCGCCATCGACAAAGAGCTTCGTATAGCCGGCATAGTAGAGGATAAAGCGGTGCAAGCCCGCCTCTTTGGCCGTCAGGTCGCCCTCCCAGACGATCTCCGAGCCGTAGAAGTGGGGCAAAAACTCCTCCGGGAAGGCCTTGACCTTCTCCAGATCGGCATAGTCGAGGCGCTGCTCGGTGCGCTCCACAACCAGCCCTTTGCGGGAGGTGTAGGTAGCCTTCAACCCCTCGCTTTCGAACAGCTCGTCGAGCTGCGCATAGTCGCGCGGATCGCCCCAGCGCGTGAGCGAGTAGTTATCCCACAAAAGACCGTAGCCGCGTGTCGATACGATGAAAGGTACCGATACTTTGGTGTTGTATTGGTAGAGCGTTTCGTTCTTGCCTTTGTAGTTAAACTCGTCGCTCTGGTGCTGACCCAGGCCGTAGAAGGCCTCCTCGTCGGGCGAGTGGAACACCTGGCGCACCGTATAGCCGCGATCGCCCTCGACCTCAATGGGCGAGAACTCACGGCGATCCTCCTCGAGCAGCACATCGCCTTCGGCATCGAAGAAGGCAACACGACCCGTTTCGCGGTCGATCATAAGCTGCATGGCCGAGGTCACGATACGCACCTGCGCCGAGTCGGTCTCCTCCACCCTGAAGTCGGGCACCTCGTCATGGGGCAATACGGCTAACGATTCGCGCTCGGAAAAGCGGTTGTCGCAGGTGGCCGTCACACGGGCAATCGTCGGCGTAACAACCTCTACGCGCACCCGAACGCCCTCGTCGGTTTTAACCACCACCCCACGCTCGGTCTGCCTGACATCCGTAGAGCAGGCGACCAGTGCCAACATCAAAAGTAGGAGGCAAAAAAGTCTTTTCATCGCTATTTTGTTTTGGATAAGAACAAAGATAACAAATTTTCGACAAGATAGAAAACGGAGCGTATGAAAGTGTACGGAAAAGGAAAGGGTTGTCCGACACGATGTTGGACAACCCCATTTTTCTCTGTATAACAAGCGTGAATTTTAGTTCTTGTTGGGCAGGAACGAGTAGTTCTTGGCGTAGTGGAGCATCTGCTCGGTGTAGTTGGCCGGGTAGGAGATCTTCACATCAACCACCTTGTCGCCCTCCGCTACCAGCTCATACTCGGGATTCACGAAGCCACCGTAAGGCTCGATGTTGAGCGCCTTGTAACGCGCCAGCACCTCGGCATGCAGCTCGGGATCCACCTTCACGGCATACTGCTCAACCAACGCCTTGCCGGCCTCGAAGTCGCCCTCGGACTTGATGCGCTGAATCTCCCACAGCATCTTGCCGAACAGCTCGCGGAGCTTCTCGAAGTCGTTCACAACGATATAGCGCTTGTCGTTCTCCACGACCCACTCAATGACATTTTCGGCCTTGCCCTGCTCGTAGCACCACTCGGCAATGAGCTTGCGGTTACGCATGTGCGACTCCTCGACATCCTTGCCCGGCTCGATGCGCGAAAGCTGCGTCATCATACCGTTCATGATGTAGTCGGCATAGGCCGCCTTGGCCACCTCAAACGAGGGGACAAGACCCAGCTCCACCATCTTCTCGTCGCCGATGTAGTAGAGACCGAAGAGGTCGGCACGCGTCTCCTCCAAGGTCGAAGAGTAGCTACCGAGGGCCGTGGGGCTGACACCCTCCTTCAGACGGCCCGAACCGTGACCCAGGCACTCGTGCAGGTCGGTATGCAGGTCGTCGGCCAGCTTGCCGAACTCCTTCATGCGCTGACGATCCTCCTCGCGCAGCACGAACTCCTCCGTAAAGCCGTTACCCTGGGCTGCCTTGTCGTAGGCATAGGTAATGTTGTCGATCGTCACCGACTTCGAACCGTAGTCGCGGCGAATCCAGTCGGCATTCGGCAGGTTGATACCGATCGGCGTTGCGGGGAAGCAGTCGCCACCGAGCATGGCCACCGTAATCACCTTGGCCGATACGCCCTTTACCTCGGGCTTGCGATAAACGGGGTTGATGGGCGAATGGTCCTCAAACCACTGCGCATTGGCCGAGATAACCTCCGTGCGGTGGCAGGCCTCCGTATCCTTGAAGTTTACGATCGACTCCCACGAAGCCTTGCGACCCAGGGCATCGCCGTAATCCTCGATAAAGCCGTTCACGAAATCGACATGCGACTCCGTATCGGCCACCCACGCGATGTTGTAGGCATCGAAGAGCTTCAGATCGCCCGTCTTGTAGTAGTCGATGAGGTGACGGATCGTCTGCTTCTGCGGCTCTACGGCTACCGCCTCGGCCTTCTCCAGCCAATAAACGATCTGCTTGATCGCCTCGCCATACATACCCTCGGCGTACCAGGTGCGCTCAACGATCTGACCCTTGTCGTTCTTCGTGAGCTGCGAGTTCAGACCATACGACACGGGCTGCGGATTGCCCTTATCGGCAGCGGCCATCTTGGCATAGAAGGCCTCGGCCTCGGCCTGCGTCACACCGGCGTAGTAGTTCGACGACGAGGTCAGCAGCAGATCCTCGCCCGCCTTCTGGTTCAATTTCGTCGGGTAGAGCGTCGGATCGAAAATCGCACGGCACACCGCCTCGCGCCACTCGTTCAGCTCGCCAAACTTCGCATCGCCCACCTGCTCGATCACAGACAGCAGGTACTCCTCCGAGAACTCGGGCTTGAACTTGTCGTTCGAGTAGTGGTGGTGGATACCGTTGGCAAACCACACCTTCTTGAGGTACTTCTCGAGGGCCTTCCACTCGGCCGTCGTGCGGTCACCCGTATAGTTCAGATAGATCGTCTCCAGCGTGCGGCGCACGGGGAGGTTGATGGCGCAGTTCTGGTCGAAAAGGATATCACGACCACACTTGGCTGCCTCCTGCAGGTAGTAGATCAACTCCTTCTGCTCGAGGGGGAGCTCCTCGAAGGCGGGAACCTCGTAACGGATCACCTTAATATCGTCGAAACGATCCACAATCCAGGGCGTTTCAGCCTCGGTCGGGGCATTGCAGGCCGACATGGCCAGCGTCAAAAAAGGCACGGATGCCATAAGAATCTTGTTTTTCATGGTGAATAGCACTAAATTTCTTGCCACAAAGATAGGTAAAAGGGATGAAAAATCGCCCTTTTCATTTCTCTTTCTCGATAATTGTTTCTACTTTTGCGACGATTAACCTACCCATCAAAACAGGATGAAAGTAGTAACTACGGTAAAAGCACTCCGCGAAGCTTTGGCGGAGGTAAACCCCGCAGGGGTTGGTTTCGTGCCGACCATGGGGGCTCTGCATGCCGGCCACCGCTCCCTCGTAGAGCGTGCCCGCAAGGAGAACGAGACGGTCGTGGTGAGCGTCTTTGTCAATCCCACGCAGTTCAACGATAAGGGTGACCTGAAGCGTTACCCCCGTACGCCCGAGGCCGATGCGGCCCTGCTGGAGGCGGCCGGTGCCGACCTGGTGCTGATGCCCTCGGTCGAGGAGATCTATCCCGAGCCCGACACCCGTCAATTCGACTTTGGCGAGGTGGACAAGGTGATGGAGGGTGCTACGCGTCCGGGCCACTTCAACGGGGTTGCACAGGTCGTAAGCCGTCTGTTCAACATAGTACAGCCCGCCCGTGCCTACTTTGGCGAGAAGGATTTCCAGCAGATTGCCGTCATCAAGGCGATGGTGAAGCAGCTGGGGCTCACGGTCGAGATTGTCGAGTGCCCGATTATCCGCGCCGAGGATGGGTTGGCCCTCTCGTCGCGTAACGCGCTCTTAACGCCGGAGCACCGCGCCATAGCCCCTGCGATCTACCGCACGCTGCAGGCCGCTGTCGAGAAGTCGCACACGATGACCCCCACGGAGCTGAAAACCTGGGTCGAGGAGGCGATCAACCGCACGGAGCTTCTGAAGACGATCTACTACCAGTCGGTCGATGCGCTGACGATGCAGGAGGTCGAGGCGTGGAGCGATGCGGAGCGCATCCAGGGTTGCATCGCCGTACAGGCGGGCGAAATTCGTCTGATTGATAACATTCGTATTCGATAACCATGAAATTCCAGATTGAAGTCATCAAATCGAAGATCCACCGCGTCACGGTTACGCAGGCGAATCTGAACTATGTAGGCAGCATCACGATCGACGAGAAGCTGATGCAGGCCGCCAACATCATCGAGGGCGAGAAGGTCCAGATTCTGGACATCAACAACGGCGAGCGCTTCGAAACGTATGTGATCAAGGGGGCTGCCGATAGCGGTTGCATCTGCCTCAACGGCGCAGCCGCCCGCAAGGTGCAGGTGGGAGATATCATCATCATCGCCTCTTATGCCCTGATGGATTTCGAGGATGCCAAGGAGTTCAAGCCGTGGATCATCTTCCCCGAAACGGAGACGAATAAGTTGATCGGATAAGCGATCCGTTGCAATTCAAAAGTAAAAAAAGAGGAGCTTGCAGCTCCTCTTTTTTGTTCCTTGGGCATCTTCCTATAAGACCTATGAGGCCTATGAGTTGTAATCAAAATCTCATAGCCCCCATAAGTCCCATAGGTCTTATAGCCCCTTTCGGTTATTCTAATAGCCGAAAATCTCCTCCTGCGTGACGGTGCGAACCGGACCGAGCGTGCGCAAGAAGTTCATATCCAGATCCTTGATATCGCCCAGGATACCATAAATATAGGTACGGTCCTTAACCCACTTCTCCTGCGTGGCCTTCACATCCTGCAGGGTCATCGTCGGCAGCTGCTCGTAGAGTGCCTGATCAGGATTGGCCGTTGCGCCCAAATCCTCCATGAAGATAGCCGTCCACAGCTGCTGCTCCTTCACAATGCGCTGCGTGCGGATACGCTCCATCAGGGCCTTCTTGGCCACCTCGAAAGCGGCCTCCGACTCAGGCATCTCGTTGATAATCTCATCGAAAGCCTCAACAGCCTGCTGCATCTTATCGTTCTGCGTAGCGATGAAGGCCGTGAAGGTATAGGGGAAATGCTTGTACGAAGGCATCGGCATATAAGCTTGTGCCGAATAGGCCAGACCACGCGCCTCTCGCATCTCCTGGAAGACGATGGCATTCATACCACCACCGAAATACTCGTTGTAGAGGTTGAGTGCGGGATAGAACTGCGCATCATACTGCTCACCACGGTTCGAGAACTGGTAGTAGTAAATCTGCTTGGCGTTGTACTGCGCCAACACCACCTCGCTCTTCGGGGTTTGCTGCGGAATGGCAACCTCCAGCGTCAGCTCCTTGCGCTCCTCGGCTACCTTGTGATACTGCTCCAAAGCCGCCTTCAACTCGGCCTGCGACAGCGGTCCGTAGTAGAGAATGCGGTGGTCGCAAGCAGCCCACTGCTGCACGGCATCAATCAGTTCCTTCGATTCGAGGGCCATCAGCGCTGCGTTCGAGAGCGTGGTACGCTTTACATAGTCAGCACCGTAGTTGATGTAGCGACGCAGTGCCGAGAAGTTCGACGACTGATTGTGCTTTGCGTTAGCGCGCTGCTTGAGGGTCATCATCTTCACATTCTGCAAAATAGCCTCATTCTCAACAGGCGAAGCCACCTGCTCCTCGTACAGCTCCATGACCTTCGTCATGTGCTCCGAAAGACCCGACAGCGTGGCCTGGCTACGGCTGCCTGCAACCGAAAGACGGAACGAACCGGCAATGTTATAAAGCTCGGTGGCCATCTCCTCGGCCGTGCGCTCCGACGTACCAAGGTAGTCGAGGTATTGGAAAGCCAGGTTGAGCGAAGGATTGGCCTCGGCATTCGTCTCGTAGAGGTAGGTCAGGCGGAAGAGATCGGTCGTCGTGTTCTGCTTGTAGAGTACCTCCAGGCCATTCTCGGTCGTGAAGCGCTCCACATCGCTCTTCGGGTCGAAGAACTTCGGCTCGATGGGCTTTACCACCGAGTTCTGAACCTCCGTAAGGAAGGCGCTCTGCTTGTCGCGGTTCGTCACAATCGGCGTGATCTGGGGCTTCGAAATCTTCTGCTCGTTGGGGTCGATGCCCTGGCGCTTATAGACAACGGCGTAGTTCTCGGCACCCAGCTTCTCGGCAGCCCAGGCAACCACCTGCTCCTTCGTAATCTTCGAGAGGCGATCGACCGTGCCAACCACATTGGCCCACTCCTCGCCATTAACAAAGGCCTCGACAAACATATCGGCACGACCCTCGTTCGAGTCCATTACCTGCATCATCTGCGCCTTGAGGTTGTTAATCGAGGCCTCCAAGAGGCTCTCATCCCACTCGCCCTTGCGCAGCTTCTCCATCTCGACCAACATCAAATCACGCACCTCCTCGAGCGACTGGCCCTGCTTCGGGCGGCCCTGCATGATCATCATGCCATAGTCGGGGCGCATGCTCTCGCCGGCAAAGACACCGAGGGTCTTCTGCTGCTGGTTGATGTTCAGATCCACCAGACCCGCCTTGCGGTTCGAGAGGATCGACCCTGCTACGGCTGCCAGGTCGGCATCCTCGCTCGTCGAGCCACCCAGGCGCCAAGCCACGGTTACATTCTCGGCCTCGGGGCCAAAGACCTCACGCACGATGGGCGCGGTGATCTCCTGCTCGGGCTCAAACTGCAGCTTCGGCAACACGGGGTTGGGCTGCAACTGACCGAAGTACTTATCAATCGTGGCGATCATCTCCTCGGGATCGAAGTCACCCGAGAGGCAGATGGCCATGTTGTTGGGCACATAGTAGGTCTTGTGGTAGTTCTTCACATTGGTAATCGAGGGGTTCTTCAGGTGCTCCTGCGAACCCAGCACCGTCTGCTTACCGTAGGGGTGGTTCGGGTAGAGGGTGGCATCAATCCCCTCCCACACCTTGCGCGAATCCTGCGTGAGGGACATGTTCTTCTCCTCGTAGATCGTCTCCAGCTCGGTGTGGAAACCGCGAATCACGGGGTTCATGAAGCGGTCAGCCTCGATGCGTGCCCAATTCTCGACCTGGTTCGAGGGGATGTTCTCGATGTAGCAGGTCACATCCTGCGAGGTGTAGGCATTCGTGCCCGTAGCACCGATGGCCGACATGAGCTTGTCATACTCGTTGGGGATGGCGATCTTCGAGGCCTCGTAGCTCACCGAGTCGATCACACGGTAGATCGCCTTGCGCTCGGCCTCATCCTCGGTCTGGCGATAGAGCTCGAAGAGGCGCTCGATCTCATCCAGGAGAGGCTTCTCGGCCTCATAGTCCTGCGTACCGAACGAGGGGGTGCCCTTGAACATCAGGTGCTCAAAGTAGTGTGCCAAACCGGTCGTCTCGGCGGGGTCGTTCTTACCACCCACGCGCACGGCGATATAGGTTTGGATGCTCGGCATCTCATCATTGACGGCCATATAGACCTTCAGTCCGTTGTCGAGCGTGTAGATGCGCGTCCCCATCGGGTCGCCCTTGACGCTCTCGTACTTGTAGTTGCTACAAGCGGTGGCAAAGATCGCTGCGAAAATCACCACCAGGGTCAGTATTCGTTTCATCTTATTTATATATGTATTGGTTTCTTCGATTAAAAGAGCGCAACGACGGCATCCCGAATCGGGGCCCAGCAGGCAGCAATCACGACAGCCGTCATCCAGAAGGCGACGATGAGCTTGATGCCCGTGCCGACGATGAACGCCAGGAACGAGCCAAAGCCACTCTTGAGGGCCTGCTCGGGGCTACCCGTCTTGCGGCTCATCTCACCCAGCACGGCGCCAAAGAAGGGGCCGAGGATCACGCCAAAGGGCGGGAAGAGGAACAAACCGGCAAAGACACCGATCGTGGCACCCCACTCGCCCGCCTTCGAGCCGCCGAATTTGCGGGTCATCCAGGCCGGCAGCACGAAGTCGGCCAACGAGACGATACCTACGACTACCAACCAAATGATGAGCGACGTGGTGTCGATCTCGGCATAGGAGGTAAAGTAGAGGCAGACGAGGGCGATGTAGTTCAACAAGATGCCCGGCAAGACAGGCACAATGCAGCCGATGATGCCCACCAGCGACAAGAAAAAGGCAATGATTGCCAACGCAATATCCATAGTAAATCGGGGTTTACAAAGTTTCTTGATTGCAAAGATACCGTAATGGAATTAAAAACGAAACAATCGCACCGAAAATTGTGCAAAGGGATTGTAAAGAGATTAAATATCTTAAAGAGATTTAGGAGCGGCTCGATTGTCCTTTACTCCCCCCCCCACACTTAATACAAAAACGGGTGATCCGATTGGATCACCCGTCTGTTTTTGAGTGGAGTGAGATTACTCCTCGGCAGCAACTACCGAGAACTTCACCTCAGCCTTCACCTCGCGGTGCAGCTTGGCAACGGCGATGTACTCACCTACGGTCTTCACGGCCTCAACGGCGATAGCCTTGCGGTCGATCGTTACACCCTTCTCGGCCAGTGCCTCAGCCAGGTCGGTAGCGGTTACCGTACCGAAGAGCTTGCCCTCCTCAGCCTTAGCCGAGATGGTGAGCTGCAGGTTCGAGATCGTCTCAGCGAGTGCCTGAGCGTCGGCCAGGATCTTAGCGTCCTTGTGAGCGCGCTGCTTCAGGTTCTCGGCCAGGATCTTCTTTGCCGAAGCCGTAGCGGCCTTAGCGAAACCCTGGGGAATGAGGTAGTTATTTGCGTAACCGGGCTTTACGTTCACGATGTCGTTGGCGTAACCCAGGTTCTCAACGTCCTTGATCAGAATTACTTCCATAGTCTTGTCCTCCTTTTTAATTATTTCATACCATCGGTTACGAAGGGCAGGATAGCCAGGTGGCGTGCACGCTTAACGGCCTGCGCAACCTTCTTCTGGAACTTCTGCGAAGTACCCGTCAAGCGGCGGGGCAGAATCTTACCCTGCTCGTTGAGGAACTTCTTCAGGAACTCACCGTCCTTATAATCTACATACTTGATGCCGAGCTTCTTGAAGCGGCAGTACTTCTTCTTCTTCACGTCAACCGATACCGGGTTCAGGTAGCGGATCTCCGACTGTGCTGCGTTATTCTCCTGTGCCATAGTTTACTCCTCCTGTTTGTTAGCAAGTTTAGCACGACGCTTGGCCGAGTACTCTACGGCGAACTTGTCCTGCTTGAAAGTTAAGAAACGGATCACGCGCTCGTCGCGGCGATACTGGGTCTCCAGCTTGTTGATGATGTCGCCCTCAGCGGCGAACTCGATCAGGAAATAGAAGCCGGTGGTCTTCTTCTGAATCGGATAGGCGAGCTTCTTCAGGCCCCAGTTCTCACGATTCACAATCTGACCGCCGTTCTCGGTGATAACACCCTGGAATTTGTCAGCGACCTCCTGTACCTGAGCATCCGACAGAACCGGCGTGACAATGAAAACGGTTTCGTAGTTGTTCATACTGTTTTTAATTAAATTTAGTTTTATCCCATTTTGGGACGGCAAAAGTACGGATTAAAATTCGGAATTCCAAACTTTAGAATTCAAAATTAAGCATTTAGCCTCAAAAAAGCTACTGAATTGCCTCGATCTGACGCACGATACGCTCGAAAACCTCCTCGATCGAGCCCTGGCCATCGACCTTGACATATTTATTCTGCGCCTTGTAGTGCTCGGCAACGACAGCCGTCTGGGCCCAATAGACCTCCAAACGCTGGCGAATTACCGCCTCCGAGGCATCATCGGCACGCCCCGACTCCTTGCCGCGCAGCAGGATGCGGCGAATCAGCTCCTGCTCCTCGACCGTGATGCGGATCATCAGGTCGATCTTCAGCCCGTGCTCGGCCATGATCTTGTCAAAAGCCTCGGCCTGAGCCGTCGTGCGGGGGAAGCCGTCGTAGATGCAACCCTTCGACTCCTTGTGCTCGGCTACATAGTCGGCAATCATCTTGATTACCAATTCATCGGGAGCCAGCTCACCTCGCTCGATGCAGGCCTGTACCTGACGGCCCAGCTCCGTACCGCGACGGATATGACCGCGAATCACCTCACCGGTCGAGACGTGCTCGATTCCAAAATGCTCCTTCAGCAAAGCCGCCTGGGTTCCCTTACCGCAACCCGGAGCGCCGAATAGTACGATATTGATCATAGTGAATAGTTCGTTTATCGTTTTTCGAGGGACAAAAGTACACTATTTTTTTGTAAGGGCACAAAGTTTTCGTAATTTTGTAAAAATTTTTGCAAATTCTTTTCCTTAACCATGAATAAGAAACGTACCGAGATTGCCTCTTTGGGCGAATTTGGATTGATCGACCGCCTGACGGCCAATTTCAAACAGCACCACGACACCACCCTTTGCGGCGTGGGCGACGACGGAGCCGTTGTCACGACCAAGGAGGATGAGGAGCTGGTCATGACGACCGACTCGCTCTTCGAAGGGGTCGATTTCGATCTCACCTACTGTCCGATGAAACACCTGGGTTACAAGGTGGTAACGATGGCCGTAAGCGACATTTTGGCCATGAATGCCCGTCCGCGTCAGCTGATGATCTCGCTCGGCATCTCGTCGAAGATTCCCGTGGAGGCGCTCGACGACCTCTACGCCGGTATCCGCTTCGCCTGCGCGGAGCAGGAGATCGACCTGGTGGGTGGCGATACGCGCGCCTCGATGACGGGGCTTGTGATCACGGCCACGGCTACGGGTGTCGCGAAGAAGGGGACGATCACCTACCGCTCGGGGGCCAAGCAGCACGACCTGATCTGCCTGACGGGCAGCCTGGGTGCCGCCTACATGGGTCTGCAGCTGCTCGAGCGCGAGAAGCGCGTACTGGCCGATGTGGCGAACCCCGAACCGCAATTCAAGGGATACGAATACCTGCTCGAGAAGTACCTCAAGCCCCGCCCCCGCACCGACATTATCGACCTGCTGGAGGAGGAGGGCATCGTGCCGACGGCGATGATCGACCTGACGGATGGATTGGCCAGCGACCTGATGCAGCTCTGCCGCAGCTCGAAGTGCGGCGCGCGCATCTACCTCGAGCGCATGCCCATTGCCCGCCAGACCTCGGAGCTGAGTGAGGAGATGCACCTCGACCCCGTCATCGCCGCACTGAACGGCGGGGAGGATTACGAGCTACTCTTCACCGTGCCCCTCTCGATGCAGGAGCAGGTGATGCGCCTCGGTGTGGTGGATGTGATCGGCCACATCACGGCCGAGCAGACGGGCTGCTACCTCGTCACGCCCGACGGCGGTGAGATTAAGCTCAAGGCACAAGGTTTCCCCGAGCAAGAGGCCTAAACGCATGAAACTCTTTCAGCAACTCAAGGCCGCCTTCAACTACGGCTTTTACAGCGAATATCGCTTTCGTCGCGTGGTGCGCCATCGCCTGATGCGCTTCTACTCGACGGATGCACCGCGTGCCAAGAACACGCAGAAGATGGTGATCGCCATGTTTGACGGGCGCAAGCGCCACGGCGGACTGGCCGACCGTCTGCGCGGTATCTGCACCACCTACTGCTTCTGCCGTGAGCAGGGGATCGACTTCCGCCTGCACTTCAACTCGCCCTTCCGCCTGGAGGAGTTCCTCGTACCGAACCAATACGACTGGCGCATCGCCGAGCAGGAGATCTCCTACAACGCGCTCGATGCCCATCCGGTCTATATCGCTTCGCAGAGCTACGACGAGGAGCGCGACAACCGCTTCCAACGTCGCATGGCCGAGAAGTTCTTCGCCGAGGATTACAAGCAGCTGCACGCCTATACGAACATGCGCTTCGAGGAGGCGCAATTTGGGGCCTCGTTTCACGAGTTGTTCCGCCCTGCGGAGTGGCTGCAACGCCTGGTGGATGAGCAGCTGACCATCCTGGGTGGCAAGAAAAACTACATCGCCGTATCGACCCGCTTCCTGGAGTCGTTAGGCGACTTTAGCGAACACCGCGACCGCGCCCCGAAGGCACTTCCGGCCGAGGAGCAGGAGGTCCTGCTGAAGGCCTGCTCGAAGCAGCTGGAGAAGATTCACGCCGCTCACCCCGAGGAGCGCATCCTCGTCACCTCGGACAGCGGTCGTTTCCTCAGCCATGTAGCCCACTACGACTTTGTGCGCACGTTGCCGGGTAAAATCGGCCACATGGATGTTGTCGAGGGCGAAAAGGAGGTCCACACAAAGACCTTCCTCGACTTCCTCGTCTTGAGTGAGGCGAAACGCCACTACTACCTGATCGGCCCTGCGATGTATCGGGGCAACTTCTCGCGCCGCGCCGCCCAGATTGGCGAAGCGCCCTTCCACGAAATTACCTTCTAACGATGTCTCTTTGGCGTAAATACAAGGAGCAATACCGCAAAAACCTCGCTCTCTCGCTCCCCGTGGTGCTCACGCAGCTCGGGCAGATGCTGACACAGCTGGCCGATACGATCATGGTGGGGCAATATGGCGGTTCGGATCCCCTGCCCCTGGCGGCCGTGTCGTTCGGCTCGTCGATGGCCTTTCTGATCCTGATCGGCTGTATCGGCGTGGCACTCGGCCTGACCCCGCTCATCGGCGAACGCTATGTACGGGGCGAGCACGGGGAGTGTGGCAAGTTGCTCCACAACGCGCTGATATTCTACACCTTGCTGGGTGTGTTTGTCGGCATCGCCCAATATGCCGCAGCACCGCTACTCTACTACCACGGCCAACCCGACGAGGTGGTCACGGGGGCTATCCCCTACTACCGAATGCTCTCGTACAGCATTCCCTTCATGCTCTTCTTCTTTGGCTTCAAATCCTTCCTCGAAGGGACGGGAAACACAAAGACCGTGATGACGATCACGATCATCGCCAACCTGCTCAATGTCCTCTTCAACTGGCTCTTAATCTACGGCCATTGGGGGCTTCCCGAACTGGGGGCTACGGGTGCCGGCTTGGCAACAACCCTTTCGCGTGTGGCCTCGGCGGCGATGATTTTGGCCTACTTCCTCTACCACACGAAGTATCGAAGCTACCTCCGCGGTTTCCGCCTGCGCCTGCCCGAGTGGCAGCGGGTCATGCAGCTGCTGCGCATCGGTCTGCCGATTGCCGGGCAGATGTTCCTCGAGTCGTCGGCCTTTGTCGGCACGGCGGTCATGATCGGTTGGTTGGGCACGATTGCCCTGAGCGCCAACCAGGTGGCCATCACGCTGGGCAACTGCGCCTTTATGGTGATTCTCTCGATCGGCTCGGCAGCCACGATCCGCATCTCGCACTGCTACGGAGAGCGCAACCACGAAGAGCTGCGACTGGCGACCCACGCCACCTACCACCTGGTGCTGCTCTGGTCGCTCTTCGCCTCGCTCGTCTTTATCCTCCTGCGCCACGATATTCCGCGCCTGTTCACCGACAACGAGGAGGTGATTGCGCTGACGGCTGACATGATGTTCTTTGTCGCCCTGTATCAGCTGTGGGACGGCATGCAGAATGTCTCGGTGGGTATTCTGCGCGGTCTGCAGGATGTGAAGATCATCATGCCGATCGCCTTCGTAGCCTATTGGCTGATCAACATGCCGGCGGGCTACCTGCTGGGCATCACGGCCCAGATGGGCCCTTCGGGCTTCTTCCTCAGCTACTCGTTCGGCCTGGGTGCCGCCGCCCTGCTGCTTATGGCACGCATCCGACGGGATATTCACCGGTTGAAATAGCAATAAACAGCAATAAGGTTTCTGAAGAGAGCTTAAGGGGGCTTAAGGTTCCTTAAGGGTCTCTTTTTTTCGCCTTTCACGCCTTTGTTCGCCCTTTCCGCCCTTCTCAAAACTAATTTTTAATTCTTAATTCTCAATTTTTTAATTAAAATTCGTATCTTTACGCCAAATATACCAACCAATATGGATTTCGATCAGACACAAGATACGGTCAAAAAATGTGGCTGCCGTCCCGTTGTCGGGCGCGGTTGCTGCTTCACGGAGGGCGAGAACGGCCCTGAGGCCTTTGCCCGGGAGGGTTGCTTCAAGCTCCACGAGGAGAACTGGCTGGAGGAGTACCCCCAGCACACCGAGGGGGATATCTTCGAGGTGCGCTTCAAGAATACCCGTCGCGGTTTCTACCAGAATGTGAACAACCTGGAGCTTAAGCGTGGCGATATTGTCGCCGTGGAGGCTGCTCCGGGACACGATATCGGCATCATCTCCCTGACGGGCGATATGGTGCTCAAGCAGATGCGCCGCACGGGGTTCAACCCCCAGAATGGCGAGTTCCGCAAGATCTACCGCAAGGCCAAGCCCTACGACATCGAGCGTTGGCAGGAGGCCATCGCCCTGGAGCATGAGACGATGATCCTCTCGCGCCAGATTGCCGCCGACATGGGACTCAACATGAAGATTGGCGATGTGGAGTATCAGGGCGACAAGATCAAGGCGATCTTCTACTACATCGCCGACGAACGTGTCGATTTCCGCGAACTGATCAAGGTCTTTGCCGAGCGTTTCCACATCCGTATCGAGATGAAGCAGATCGGTGCACGCCAGGAGGCGGGTCGCATCGGCGGCCTGGGAGCTTGTGGCCGTGAGCTCTGCTGCGCCTCGTGGATGTCCACCTTCTCATCCGTGACGACGGGTGCTGCCCGTGCACAGGATCTCTCGCTCAACCCCCAGAAGTTGGCCGGTCAGTGCTCGAAGCTCAAGTGCTGCATGATGTACGAGTACGATGCCTACGCCGATGCCCGTAAGGCATTGCCGCGTGTGCGTGAGCCGCTGCAGACCGTCGATGGCGAGTGGTTCCTCGTCAAGACCGATATCCTGGCCGGTCTGATGACCTTCTCGTCGAGCAAGGATACCCTTTCGAACCTGACGACCCTGACGGCTGCCCGTGTGGAGGAGATTCAGGCAGCCAACCGTGCCGGTAAGCGCGTCGATCAGCTGCAGGATGCCGACGATGTGAATGAAGAAGTCGAGGAGCCGACCTACCGTTCGGAGGAGGACAGCATCACCCGTTTCGACAAGGCCAAGCGCCGCAAGAAGAAGAACAAGCAGAAGTCGAAGAGCGGAGGCGACCAACCTCAAAAGCAGCAGGAGCAGAAACAGCAGGCCGAGCCCAAGCAGGAGGGCAAGCAGGAGCAACCCAAGCAAGAGGGCAAGCAGGAGGGCAAGCAGGACACGAAGCACGAGCAACGCGGGCAGAAGCGCGGCGATCAGCAACGCCAGCGTAACGAGCAGCGACAGCATCCGCAGCAGGAGGCCTCGGCCGAGGCTGCAGAGCCCCGTCAGGAGGGCGAGGAGCGCCCGTCGAACAACCGACAGAACCACCGCCGATTCAACCGCCGTCGTCGTCCCAATGGCGCGAACGGCCAGGGAGGTGGTAACGCGGGAGGTAACGAATAAGCTATGCGCCTCTGTCGATTTTTGATTGCACTCGGTGGACTTTTCACGGTGGCGTGTACCGCCCCCGAGGAGTCCTATGTAACCGATGTCAAGCACTTCGACCCCGACCACACGGCCCTGGTTAAAGTCAAAAACCACCGTGCCGGAGCGCGGGGTGAGCTGAAGCTCTTCCTGCGTGCCGACGATCGTTTTCAGGAGGATAGTCTGACCATCAAAATCGTCACCTACACGCCCGATTCGCTCCGTACCGAGGAGCTGCATCGCCTGATTCTGCCTCGCGGAGGACGCATCAACGCCCTGAAAAGCGTGATCGAGATCCCCTACCGACGCGGTGTGGAGCTGCGCGAGCAGGGCCATTACTATTTTGCGCTGACCCCGACCCGCTCCGTGGAGGGTATCGAGGCGGTCGGCCTACTCTTTCGACAGGAATAAAGCAAGATCATGGGTAAAGATAAACTGCGTAAATTTGCCGAAAACGAGACCTTCGCCTGCTTCGTGCAGCCGGAGTTCGATAGCGTTTTCCGTTGCGACCACCCCCTGAAGGGGAATTGGCACCGCGACTTCTTCCACAACGATCGCCCGATCATCCTCGAGCTGGGGTGTGGCAAGGGCGAATATACGGTCGGCCTGGCCGAGCGCAACCCCGACAAGAACTACATCGGCATCGACATCAAGGGTGCCCGCATGTGGCGCGGCGCAAAGACCGCCACGCAGCGCGGGATGCAACATGTAGGTTTCCTGCGCACGCGCATCGAGTTTATCGAGAGCCTCTTTGCCGAGGGCGAAGTGGATGAGATTTGGATCACCTTCCCCGATCCGCAACTCAAGACCAACCGTGCCCGCAAGCGCCTCACCTCGCCCCTCTTCCTGGAGCGTTATGCCCGCCTGCTGAAAAAGGAGGGACGCATCAACCTCAAGACCGACTCGCAACACCTCTACGCCTACACAAAGGGGGTGATCGAGCACTTCGGGTTGCCGTGCGAGGTCTCGAACGACGACATCTACGGCTCGGGCTATGCCGATGAAACGCTCTCGGTCAAGACCGCCTACGAAAGTCGCTTCTTAGAGATGGGACTCCCGATCACCTACCTGCGCTTTGGGCTCGGCGAGCGGCGTGAGTTCCCCTGGTTCGACTGGGAGGGCGACGAGGTTGCCCGCTCCGAAAAGGACAACGAGGAGAACCGCGAAAAGGCCTTCTAATCTCATTATACCTTTATACACTTTGCTATGAAACGACTGCTCCTGGTATTGATGCTCTGCCTGGCACTGCCTGCCATGGCGCAAGATCCGGAATATGACGAGATCATCAAGCCGACCTTCAAAGGGGAGGGCTTAAACCGATTCCGTGCGTGGGTAGCCAATCGTATGCAATCATCGTCCTACGGGAATGTGAATGACACCCTCATAGTGTCGTTCGTAGTCGGCAAGGAGGGCAAATTGGAGGATATTACCCTCATCGAGGGAGTAGACCCGTACATCGACAAGAAGGTCATGGCAATCCTAAAACACTCCCCCAAATGGGAACCCGGCATAAAGGATGGTATGCCTGTGCGCGTACAATACAGGCTTCCGCTCGTATTCCATAATCCGGGACCTCAATCCGAGCCTACCATGCAGCAGACAGGCTACGAACAGCGCGTAGGGAGACGCCCCTACTCCACCGGAAATCAAGATCAAGACATGCCCCATTCGCCTCAAAGCACAAGGCATGGCGGCTTGGGGCATCGCTAAAGAGAGAGCGGATAAAGATCGAGGAAAAGCCTACAAACAAAGGCGAGGATGTCAATTCGTCCTCGCTTTTTTTGTTTTTGTACACGGAAAACAGCCATTCATCGTCAAAAGGGAAGGGTTTTAGCATTTTAGTTTGTGCTTTTGACAGAATTTCTATATCTTTGCTATAACCATCATCAAACATATCATGCAAAAGCGTAAAAACCCGGACCTGACCCGAGGTGAAGAGCAGATCATGCATATACTGTGGTCGCTCGGGGAGGGCAATGTGAGCGAGATCATCGCCAAGATGGAGGAGCCAAAACCCGCCTACACGACGGTGGCTACCTTCATGAAGATCCTCGAAGAGAAGGATTTTGTCGATCGTAAACCGACCGGTCGTAACTTCACCTATTATCCCCTTGTCGAGAAGCGTAGCTACGCCAAGCGTGTGCTGAATGCCATGTTGCGTAACTACTTCCACGGCTCGTTTGAGGAGTTGGTGGCCTTCCACGCCGAGTTGGAGGCCGAGACGAAGGAGTAGGTAAGCCGAAGCGATCGATAAGAGGCTTCGATGTATGAAAAAAAGGTGAGCTTGCGGGCTCACCTTTTTTTAGCAGTCAGCGGTCAGCAGTCAGCAGTCAGCGGTCAGCGGTCAGCGATCAGCGTGAGGCGACTGGGGCGACTGAGGCTACTGGGGCGACTGAATACTTCTAAATTCTAAATTTTGAATTCTTAATTTTTAATTCTTAATTCTTCTTATCGCCTTCGAAGATCTTATCCTTGGCCGAGGCGGTGGTGGGTGCTCCGGCCTGACCGCCCAGGACACAGTTCGTGAAGCCGATCTCGGCCGTGTGCTCCATCGAAAGGCCGATCTTGCACTCCTCGACACGCACATGCTTAAAGTGCACATCGTGAATCGGCTCCACCTCGGTACCCTGCAGGACGATGGCCGCAGCGCGTGCCTTTTGGCAGCTGACATCCTCGACATAGATATCGTGTACGGCCGTGAAGTGGTGGTTATCCAACCCCTCGCCGGCATACATCGAGGTCAGGAAGATCAGATCCTCGACCTCGCCAAACTCACAATTATTGACAAAGATGTTGCGGATAAAGCCACCGCGGTCGGGGTTGGTCTTGATATAAAGACCGCGTTTGCAATAGCCGCCATAGGTGCAGTTCTCGATAAAGACATTCTCCACACCCGACGACATCTCGCTACCGAGCACCACGCCGTGCAACCCCTTGAAGCGGCAGTTGCGGATCACGATGCCCGACGAGGGGGTTGCCGTCACACGGCCATCGTCGTCACGACCGCACTTGATGGCTACATTGTCGTCGCCGTTGTTGAACTCGATGTTCTGGATCAGCACATCCTGCGCATATTCGGGGTCGATGCCGTCGTTATTGACCAGCTTGGCATCGTAGCGCAGGCCGTCGCAGATGATGTTCTTCGACTTGAGGAGGTGGATGCACCAGAAGGGGGCGTTGGTGATAAAGACACCCTCCAGCGTAATGTTCTCGCACTCGTAGAACTGAACAAGGTGGGGACGGAGGTAGTGTCCCTCGCCGAAGATGCGCTCCTCGACGGGGGTCTGCTCGTGGTTGTACTTGCGGCTCAGATCCTTGCTCGGCCCTTGCAGCGCACGCCAGGTGGCGAAGGTCGTGGCAGCATTGCCGTCGATCGTACCGCGACCCACAATCGAAATATCCTTCAGCCCACGGCCATAGATGAAGGGGCTGTAATTATAGAGGAATGTACCCTCCCAGCTCGTAGCCACCACGGGGAGGTAGCAGCTCGGCTCGGGGTTGAACTTCAGGGTTGCCCCCTCCTGCAACTCGAGGCAGACACGGCTCACGAAGTGAATCGGGCCACAGAGCCAATAGGTACCTGCAGGGACGACAATACGGGCTCCGCCCAGCTCCTCGGCGCGCTGCATCGCCCGATCGAAGGCGGGTTTGGAGTCGGTCTCGCCATCGCCGACAGCGCCAAAATCCAAAATCGAGAGCACCTCTGTAGGTTGCTCGGCTCCGGTGATTCGTGCCAGCACAGCATCGCGCATCGCCTCGCGGTCGAGCGATGCGGGGACCTGCTCTGAGCAGGCCGTAAGCCCTACGAGGAGGGCTGCAAGGAGAAGAAGTCGTTTCATCTTGTGTTACCAGTTTATGGGTGTTTGGCCCGTGGAGATTAAGTAGTCGTTGGCTTGCGAGAAGTGTTTGCACCCCAAAAAGCCTCGGTAGGCCGAGAGGGGCGAGGGGTGCACAGCCTTCAGGATGCAGTTCCGTTGGGGATCGACCATCGCCCCCTTGCGCTGGGCGTAGCTGCCCCACAGCAGATAGACCACCCCCTGCTTCTCTTGGGCGATCTTGCGCACCACGGCATCGGTGAATTGCTCCCACCCCTTGCCGGCATGCGAGGCGGCTTCGTGTTCGCGCACCGTGAGCACCGAGTTCAGGAGCAGTACCCCCTGCTCGGCCCAGCGGTCGAGGTTACCCGACAAGGGGATCGGCGTGCCGATGTCGGAGGCGACCTCCTTGAAGATGTTTTGCAACGAGGGGGGATGCGGCACACCCTCATCGACCGAGAAGCAGAGGCCGTGTGCCTGCCCCGGACCGTGGTAGGGGTCCTGGCCGATGATGACCACCTTCAACTTATCGAGCGGACATTTATCGAAGGCACGGAAGATGTTGCTGCCCCGCGGATAGATGCGGCGCGTGGCATACTCTTCCTTCACAAAACGGGTCAGTTCCTCGAAGTAGGGTTTCGAGAACTCCTCCTCGAGCAGTGCTTTCCAATCGGGGGCAATTTTTACATCCATAGCAAAATGTTTTGGTAAAGATACAAAAAAAGCGGTACAACATTCACCCTTTTTTACTAATTTTGCCTTATGATGAAACATTTACTACCGCTTTTCTGCCTTTTGGCCTGCATCGGATGCGACCAAGGCTATCGGAACGAAGGTGCCGAGGTAAAGAACCTGATCTACCTGATCGGTGACGGCATGGGACTTGCGCAGATGACCATGCTCGAGATCGAGAACGACTATGCTTCCACGGCCTTCTCGGAGGCGGAGCACCTCGCCCTGATCACCACCCGCTCGGCCAACAACCGTGTAACGGATTCGGCAGCGGCCGGTACGGCCCTGGCCTGCGGTGCGAAGACCAACAATTCGCGCCTGGGGCTCTCGCCCGACTCGGTGCGCCTGACCTCGATGATGGAGCTGGCTCGCGACAAAGGGATGGCGACAGGACTGGTGGTGAGCTGCTACCTGCAACACGCCACACCGGGCGCTTTCTATGCCCACCAAACGGGACGACACCTCTACGACGAGATTACGGATGACCTGGTTGCTTCGCGCTTCGATGTGATGATCGGCGGCGGCACGCGCTGGCTGACCGAAGAGCACCGCACTACGCTCACCGAGCAGGGCTACACGCTGGCCATGACACGCGAGGAGGCCTTAGCGGCTACCCGAACGCCCCTGCTGGCGATGGTAGAGCCCGAATACCTACCCCATGCGCCCGAGCGTGGCGACTTCATTCCGCAGGCTACGGTCAAGGCGTTGGAGCTGCTGTCCGAGGATGAGGAGGGCTTTATGCTGATGGTCGAGGGTTCGCAGATCGACGGCGCAGGCCATGCGAACGATCCGCGCTACCTGCTGGCCGAGATGCAGGACTTCGAAAAGGTGGTACGCATCGCGGTAGATTTTGCCGATGCGCACCCCGGAACGCTCGTAGTGGTGGTGGCCGACCATGAGACGGGCGGTCTCTCGATGCCGAGCGGCAAGAGCGATTTCACCCTCTCGGAGAGCGGTATCGACTACCGCTTCGGCACGGGTTCGCACTCCGCAATCCGCGTACCTGCCTACCTCTATGGCGCAGGGGCGGATCGCTTCGAGGCGATGATGGACAACACGGAGCTGGCCAACCGCATCATGGAGCTGATGAAGTTGAAAGTTGAGAGAGCGAATTAAAGGAGATTAAAGGGGACTAAAGGATATTAAAGAAGAGCGCCATCCGGTTGGATGACGCTCTCTTATTATCTAAAAATCTTTACTCTTTGCTCTTAATTACCCAAGGTACGATTTCAGCAGCTTCGAGCGGGACGAGTGGCGGAGGCGGCGGATGGCCTTCTCCTTAATCTGGCGGACACGCTCACGCGTAAGGTCGAACTTCTCGCCAATCTCCTCCAGGGTCATCTCCGAGCAACCGATGCCGAAGAAGTACTTGATGATGTCGCGCTCACGCTCCGTGAGGGTCTCCAGGGCGCGATCCACCTCGGTCGAAAGCGACTCGTTGATCAGGCCGCGATCGGCGTTGGGCGAGTCGGGGTTTACGAGCACATCCAGCAGCGAGTTATCCTCGCCATCGGCAAAGGGGGCATCCACCGAGACGTGGCGACCTGCTACGCGCAGCGTGTCGGTCACCTTCTCCTTCGGCAGCTCCAACTCGTTGGCCAGCTCCTCGGGCGACGGGGTGCGCTCATGCTCCTGCTCGAAGCGGGCAAAAGCCTTGTTGATCTTGTTGAGCGAGCCCACCTGGTTCAGCGGCAGGCGCACGATACGCGACTGCTCGGCCAGGGCCTGGAGAATCGACTGGCGAATCCACCACACGGCATAGGAGATGAACTTAAAACCGCGTGTTTCGTCGAACTTCTCGGCTGCCTTGATCAGGCCGAGGTTACCCTCGTTGATCAGGTCGGGCAGCGAAAGACCCTGATTCTGGTACTGCTTGGCCACCGAGACCACGAAGCGCAGGTTGGCCTTCGTGAGCTTCTCGAGGGCCTCCTGATCGCCCTTCTTGATGCGTTGGGCGAGTTCTACCTCCTCCTCAACGGTGATGAGCTCCTCCTTGCCGATCTCCTGCAAATACTTATCGAGCGAGGCACTCTCGCGGTTGGTGATGGACTTGGTAATCTTTAATTGACGCATATCTTCTCTTTTTTAGTTTCTCTCGTGTGGGTTATAACGCCTCCCCGATCCCTTTTAGTACGCACAAAAAAAGACGGTTGGCAAAAATCAACCAACCGTCCCTTTATACTCCGTTTCCAGGCAGCTTGCCTCTCACTTTCGAGGAAGCCCCGCAATCCGGCCCCCGCTACTCGACTACCATGTAGGAGGCGGCGCGGCCGTTGGGATAGATGCCGTCAATCGAGCGAATCTTCCCTGTGAGTTTCTTCAGGTCAGACACCGAATAGACCGAGCGGTTGTTGATGTGGGTAATCACGAATCCCTCCTTGACACGGGCTCGAGCCAGCAGGCCGTCGGCCTTGATACCCGCCACCTGCACACCCCCTCGAATATCGAGCTCACGGCACAATTTCTCGCCTGCATCGACGAACTTACCGCCGAGCGTTTCGCTCACGTCGATATCCTCTTTGGTGAGGAGTTCCGTTTTACCGGCTTTATTACGCAAGGTGACCTCAAAAAGTTTCACTTTGTCGGCTCTTTTTACCGATATTTTCACCTGATCGTTGGGGCTGTGGCGGGCAATGCGCTCACGGAGCGTAGCCGCATCGTTTACGGCAATGCCGTCGATGTGGGTGATGATGTCGCCCTTGCGGATGCCTGCCTCGGAGGCTGCACCACCCTCCTCGACCGAACCAACATAGATGCCGCCGATCTCCTTGATGCCCGTCTCCTCGCCCATGTGGTCGATGAAGTTCTGGTCAATGACCTGGAAGCCGATACCCAAAAGGGCACGCTGCACCACGCCATACTGCTTCAAATCCACCACAACCTTCTTCACGATCGCCTCGGGCACGGCAAACGAATAGCCGATGTAGCTGCCCGTCTGCGACTGAATCAGCGTGTTGATACCCACCAGCTCACCGCGCGTATTCACCAACGCACCACCCGAATTGCCGGGGTTCACGGCCGCATCGGTCTGGATGAACGACTCGATCGAGAAGTCGTTCGGATCGTTCGACAGCGCACCCAGCGAACGTGCCTTGGCGCTCACGATACCGGCCGTGATGGTCGATTGCAGGTTGTAGGGCGAACCGATGGCCAGCACCCACTCGCCCAGGCGGAGGTTATCCGACGAGCCGAAGGGGAGCGTGGGAAGCGACTCCTCGTCAATCTTCAATAGGGCGATATCCGTGGCCGAATCCTTGCCGATGAGCTCGGCATCGTAGGTGCGACCGTCGTTGAGCTTCACGCGCAACTTCGTAGCGCCATCCACGACATGGTTGTTCGTGACGATGTAGCCATCCTCCGAGATGATCACACCCGAACCACCCGCCTTGCGCTCCTGGTACTGCGGCTCACTCTGACCGCGACGACCGTAGCCCTGCGGGATGCCGAAGAACTCGAGGAAGGGATCATAGCCAAACTGACCGCGCTGCGGCACCTCGACACGCTGCACAGCCTCGATATTGACGACCGCCTTGACGGCATTCTCGGCGGCATAGGTCAGGTCGGGGTACTTCGACTCCTCGTAGGCCGTGAAGTGGGTGCCGAGTTGGGTCTCGTGCCCCTCCGAGGTGGTGATATACTCAATCTTCGAGGGCATCTGCTCGTTTACATACCAGGCCGACACGCCTCCTGCTACGGCAGCAATGGCCGCAACACCTAAAAACATCATTACTTTTCTCATTTTTCCGTTGTTTAATAGTTATTTACTTGGCGGAAAATTGCTTCATAGGCAGTTTTATAAAGTGCTTGTTCGACTACATAAACGCAAAACCGACGGCAAATCGTATGCGAGAAGAGAAAAAAAGAGGAGAGAGCGAAGAGCAAAGAGCAAAGATATTAAAGAGTTTGAAAGAGATAAAAGAAAAATGTCATGCCGGGGTATCGCTCAGCATGACATTCTCTTTCCTCTTGGCTCTTTTCTCTTGGCTCTTCTACAGGCCGAGGGTCTGTTTGATCTCGTCGATCATATCGAGCTTCTCCCAGCCGAAGAACTCCACCTCGCGCTCCACCTCGTGGCCATCTTCGCAGAAGGTCACCGCCTTGGTGTAGGGGCGGTTACCGAAGTGGCCATACGATGCCGTAGCCTCGAAGATCGGGTTCTTCAGACCAAAGCGACGCACAATGGCGTGGGGACGCAGGTCGAAGAGCGCAGCGATGCGGCGGGCAATCTCGCCATCCGAGAGGTGGCTGAGTGCGGGATTCTTCTTACCGTGCGTATCGACAAAGACCGAGAGCGGCTCGGCAATACCGATGGCATACGAAAGCTCCACCAGCACCTCGTCGGCAACACCTGCAGCCACCATGTTCTTGGCAATGTGGCGGGCAGCGTAGGCAGCCGAGCGGTCCACCTTCGAGGAGTCCTTACCCGAGAAGGCACCGCCTCCGTGAGCACCGCGACCACCGTAGGTATCGACAATAATCTTGCGACCCGTAAGACCCGTATCGCCGTGCGGGCCGCCAATGACGAACTTACCCGTGGGGTTCACATGCAGGATATACTCCTCGCCAATGAGCTCGGCCAACTTATCGTTGGCACGCTCCAGGCGAGCCTTCACACGCGGGATGAGAATCGTGCGCACATCCTCACGAATCTGCTGCTGCATCTGCTTTTCGGCCTCCTTCTCCGTGAGGGTTGCCGAGGGGAGGATGAACTCGTCGTGCTGGGTCGAAACAACAATCGTATGCACGCGCAGCGGCTCGTGCGTCTCTTCGTCGTACTCGATCGTCACCTGCGACTTCGAGTCGGGGCGCAGGTAGGTCATCACCTCCCCCTCACGACGGATGTCGGCCAGCTCCTTCAGAATCACATGCGAGAGGATCAGCGTCGCGGGCATCAGCTCGCGCGTCTCGTTGCAGGCATAGCCGAACATGATACCCTGGTCACCGGCACCCTGCTCCTCCTCCTTCTCGCGGGCTACGCCCTGGTTGATGTCGGCCGACTGCTCGTGGATGGCCGAGAGAATGCCGCATGAGTTGCAGTCGAACTGGTACTCGCTCTTCGTGTAACCGATCTTGTTGATCACGCGGCGTGCTACGCCCTGCACATCGACCGTAGCCTGCGAACGCACCTCACCCGCAACGACTACCAAACCGGTCGTGCAGAGGGTCTCGCAAGCCACCTTCGAGGCGGCATCGTGGCGCAGAAATTCGTCAAGAATAGCATCGGAAATCTGATCCGACACCTTATCGGGATGTCCTTCCGAAACGGACTCCGAGGTAAACAAAAAACCCATATATACGCTTTTTAATGATTAACGGTATAAATGGGAAAGCAAGGCTGAATGATAAAAAATGTGCTGTTTTAGCGATTTTTTATTGTGGTTGCAATCAGTCCAAATCTTTCCACATCGAGGCGCAAAATTACGTCAATTTCTGCAAATTGCAAAATTTTAGCCCGATTTCTTTGCGGAGCGTTGTGACACGCCTCGATGTGTAAGAGTATTCCAGACCACCCCCTAAATCCCCCTCCCCAGGAGGGGGACTTGCGGTGAGGTACGCTAATTTATGGGATTTGCAAAATTTGAACGGCAATTCTTTGTGGGGCGGGGTGTTGAAAGGGTTACTAAGGGATACTAAAGGTTACTAAAGGTTACTAAAGGTTACTAAAGGATACTAAAGGCAACTAAAGGCTGCTAAGGGAGTGCTTTAATTACCTTTAGTTACCTTTAGTCGCCTTTATTTTTCGCCCTATTTGTGCTATATTTCCTTTTTTTTCGTATCTTTGCACCACAAACCAAACACAAATGCTATGAAAAACATCTTCAAAGTGGGCCTGGCAGCGCTTGTTATGTTGCTTTCGGCCAACGCATTTGCCCAGTCGGCAGCCGACAAGATTGTCGGTGTTTACTCCGTAGAGGAGGAGGGTCGTCAGTCGAAGGTTCGCTTCACGAAGTGCGCCGATGGCTCGTACCAGGGTCAGATCATCTGGCTCTCGGAGCCCAACAACGCCGACGGCACGCGCAAAATGGATCTGAAGAATCCCGACCCCGCCAAGCGCAACACCCCCTCGGATCAGGTGGTAATCGTCTACGGCATCCGCTACGATGCCAAGAAGCAGGCTTGGAACGGCGGTAAGGTTTACAAGCCCATCAACGGCAAGACCTACAAGGTGGAGTGCTCGTTTGAGGACGAGAAGACGCTCCGCGTGAAGGGTTCGCTGGGCCCCATCTCGCTGTCGCGCTACTGGAAGAAGGTCGAGTAGCAAATTCGACAACGAATTGCACTGAAAAAGAACGGATAGCCGATTGTGGTTATCCGTTTTTTCTATACTTTTGTCGCCATGAATGCTTTGATTGATTTCGTAAGACGCTGGACGCTGCCCGTGGCAATGGCTGCAGGTGTGGCGGCCTACTTTATCTTTACGGCCCTGCCGTGGCCCGACGGGACCTACCACCTGGCCGAGGAGGTGCTCTCGGTGGTGCAGCCCACGCTGCTCTTTCTGATGCTCTTCCTCTCGTTCTGCAAGATTCGGCTGAGCGACCTGAAGTTCAAACGGTGGTTCTGGTGGCTGCTCACGATTCAGGTGTCGCTCTTCGCACTCTTTGCGGCGCTGCTCTACCTCATGCCGGAGCATCCCTCGAAGATCCTCGTGGAGAGTGCCATGCTCTGCTTCCTCTGCCCCACGGCCGCAGCTGCCGTAGTCTTCACCGTGAAGCTGGGGGGTAGTGCCGCTTCGGTGACGACCTACACGCTGCTTGTAAACTTCGTGGTGGCGATTCTCGCACCGCTGGTTCTGCCGCTGGTGCATCCGCAGGAGGGTGTGTCGTTCCTGCCCGCCTTCTGGACCATCAGCAACCGCATCTTCCCCGTGCTGATTCTGCCCCTCTTTGCGGCGGTCGGGTTGGAGAAGCTCTGGCCCAAGGCGCATCAGCTGTGTGCCGCATCGAAGGATGCAGCCTTCTACCTCTGGGTCTGCACGCTGACCTTGGCGATTGTCGTGACGACGAAGAGTTTGGTACACGACCCCTCGCCCGTGATCTACCAGGTGGGCATCGCCCTGATTGCCTTCGTGGGTTGTGTGGCGCAGTTCTGGATGGGTCGCAAGATCGGACTCAAGCATGGCGAACAGGTCGTAGGCGGTCAGGCTCTCGGCCAGAAGAACAACGTCTTCATCATCTGGCTCGGCTACACCTTCCTCTCGCCCATCACGGCCCTCTCGGGCGGTTTCTTTGCCATCTGGCAGAATGTCGTGAACAGCTACCTACTGTACAAGAAAGAGAAGAAAGAGATTAAGGAGCGTTCTCTTTAATATCTTTAATATCCTTAATCTCCTTATCAAAACAAAAAGAGCGAGTGGAAAACCACTCGCTCTTGCTTTATGCGAAGCGCGGATTACTTGCCCAGCATCTTCTTAACCTCCGTGGCGACGGTCGTGCCGTTGTAGCCGAACTTCTCATCCAGCACCTTGTAGGGGGCCGAATAGCCGAAGTGGTCGAGGCCGTGGATGTAGCCGTTCTCGCCCACCAGGCCCAGCAGATTCACCGGAAGACCCGAGGTCATACCGTAGCGGGGCAGCCCTGCGGGCAGGACACTCTCCTGATACGAACGGGGCTGATCGCGGAAGAGACCCTCACTCGGCACATTCACTACGCGCACGGCGATACCCTCCTCGGCCAGCTTCTCGGCACCCTCCACGAGGGTCGAAACCTCCGAACCGGTAGCTACCAGCACGGCTGCGGGCTTCGCAGCATCCATCACTACATAACCACCCTTGGCAACCTGCAGAGCCTCCTCGCGGCGCTGCTTACCGAGCGTGGGCAGGGTCTTAATGTTCTGACGCGAGAGAATCAGGGCTACGGGGCGCTGCTCCTCCAGGGCGAGCTTCCAGCTCGTCACGGTCTCCTCGCCATCACCCGGGCGAAGCACTACCATCGAACGCTCGCCGTGGTGGTTCTTCAGGTGCTCCATGAGGCGGATCTGTGCCTCGTGCTCGATCGGCTGGTGGGTAGGACCATCCTCACCTACGCGGAACGAGTCATGCGTCCAGATATAGATCACATGTAGGCGCATCAGGGCCGAAAGGCGCACGGCGGGCTTCATGTAGTCCGAGAATACGAAGAAGGTACCGCAGGCGGGAATCACGCCACCATGCAGGGCCATACCGTTCATCACGCAGGCCATCGTCAGCTCCGAAACACCGGCCTGGAAGAACTTACCCGTGAAGTCGCCCTTCGTGAAGGCCGTGGTCTTCTTCAGGTAGCCATCCGTCTTATCCGAGTTCGAGAGGTCGGCCGAAGCCACCACCAGGTTCTCCACCTTGTCGGCCAAAACGCTCAATACGGTAGCCGAGGCGGCACGCGTAGCTACATCGGCCTTCATCTCGATCGACTTGTAGTCAATCTCCGGCAGCTCGTTCTTGAGGAACTTGTCGAGCTTCGTTGCCAGGGCCTTATTCTCCTGTCGCCAAGCCTTCTCCGTGGCAGCCATCTCGTCGCTCCAAGCCTGCAGCGCCTCCTTGCGGGCAGCAAAGGCAGCCTCCGACTCGGCAAACACCCGGAACGGGTTCTCGGCATCGGCACCTAAGTTCTTCATCGTGGCGGCAAAGTCTGCACCGGCAGCCGAGAGGGGCTGACCGTGGGTCGAGATCTTATCCTCGAACGACGAACCGTCGGCAGCCAGGGCACCCTTACCCATGATCGTCTTACCGATGATGATCGTCGGACGCTCCGTCTCCTTGTTGGCAGCTACCAGCGCGGCACGAATCTCGTCGATGTTGTGGCCGTCGATCGAGATCACGTTCCAATTCCAAGCCTTATACTTCATCTCCACATCCTCCGTATCGACCTCATCGACCTTGGTCGAGAGCTGCACGTTGTTCGAGTCGTAGTACATGATGAAGTTCGCAAGGCCGAGGTGACCCGCAATGCGGCCCACACCCTGCGAAATCTCCTCCTCGACAGCACCGTCCGAGATGTAGGCGTAGGTCTTATGCGCCATCCACTCGCCAAAGCGAGCCACCATGAAGCGCTCGGCAATCGCGGCACCCAGGGCAATGGCATGACCCTGACCCAGCGGGCCCGACGAGTTCTCCACACCGCGCATCACATCCACCTCGGGGTGACCGGGCGTTACGCTACCCCACTGGCGGAGGTTCTCCAAATCCTCCATCGTGTAGTTGCCGGCCAGGGCCAGCGTCGCGTAGAGCATCGGCGACATGTGACCCGGGTCGAGGAAGAAACGATCACGGTAGGGGTGATTCATCTTCTGGGGGTCGTAGTTCAAAAACTCGGTAAAGAGGACGGCCATGAAATCGGCACCGCCCATCGAACCGCCGGGGTGACCCGATTTGGCCTTTTCGACCATCGCTGCAGACAGGACACGGATGTTGTCCGCAACACGCTTCAATTCGGAATTAGTAGCCATAATGTTAAAGGTATTTAGTTTGTTGCTTGTTTCGTCGTCGTTCGTCATTTGTCGCTTATAGCGCTATCCCACCTGTTTGAGCTGTGCCAGGTTGGCCCGTTCGAAGCGGTCACGGGCATACGCCAAGGTCACCGTGAATTGCTTCTCGTCACTCGACGGAAGTTCGAACATCGCATCGGTCATCACCGCCTCGGCAATCGAGCGCAGGCCACGCGCACCGAGCTTAAACTCCACCGCCTTATCCACGATGTACTCCAGCACCTCGGGTTCGAACCTGAGCTCCACGCCATCCATCTTAAACAAGCGCTCATACTGGCGCACAATGGCGTTCTTCGGCTCGGTGAGGATTCTGAGTAGTGCCTCACGACCCAAGGGCTGCATGAAGGTCAAGACGGGCAGACGACCCACCAGCTCGGGGATCAGGCCAAACGAGCGCAGGTCCTGCGGCAGGATGTACTTCATCAAATTCTTGCGATCGACCTGCTCGGTCTTCACGCGACCATAGCCTAAGGCGTGGGTATTCAATCGCTGGGCGATCTTCTTCTCGATGCCGTCAAACGCGCCACCGCAAATGAAGAGGATGTTGCGCGTATTGACCTGGATAAACTTCTGGTCGGGGTGCTTGCGGCCACCCTGGGGCGGAACATTGACCGTCGTACCCTCCAAGATCTTCAGCAGCGCCTGCTGCACACCCTCGCCCGACACGTCGCGCGTGATGGAGGGGTTATCCCCCTTGCGGGCGATCTTGTCGATCTCGTCGATAAAGACGATGCCTCGCTCCGCCTCGGCCACATTGTAGTCGGCCACCTGCAACAGGCGCGAGAGGATGCTCTCGACATCTTCACCCACATAGCCCGCCTCGGTCAAGACCGTAGCATCGACAATCGTGAAGGGGACCTTCAGCAGCTTGGCTATCGTGCGGGCCAGGAGCGTCTTACCCGTACCCGTAGGGCCTACGAGGACGATGTTCGACTTGTCGATCTCGACCTCCTCGGCCTCCGTCTTGGCCATGAGGCGCTTGTAGTGGTTATAGACCGCCACGGCCATCGCACGCTTCGCCTCGTCCTGACCAATGACCCACTGGTCGAGGAACGATTTGATTTGGCGCGGTTTCAGCAGCTCCTCCTGCTTCAGCGGAGCAGCCTTGGGGCCTCGATCGACCACCTCGTTATCGAGCAGAATGCGGTGGCCGTTCTCGATGCACTTGTTGCAGATGTTGGCCCCCTCCATGCCCTGGAAGAGGATCTCGACATCCGCACGCTTCGCGCCGCAGAACGAGCAGCAATCGCCCGTATGGTTTCCGCCTCCTCGGCGGTTGTTTTTTTGTTGTGTCATGGTTTATGTTGAAGGGCATGAAAGGCGTGAAGGGCATAAAGGGCGTGAAGGGTTTTCGCCTTTTTCGCCTTTTTCGCCTTTTCTGCCTTTTTCTGCTTTCTACTTTCTCTTTGTCAGCACTTCGTCAATCAGGCCGTACTCCTTGGCCTCCGCAGCCGTGAGCCAATAGTCGCGGTCGGCATCGCGCTCGATCTTCTTGAGCGACACGCCCGAGTGGGCCGCCAGGATCTCATACAGCTCGCGCTTCGTCTTCTGAATCTCGCGGGCCGTGATCTCGATATCCGAGGCCTGACCCTGCGCACCGCCCAGGGGTTGATGAATCATCACACGCGAGTGGGGAAGCGCGGAGCGTTTTCCTGCAGCACCTGCCGTCAGCAGCACGGCACCCATCGAGGCGGCCAAGCCGGCACAGAGGGTCGCCACGTCGCACGAGATGAGCTGCATCGTGTCGTAGATACCCAGGCCTGCCGTCACCGAGCCACCGGGCGAGTTGATGTAGAGCTGGATATCCCGTTCGGGGTCCACCGACTCCAAAAAGAGGAGCTGGGCCTGGATGATGTTGGCCGCATCGTCGTAGATCGGGGCACCGAGGAAGATGATACGCTCCATCATCAGGCGCGAGAAGACATCCATCTGCGCCACGTTCAGCTGTCGCTCCTCGATGATCGTGGGCGACACATAGCCCGCTGCAACCGACTGAAAGTCATGCAACTTAAGCGAGCTGATCCCGCAATGTAGGCGGGCATATTTCTCAAATTCCGAAGCCATCGTTGTTCCTGTCAAATAAAAAGGACTTTGCAAACATCACGCCTGCAAAGTCCAAAGATACGATTTTTTTCTAAAAATCCTACAAGGTTTTCGCCAATTTTGCGAAGTCGTCGGCCGAAACAGCCTTCTCGGTCACCTTGATCTTGGCCTTCACGGCCTCTACAACCTTCTGCTCGAGGAGCTTCTCGTAGATCTTCTGTGCCTGCTCCTTGTTCTCGAGGATCTGCTTGGCGTAGCCCTCCAGCATATCTTCGGGAGCCGACGGCATGCCGTACTGGGCAAACTGGGCTGCAGCCAGCGCCTTGGCCTCCGCGGTGGCATCCTCGGGGGTTACCGTGAGCTTCTCCTGCTCGATGAGCTGCTTCTGGATGAAGTTCCAGGTGAACATCTGCAGGAATTGGTCGAAGTCCTTCTCGATATCCTCCATCGAGAACTTACCCTCGTTGATCGTGTAGAGCCAACGCTTGAGGAAGGCCTCCGGCATCTGCAGGCCGGCCTTCTCGATGAGGTAGTTGCGCACCTGGAGCGTGAACATGTAGTCGCTCTCACGACCCAGCTCACGGGCGATCTCCTCGTCGAGCATCTTATCCAGCTCCTTCTCATTGGTTACATTGCCTGCGGGGAAAGCCATCTTGAAGAACTCCTCGCTCAGCTCCGGCTCCGAGAACTTGCGGATCTTCGTGATCTCCAGCTCGAACTCGGGGTTGATCGATGCGAGCTCCTCGGCCTTCACCTGGAGGATGGCGGCGCGCTGTGCCTCGGTCTTGTAAAGCTCGTTTACATTGACCTGCATCTTGTCGCCCACCTTCTTACCCAGGAAGGGCTTGCGCTCCTCCTCGGTCATCGAGATCAGCCCTACATAGGCATCCTGAATCTGCATCTCGCCGTTGTCCAGCACCACGGTCAGGGCCTCGTCCGAGGCTACCTCCTCCACGTCTACCAGGCGACCGAAGCGGCGCAGGTAGTTCTCGCGGTAGTCGGCGTGCATCTTCTTGTCGATCTTGATCTTGTTGTAGGTCAGCTTGTCCTTCTCCGTAAGCTCGAGGTTGAGTGCGGGAGCCTCGCCCACCTCAAACTTGAACTCGAACTCCGTGCCGTTCTCGAAGTCGAAGTCGCCCTGCTCCTCCGAGGGGATCACATCACCCAGGTAGTCGATCTTCTCCTTCTGCAGGTACTCGAACACGGCATTCGAAGCCATGCGGTACGACTGCTCGGCCAGGACACCCTTGCCGTACATCTTCTTGACGATGCCCATGGGCACCATGCCGGGACGGAAGCCCGGAATGTTGGCCTTGCGACGGTACTCGCGCAGAGCCTTCTCCACCTCGGCAGCATAATCTGCCTCGACAACTTTCACGCTGAGGATCGAAACACCACCCTCGCGCTGATCGCGTACAATGTTCATAGTAAATAAGTTATATTCGTTTTGCTTCTCTATTCATGCACATTCGGCGCGCAAAGATACAAATATTAATTAAGAATTCAAAATAATTAAGGGGGCTAAAGGGAGCTAAAGGCGACTAAAGGGGACTAAAGGCAACTAAGGGCAACTAAGGGCGACTAAGGGCGACTAACGCACAACCAACCCCCTTAGCTACCCTTAGTAACCCTTAGTAACCTTTCATCCACGACCGCCAACAGCTCCACCACCGTCCACTACCTGTCACCGGTGTCACACCTGTCACACCTGTCACAGGTGTCACGCCCTGTGACAGTGTGACAGCGTGACACCCCCCCCTCAAAAAAAATAACCCAAAACTCTTGACAAGCGGGTTCAATTATTGTATATTTGCAGGCGGATAGGAGAACCTACCTGCCACACATCGTACAACACACCGCACCACACACTGCGCTTCGCAACACACATTTCCCTACGCGCAGCCCTGTTCGGGTGCTTTTGCACGAATCTTACAAAACCAACCGTAACCGACCTGTAAGGCAATGCATGCTACGCTTTACAGGTAGTTACATACATCTAATCATTATAAATAATATTTATACTATGGTAACTACTGATAAGCTTCAGCAGCCTGCTGCGGGTATGCCTATTGCACCCGCCACAAAGTCAAATAATTTGACTGATACGATGCCCTTCGCGGGTACTTACCGCGAGTACCTCGATGACTTGGCGGCCTCTCGTTTTGCCCCCTACCGTATCAACATGGAGGAGCAATACGAAGAGCCGAAACCGATTCTCACGATCGACTCGGTCTCGGTATGCACACCGGGCAACCTCTCGGCCATTGTCGGTGCGCCGAAGAGTAAGAAGACCTTCCTTACGACGGCCCTCATCGGCTCGATGTTGGCCTTGGGTAAAAAGGCACGCCCCTTTCAGAATGTGGGGCGTAACCCCCTGCACAGGGTCTTGTGGCTCGATACGGAGCAGAGCAAGAGCCATGTGCGCAAGGTGGTGGATCGCCTCCATACGCTCATGGGGTTCACCGCTACGGAGGGCTATCCGATGGATTCGCGCCTGACGGTCGTATCGCTGCGTGAGTTAGAGCCGCAGGTACGCCTGGAGGCGCTGACCGAGGAGATCGAGCTGTTGCGACCCTCGATGGTGGTCGTGGACGGCATTGCCGACCTGCAACGCAACACGAACGACTTGGAGGAGAGCGACCGGTTGGTCAATCGGCTGATGGCGCTCTCGACGCTCCACGATTGCCACATCCTCTGTGTGCTGCATGCCAATCCGGGTACGGACAAGGCACGCGGACACCTCGGCTCGTCGCTCCAGCGCAAGGCCGAGACGGTGATCTATGTCCACAAGGTGGGCGAAAGGTCGATCGTTGAGCCGCAGTTCTGCCGCAACGAACCCTTTGAGCGCTTTGCCTTTATGGTGGGCGAGGAGGGTATTCCGATCCTGGCCGAGCTTCCCGAGGAGGGGTCGCAGGAGGGGGATCGGCTGCTGCAACTCATCCGCACGGAGTATGGCGGTGTGGTGGAGCGTTCGGTCTTGGCACATAAGCTCCGCGAGGTGTTGGGGTTGGGGCGCACGGCGGCCCTGATGCGCATCGCGCGAGCGCTTCGCAGTGGCCGTTTGGTGGAAGAGGAGGGGTTGGTTCGACTGCCCGATGTGAGCTGTCACGCTGTCACGCTGTCACAGGGCGTGACACCCGTGACACCCGTGACACCTGTGACACCTGTGACAGAGGAGGAGGAAGAGGAGTGTCCGTTTTAGGTGGGGAAGGTAGCTGACGGTGGTGGAGCTATTGACCGTCGTGGAGGAAGGGTTGCTAAAGGTTGCTAAAGGTTGCTAAGGGGGTAGGTTGTGCGTTAGTCGCCCTTAGTCCCCTTTAGTTCCCTTTAGTCGCCCCCCCAATTCTCTTAATTTTTAATTTTCCGAAAGAGCTTTGCTCTTTTTTCACTATATTTGCCCTATGAAACACCTCAAAACACTGCTTTTTCTGTTGCTCGTCTTGCCAATGGCCTGTGGATGTGGCCGTAAGGGGCGCACGGTGCAACTCGATCTCAAAGAGCCTACGCGCTACACCTACCGCGTGGTGGCCGAATATGCCCACTCGCGCGAAGCCTACACGCAGGGGCTTCACTACACGGACGGCCTCCTGTGGGAGGGTACGGGCGAGTATGGCCATTCGCTCCTCAAAACCACCGACCTGGCAACGGGTCGGGAGGAGATTCTCCACCGCCTCCCCGAGGGGGAGTTTGGCGAGGGTATCACGCTGCTGGGCGACACGATCTACCAGCTCACCTGGACCGAGAATGTCTGCCACCTCTACAGCCGCTCGTCGGGGCTGAGAATCGGCGACTTCCGCTACGCAGGCGAGGGGTGGGGACTTGCCACCGATGGCACGCAGCTCTACTTCTCGAACGGCACACCCACGATCTATCGCCTTGATCCCAAGACCTTTGCACGCCGTGGCTCGATGGCCGTGACGCTCCGTGGCGAGCCGATCAACTACATCAACGAGTTGGAGTGGATCGACGGACGGCTCTGGGCCAATGTCTACCTCACGGACGAGATTCTGATGATCAACCCCCGATCGGGTGTCGTCGAGGGGATCCTCAACCTCGCAGGCATCCTCCCCGAGGCGGAGCGTGAGATGACGACCGACGTGCTGAACGGCATCGCCTATGACGAGGCTGCGGGGCGCATCTTCATCACGGGCAAGAAGTGGCCGAAAATCTACCAAATCGAACTCATCAAACAATGACAAAAAGACTCTATACGGCGCTCGCGGAGCGCATCCTGCTGCTCGATGGCGGCTTCGGTACGATGATGCAGCAAAACCGCTTCGGCGAGGCGGAGTACCGCGCTACACGCTTCGCGGAGCACCCTGCGCCCCTGAAGGGTTGCAACGACCTGCTCTCGCTCACGCAGCCCGAGGCCGTGGCCGAGATTCACGAGAAGTACCTCCGCGCAGGGGCGGATATCATCACCTCCAATTCGTTCAACGCCAACCGCATATCCCTTTCGGACTACGCCCTTTCGGCGTATGCCCGCGAGATAGCGCGTGCTTCAGCCCGCCTGGCGCGCACGGTGGCCGACCGCTACACGCAGCAGAACCCCTCGAAGCCCCGCTTCGTGGCAGGCTCGGTGGGTCCCACGAACCGCACCGCATCCCTCTCGGCCGATGTCGAGAACCCCGCCTCGCGCGAGATCGGCTTCACGGAATTAAAAGATGCCTACCGTGAGCAGATCGAGGGGCTCATGGAGGGTGGCGCGGATATCATCCTCATCGAGACGGTCTTCGACACGCTCAACTGCAAGGCGGCCCTCTACGCCGTGGAGGAGGCCCGCTGCACGCTCCCCGTCATGGTGTCGGGCACGTTGGCCGATCGGAGCGGCCGCACCCTCTCGGGGCAGACCGTGGAGGCCTTTGCCGCCTCCATCGAGCACGCCGACCTCCTCTCCGTGGGTCTTAACTGCGCCTTCGGAGCGCGCGAACTGATGCCCTACATCGAACGCCTCGATGCCGTGGTGTCGTGCCGCATCTCGGCACACCCCAACGCAGGGCTTCCGAACCTCACGGGCGGCTACGACGAAACGCCGCAGATGTTTGCCGAGGATATCCGCCGCTACTTAGAGCGTGGCCTGCTGAACATCGTGGGCGGCTGCTGCGGCACGACACCCGAGCACATCTTCGAGCTGAACAAGATCGTCCGCGACTATGCACCCCGACCCCTCCCCGAAAAACGACCCGTGACCCGCCTGAGCGGCCTTGAGCCGTTGGAGATAACGCCCGAGAAGAACTTTATCAATGTGGGCGAACGAACCAACGTGGCCGGCTCGGCCAAGTTTGCCCGCCTGATCCGCGAGAAGCAGTACGAAGAGGCCCTCTCGGTGGCCCGACAGCAGGTCGAGGCAGGGGCGCAGGTGATTGATGTCTGCATGGATGACGGCATGATCGACGGCGTGGAGGCGATGCGTACCTTCCTGGCGCTCATTGCTTCCGAACCCGAGATTGCCCGTGTCCCCGTGATGATCGACTCGTCGCGCTGGGAGGTGATCGAGGCCGGACTGCAGATGACGCAGGGTCGCTCGGTCGTAAACTCCATCTCGCTCAAAGAGGGCGAGGAGGCCTTCCTCGACAAGGCCCGCAAGATACGCCGCTACGGCGCTGCCGTGGTCGTGATGCTCTTCGACGAGGAGGGGCAGGCGGCCACCTACGAACGCAAAATCGAGGTCGCCGACCGCGCCTACCGCCTCCTTACCGAGGATGGCTTCCCCGCCGAGGCGATCATCTTCGACCCCAACATCTTAGCCGTGGCTACGGGCATGGAGGAGCATGACGGCTACGCCAAGGCCTTTATCGATGCTACGCGCACGATTAAGGAGCGCTACCCTGCCGTGCAGGTGACGGGTGGCGTGTCGAACCTCTCGTTCTCGTTCCGCGGCAACAACACCGTCCGCGAGGCGATGCACGCCGCCTTCCTCTACCACGCCATTCGGGCAGGTATGCAGCTCGGCATCGTAAACCCTGCCCTGCTGCGCATCTACGACGACATCGAACCCGAACTCCTGGAGCGGGTCGAGGATGTGATCCTCTGCCGCCGTCAGGATGCTGCGGAGCGCCTTACGGCCTATGCCGAAACGATCAAATCGATCCCGACGACAGCAGCCCACGACACCGACCTGTGGCGCACGAAGAGCTGCCGCGAAAGGCTCGAATATGCCCTTCTGAAGGGACTTACGGAGCACATCGAGGCCGACACCTTAGAGGCCTACGAGGCCGTGAAAAGCCCCATCGGGGTCATCGACGGGATGCTGATGCCTGCCATGGAGCAGGTGGGACGACTCTTTGGCGAGGGGAAGATGTTCCTGCCGCAGGTTGTCAAGAGTGCCCGCGTCATGAAACGCGCCGTGGCGGTGCTCACCCCCTACATCGAGGAGCAGAGCCACACCGCCCACTCCGCAGGGCGCATCCTGCTGGCCACCGTCAAGGGCGATGTGCACGACATCGGCAAAAATATCGTCTCGGTGGTAATGGCCTGCAACGGCTTCGAGATCATCGACTTAGGCGTGATGGTCGAGGCCGAGAAGATTATCGAGGAGGCAGTGAGCCACCGCGTGGATGCCATCTGCCTGAGCGGACTGATTACCCCCTCGCTCGATGAGATGATGACCGTCTGCCGCAAATTGGAGGAGCAGGGACTCTCGATTCCCGTTGTGGTGGGTGGTGCTACCACCTCGCCGCTCCATACGGCCGTGAAGATGGCCCCCCTCTACCGAGGCATTGTGGCCCACTCGGCCAACGCCAGCCAAAACAGCCGCATCCTGCAGGGGTTGCTCGGCCGTGAGGGCGAGGAGTACGCCCGTGAGCTCCGCGCGGAGCAGGAGCGCCTCCGCCAACAATACGCCAATGCCGCACAACAGCGCACCCTCCTTACGCTCTCCGAGGCGCGCAAGAGGGGTGCCGAGAGGGCCAACCACACCCCCATTGCGCCGCTCCATGTGGGTCGCCTGATGTTCCACGATGTGGCCATCGAGGAGGTCGAGGGGCTGATTAATTGGAACTTCTTCCTCGCCGCCTGGGGGCTCAAGGGGCACTACCCCGCCATCCTGGATGACCCTGCAAAGGGCGACGAGGCACGCCAGCTGATGGCCGATGCCCAAGCGCTCCTGCAAGAGATCAAGGCCAAAAAACTCCTCACGCTGCAAGGCGTGGCGGCTATCTACCCCGCCCGCCGTGAGGGGGATGATATCCTCATTCAGGGCAAGCGCCGCGAGGTGCGCCTGGCGATGCTCCGCAACCAAACCCAGGGGGAGGAGAACCGCTCGCTGGCCGACTACGTTGCCACCGAGCATGACCACATCGGCTGCTTTGCCGTGACGGCAGGCGTGGGGCTCAAGGCCCTCACCGAGCGCTTCAAGGGCGAGGGGGACGACTACCGCGCCATGCTCTCGAAGCTCCTCACGGACCGCCTCACGGAGGCCTTCATGGAGCATGTCCACCGCTTCGTGCGCCGCGATATGTGGGGCTACGAACAGGGCGAACAACTCGCCCCGGAGGCCATCATCGGCGAACGCTATGAGGGTCGCCGCATGGCGTTGGGCTACCCCGCCACGCCCGACCACTCGCTCAAACGCGAAATCTTCGACCTGCTGGCTGTCGAGGTGCTGACCACGATGCGCCTGACGGAGAATTGGATGATCGACCCTGCCGAGGCGCTCTGCGGTCTGCTGATTCCCGACGGGGAGTACTTCTCGGTGGGCAAGATCGACGAGGAGCAACTTGCGGACTATGCCCGTCGTCGCGGGATGGATACCGAAACAATTAAAAAGCTATTACCCAACAACTTATGAATGTTGTAGAACGCATACACGAAGCCGAGCGCGCACACACCACGCGCTTTGCCTTCGAGCTGTTGCCGCCCCTCAAAGGGGATGGCATGGAGGGCATTGCGGCCACCATCGACCGCCTCTTGCCCTACGACCCTGCCTATATCAATGTGACCTTCCACCGCGAGGTGCTGAAGGAGGTGCGCCGTGCCGACGGCACCGTGGATCGCCATGTGGTGCGCCGTCGTCCGGGCACGGTGGGCATTGCCACGGCCATCCGCGAACGCTACAAGGTGGAGGTAGTGCCCCACCTGATTTGTGGCGGACACTCGCGCTACGATATCGAGGATGCGCTGATCGACCTCGACTTCCTGGGGCTTCACAATGTCCTGGCGTTGCGCGGCGATGCCTTCACGGGCGAGAAGCAGTTCAAGCCCCACCCCGAGGGGCATGCCCACGCCGTGGATTTGGTACGGCAGATTGCGGCCATGAACCGCGGCGAGTTTGTCGATGGGGAGGTGGAGCTCACCCACCGCTCGCGCTTCACGATCGGCGTGGCGGGCTACCCCGAGATGCACGGCGATGCCACCTCACCCGAAGAGGACCTGCGACACCTCAAAGCGAAGGTCGATGCAGGTGCCGAGTACATCGTGACGCAACTCTTCTTCGACAACAGCCGCTTCTTCGACTTCGTGGCGCGTTGCCGAGCGATCGGCATCACCGTCCCGATCATTCCGGGCATCAAGCCCCTCTCGACGGTGCGCCACCTGGAGTTGCTGCCTGCCACCTTCGGTTGCCACATGCCCGAGGAGCTGGTGCGCGAGGTGCGCGCCCATGCCGAGGATAAAACCGCCGTGCGCGAGATCGGCACCGAGTGGGCCATCGCCCAGAGCCGCGAACTGATGGCTGCGGGTGTCCCCGTGCTGCACTACTACTCGATGGGCAAAGCCGAAAACATCGAAAAAATCGCCAAAGCGATATTTTAAGAGGAAAGAGATAAGTTTTTCAGTGGGCTCAGTGGCCCCAGTGGCCCCAGTGGGCTCAGACCAAAAGCCCGACGACCGCCCACAACCTTAACAACCCCAATAACACCATGAACGCCATCGACTTCCGTCGCCACCTGCACCGTCATCCCGAGCTCTCGTTCGAGGAGCATGAGACGGCTCGGTTTATCCGCGAAAAGCTGACCCTGGCAGGTATCGAGCATCGCGCCATCGCCACCACAGGCACGTTAGCCGTGATTCGGGGCACCAAGACCACCCCCGCCACCGAGCGCCGTGCCGTCATCCTCCGTGCCGACATCGATGCCCTCCCGATCGAGGAGCAGACCGCACTTGCATACGCCTCCTGTAATCGGGGCGTGATGCACGCCTGCGGCCACGATATGCACGCCGCCACGCTCTACGGTGCGCTGCTGAAGCTGCACGAAAACCCCGACTTCGCGGGTACGGTCTTCGGCCTTTTCCAGCCCGGTGAGGAGTGCAACCCGGGTGGCGCTTCGCTTGTGCTGAAGGAGCACCCCTTCGACGGCTACGACATCGTAGCCTGCATCGGCGAACATGTCGAGTGGCAGCTGGAGGTGGGGACAATCGGCCTCAAGGCGGGTCAATACATGGCCTCGAGCGACGAGCTGCGCTTCACCGTCACGGGACGTGGCGGACACGGCGCAATGCGCCCCCTCGTGAAAGACCCCGTCGAGGCTGCCGCCTCGCTCATCACCTCGCTCCTGAAGCTCAACCGCCCCGAGGAGGTGCTCTCGATCGGAAAGGTGGAGGCTGCAGGGGCTACGAATGTGATCCCCGACGAAGTCTATCTGGAGGGTACGCTCCGCACCTTCGACGAGCTGCGCCGCGAGGCACTCCACAGCGAGATTGCCCGCCTCTGCGCCGCAAACGATGCGCAGCACGGCACGACAACCCGCTTCGACCTGAGCCACGGCTACCCCTCGGTGGTCAATGATTCGGCACTCGTGGCGTTGGCCGAGAAGACCGCCCTCCGACAGGGCTTGCAGGTTGAGCCGCTCACGCTCCGCACCACGGCCGAGGACTTCGGCTTCTACACGCAATGCTACCCCTCGCTCTTCTTCCGCCTGGGGGTCGGCAAGGCGGCAGGGCGCTCCCACACGCCCCACTTTAACCCCGACGAGCAGGCACTGCCGATCGGCATTCGCCTGATGCACGCACTCGCCATTACACTACTGCAATAGGATGAAAAAGGAGAAAAAGAGAGGCCGCCACGATCGCGCCTCGGTCATCATCAACCTCTTTCGGGAGTTCCCGAACAACAAATTCTCATTGAAGCACCTCGCAGCCGCCTCGGGCGGTGCAGGGCGCGACGGCATACGCGAGACACTCGCCATCCTCGACCGCCTCTACGACGAGGGGGTCATCGAGGAGTGTGCCCGCCACAAATACCGACTCACGAACCGTCACCTCCCCCACTACGAAGGAGTGTGTGACATGATCGCCAGCGGGTCGATCTATGTCAAGTGTGAGGAGTTGGAGAACGATATCTTTGTCCATCAACGCAATACCTACGGTGCGTTAGAGGGCGACCGCGTGGAGGTGGTCGTCATGCACCGCAGCCGTGACGGCAAGCTCGAGGGCGAGATTACCCGCATCGTAGAGCGCAGCACCAAGCCCTATGTCGGCATTGCCGAGGTGGGGGCACACCAAATCTTCGTGCGCACGGACTCGCGCCGACTGCCCTACGACATCTACCTGCCGAAGAAGCGCTACCCCGAGGTGCGCGATGGCGAGAAGGTGGTGGTCCGCATCGTGGAGTGGACTCCCGGATCGAAAAGCCCCCTGGGCGAGCTGGTTGAACGCCTCGGCATGGCCGGCAACAACGATACCGAGATGCACGCCATCTTAGCCGAATATGACCTTCCGTACCGCTTCGAAGAGGAGGTCGAGGAGGCTGCTCATCGCATCAAGGGCGAGATTACGCAGGAGGAGATCACCCGCCGCCGCGACTTCCGCGATGTGCTGACCCTGACGATCGACCCTGCCGATGCCAAGGACTTCGACGATGCCCTCTCGCTCCGCCAACTCCGCGAGGGCGTGTGGGAGGTGGGTGTACACATTGCCGATGTGACACACTATGTCCGTCCCCACTCCGTGATCGACCAGGAGGCCGAGGCACGCGGTACATCCGTCTATCTGGTGGATCGCACGATCCCGATGCTCCCCGAGCGCCTCTGCAACGAACTCTGCTCGCTCCGTCCCCACGAGACAAGCCTCTGCTTCTCGGCCGTCTTTACCCTCAACGAGGATGCCGAGATCATGGACGAGTGGTTTGGCCGCACGGTGATCCACTCCGACCGCCGCTATGCCTACCAGGAGGCGCAGGAGATCATCGAGACGGGCCGTGGCGATCATGCCGAGGCGATTCTTACGCTCCACCGCCTGGCGCAGAAGATGCGCACCGAGCGCTTTAAGAGCGGCGCTATTGCCTTCGAGGGCGAGGAGATGAAGTTCCGCCTCGACGAGAGTGGCAAGCCCATCGAGGTCTATTTCAAGGTGCAGCAGGAGGCTAACCAACTCATCGAGGAGTTTATGCTCCTGGCCAACCGCCGCGTAGCGGAATACTGCGCCCACCGCATCTCGGAGAAGGGGCGCAAGACCCCCCGCACGATGATCTACCGCGTACACGATACACCGAGCGAGGATAAGCTGGACCGTTTCCGCGAATTTGCCCTCCGCTTCGGCCACCTTTTCCGCGCCTCGAAGGGTCGAGCCATCGCCAAGGAGATGAACAAACTTCTGGACAAGGTCAAGGGCTCGGCCGAGGCCAACGCCCTCTCCACGATGGCCATTCGCTCAATGGCCAAGGCGGTCTACTCGACCGACAACGTGGGCCACTACGGCCTGGCATTCCCCTACTACACGCACTTCACCTCGCCGATTCGTCGCTACCCCGATATGCTGGTGCATCGCCTCCTGGCGCACTACCTCGAAGGGGGCAAGTCGGCCGACAAGGCCTCGTTGGAGGCGCTCTGCGAACACGCCTCGGAGCGTGAGGTGATCGCTGCCGATGCCGAACGCGCCTCGATCAAATACAAGATGGTCGAGTTCATGAAGGAGCACTTAGGCGAGGAGTTCACGGGCCATATCTCGGGCATGAGCGAATGGGGTGTCTACATCGAATTGGAGGATACCCACATCGAGGGCATGGCCTACCTGCGCGATATTGAGGGGGACTTCTTCCACTTCGATCCCGAGCGCTACGAACTGCAGGGACACCGCACGGGCATCAGCCTCACGCTGGGCGATGAGATGCGTGTCAGGGTGGTGCGTGCCGACCTGGAGAAACGACAACTCGACTTCGAGGTACTCTCCTACCGCAAACTCCGTCATTAAAAGCCCGTTACGATGTTCCGCCTGACACTGATTATTCCGACCTACAACCGCTCCCGCGAGCTGCTGCGCGCCCTTGATTCGGTCGCCGCGCAGTCGCTCGACCCCGCGCTGTGGGAGTGTATCGTGGTGGATAACGCCTCGACCGACAACACCGCCGAAGCCGTCGCGCGCTTTGCGCAGGAGCACCCCACGCTCCACATTCGCCGCGTCTATGAGCCCAAGGCAGGCGTGTCGCATGCACGCAACCGCGGCCTACGGGAGGCTACGACCGAGCTGATTGCCTCGATCGACGACGACGAGCGCATCAATCGGGAGTTCCTCGCAGCCTACCTCCGCTTCTTCGATACCCATCCCGAAGCCAATGTGGCGGGTGGCAAGATCATCGCCGAGTACCCCACGGGCCGACCCCGCTGGATGAGCCGCTGGACCGAACGCCCGATCGCCAATCCGATGGATTACGGCGAGAAGGTGCGCCCCTTCCCAAAGGGAGCCCTGCCCGGAGGGGGCAACATGGCCTACCGCCGTGAGGTGGCCCTCCGCTACAGATTCGACACCGAGCTGGGCCGTGTCGGCGGCAAGCTGATCGGTGGCGAGGAGAACGACTTCTTCCTGCGCCTGCGCGAGGCGGGCGAAACGCTCTGGTATCTGCCCGATGCCGTGATGTGGCACATCATCCCACCGGAGAAGCTCACCACGGAGTACCTCAAACGGCTGAGCTACCACATCGGTATCAGCCAACGCCGCCGCGCCATGAGCCGCAACGAACTGCTCGAAAGCCAACTCAAAGAGTGTCTGAAATGGGTTGTAACGCTCCTGCTGATCTTCGCGTTACGCCCGTGGCAGTGGCTTCAGGTGGTTCGGATGCGCCGCGAAATCAGTCGCGGACTCTTCCAAAAAGAGCCAAAAACAACCAACGCAAGTGTAAAAAAGGGCTAAATAAGTATAAATACTTATCCCGATAGCGCGAAAAGTCACTACCTTTGATTGATTGATTGTGAACCTATGGTTCACGCAAACAGCGATACAAACTCAAAAACTTAAATAAACAACAGCTATGGTAGATATTTTTGATCGCCTGGAAAAGAATGCCGGTGGCCCGATTGGCCAGTACATGGGTTTTGCACACGGTTACTACGCCTTCCCGAAGCTGGAGGGTGAGATTGGTCCCCGCATGAAGTTCCGTGGTAAGGAGATGCTCAACTGGAGCTTGAACAACTATCTGGGTCTGGCTAACCACCCCGAGGTACGCAAGGCCGATGCCGAGGGTGCTGCCAAGTTTGGTATGGCTGCCCCGATGGGTGCCCGCATGATGAGCGGTCAGACGGTATATCACGAGCAGCTGGAGCGTGAGCTCTGCGCCTTCGTGGGTAAGGAGGATGCCTTCCTCTTGAACTTCGGCTACCAGGGCATGATCTCGATCATCGACTGCCTGCTCACGCCGCGTGACGTGGTGGTTTACGATGCCGAGGCTCACGCCTGCATCATCGACGGTCTGCGCATGCACAAGGGCAAGCGCTTCGTCTTTGGCCACAACGATATGGAGTCGCTGCGCCTGCAGCTGAAGCACGCCACGGACCTGGCCGAGGAGCAGCGTGGTGGTGTGCTGGTCATCACGGAGGGTGTCTTCGGTATGAAGGGTGACCTGGGTAAGCTGGATGAGATCGTAGCCCTGAAGAAGGAGTTCCAGTTCCGCCTGCTGGTGGACGATGCACACGGCTTCGGTACGATGGGTCCCCAGGGTCGCGGTACGGCAGCCCACTTCGGCGTAGTGGATGGTGTGGATGTGCTGTTCAACACCTTCGCCAAGTCGATGGCCGGTATCGGTGCATTCGTAGCCGGTCCCCGTTGGCTCGTAAACCTGCTGCGCTACAACATGCGTTCGCAGCTCTATGCCAAGTCGCTCCCGATGCCGATGGTAATCGGTGCCCTGAAGCGTATCGAGCTGATCCGCGAGCACCCCGAGTTCCAGGAGAAGCTCTGGACGATCGTACGCGCCATGCAGTCGAAGCTGGTCGAGAACGGCTTTGATATCGGTGTGACGAACTCGCCCGTAACGCCCGTATTCCTCAAGGGTGGCGTTCAGGAGGCTACGAACCTCGTAGTGGACCTGCGCGAGAACCACAACGTATTCTGCTCGATGGTGATCTACCCCGTTATCCCGAAGGGCGAGATCATCCTGCGCATCATCCCCACGGCCGCTCACACGCTGGAGGATGTGGACTACACGATCGAGGCCTTCAAGCAGGTTCGCGACAAGCTCACGAACGGCACCTACGCTTCGATGCCGATTCCGCTGCGCGCCGACGAGAATTTCAAGGTTCGCTAAACGAAGAAAAAACCTCCGAGCAATCGGAGGTTTTTTTAGCTATCAGCAGTCAGCAGTCAGCGGTCAGTGGGCCCAGTAGCCCCAGTAGCCCCAGCAAAAACGGGGGCAATTAGCACCACCCGTTTTTGATTTTAGAGGAGCAGATTTTGGGCTTCGCGCAGTGGGTGCGGATGGGACATACTAAAGGTATTTCCCATTCGCAGCCCGCAAGGGAAGTGCAAAAGGTGCCCTATAAAATCGAAAACAAAAAGAGAGGGGAGGTAAAAAAACCTCCCCTCTCCCATCAAAAATTAACCCTCTATATATCCCCTTGACCCAGAACATCGGTAAGGTAGTGATGGAGCAGGAAGAGCTCGTGATCACCTTGAAAAACCTCACACATGAGAAGTTCGTCGTCGGAGATGGCATTTAACTGTTTGTCGTGGTCGATATCCTCCATAGGCAGATGCGTTTTTTTAAGTTTCTTTACTTATAAACGCACCCACGCGGGGAATATTGTGTGAAGGGCTAACTTAATACCATCTTTTTTTCCTGAATCATGCGGCGCAGGTTGATCAGCGCATAGCGCATGCGACCCAGGGCGGTATTTACGCTTACGTCGGTAGCCTCGGCAATCTCCTTGAAGGTCAGGTTGGCGTAGTAGCGCATCTTGACCACCTCACGCTGCTCGGCGGGAAGCTCCTCGATGAGGGCGCGAATATCGGCGGCAATCTGGTCGCTGACCATGCGATCCTCGACGGTCGGCTCCGAGAAGCGGATCGTGCCCAGCACATCGTAACCGGCATCGGCCTCGGTGAGCTGCTTCTGCTGCTTCTCACGGCGGAAGTGGTCGATCACCTGGTTGTGGGCGATGCGCAGAATCCATGAGAGGAATTTGCCGCTATCGACATAGCGACCCTCGTCAATGACACGAACAACTTTGATTAAGGTATCCTGGAGAATGTCGTCGGCCAAATCACGATCCTTCACCATCATACGGATATAATCGCGTACACGGCGGCTGTGACGGTCGATAAGCTGCGAAATGGCACTTTGATCACCTGCAAGGTACTGACCGAGCAATGCGCGGTCACTCTGTACTTGAGCGTTCATACTCTTTCGTTTTTAAGGGTTAAAAGAGTAGAGTTTTCTCGATAGGCAATCCTTTTTTAGTGCGTAAAGCGGTGAATAAATTGGTTTTCGCAAGCCTCTTTGGCTTTGTTTTCGATTGCAAGATACGCATTCTTTTTCGATTCTCCAAATTTTAGTCATTTCATCCCTCTCGGTAAACGAGCGACAGAAGGGGCAAAAATCGTGCCGAGAGAGTCACACAGCGGCGTTTTCACACCCCAAGCCCTCGTGTGACCGAACGGGTGAATCGCCCAAAGAGGCGGGTGAAAATTTCGGTTTTTAGCCTCCTCGTTTTGCTTTTTGACACATTTTTCGTATCTTGCAATCTGAGAAAACTACGCCTGTTATGAAACGCTTCTGCCTATTGATTGTGGCCCTGTTCGGGGTTTGGAACCTGCACGCACAAATCAAAGAGCTGTCACACGCCGAGGGAGGCCCCGACCTCCCGACCCTCCACATTCATGTATGGGATGCCGGCAGCAGGGAGCCGATGCCCGGCGCAACCGTCACGGTGATCCCCTCACCCGGAGATACGCTGCATGCAGCCACCAACCGCAATGGTTATCTACGACTCAACCCCGTACTCAAAGAGGACTCCATCACCCTGCGTGCCAGCTATGTGGGCTACAAGACGCAGGAGCGTCGTTTGCCGGCCCGTTACACGGCACGCTACGAGGTGAATATGCAGATCGACTCGTTGCAGATCTCGGCCATCGTCATTCAGGGCAAGCAGATCGCGATGATTCAACGTGGCGACACGACGCTCTACAACGCATCGGCCTTCAAGACCATGCGTGGCGACCGCATGGGTGAGCTGCTGAAGCAGTTGCCGGGTGTGGAGATTCGCGGCGAGAAGCTCTACGCCGGCGGTGAGGAGGTGACGATGATCCTGATCAACGGCTCGATGCTCTTCGGGCGCAACACGCAAGCGGCGATGGATCTGATTCGCAGCGACAACGTCGAGCGTGTGCGCGTCTATGACCAACACGCCACCGACCGTCTTATTGAGCAGGATACGCTGAAGCCCAAGGAGCGCGTGATGGATGTGCAGACCAAGCAGCAGGTACGCCAAGTGAGCGAGGTGCAACTCTCGGCCGCTGCCGGTGCTTATGTCGCGGGCGACGGGGAGTCCGGCAATCCGCTGGGGACACTCGGCGCCTTCTACCGTCGCTATGCCGCCGAGAAAATGGGAATCTTCTTCTATGGCACAGCCGACTACAACACACGAAACACCAATCCGACCACGCAACCCACGCGCGGGCTCAATCTCTCGCTGGCACTCACCCACAACAAGGCACGCAAACACACCTTCACGCAGACCGTCATGCTCAACACCGAGCGCAACAAACGCAACTCGCTGAGCGAAAATCGCTACATGGCTCATGGGGAGATGCCGGCCTACACCGCGACGATAGACAACCAGGACCAGGAGGGCAACCTCGACCTGGACTACAATGTCCGTTACAACCGCAAGGTGGGACAACGGAACACCTTCAGCATCAGTGCTTCGGCCCACTACAAGACCAACCACACCGATTGGCACCACCTCACGCTCAACACCCTGCCCGAGGCTCGCTATGGCACCGATGTACGCAATCGCGACGAGGCTCGCGGCTACGGGGTCAATCTGAGCAGCAGCTACCGCCAGATGTTCGAGAAGCCCAATCGCACACTGAGTCTGTCGCTGAGCTACCTCCTGGACAATCAACGGGGCGATGGGCTGACCATCGACACGACAGCCATGAGTACCAGCCCGCAATGGAGAACCAGTCGCCTGAGAGCCTCGACCAACGAGCTCCACGCGCGTATCGACTACACCGAGCCATTGGCCAAGCGGTGGTGTTACAAAACGGCCTACCACTTCTCGCTCAACAACGACCACTCCGACCTCTTGAGTTGGGATGAGTTGTTGCAGCAGCGCGACACGGTCGGCACACACCACTACACCTACCGCTACCTGAGTTATTGGTGGAGCAACAGCATCGAGTACACCAACAAGGATCGCTCGTTGAGCTCAACGCTGGGCCTCACGCACTACTTCACGCGCATCGGCAGCGAGGAGCACTTCCCCGTCGGCTATGATCAGCGCACGCGCTACCGCCACTGGACACCCTCGCTGATTGTCAGCTACCGCAAAAAGTCGCTCCGCCTGACGGCCCGCTACAGTGAATCACCCACCGTGCCGGCCATCGAGCAACTGCGCCCCTACATCGACGACAGCTCGCCGCTCTTCCTCACGGCCGGTAACCCCACGCTCGAGCAACCCCTGTCGCGCACGGCACGCTTCACGATCAACCTCAACCGCGCCAAGCAGGCCACAAGTCTTGAGTTGAACGGCTCGTACCGCTTCACCTCGAACCAGATCGTCAATCAGGTGCGTTACTTTGCCGAGGAGACCTACCTGCCCGAGTACGACTACACCACGACGGCCGGAGCATCGCTCTCCGAGCCGGTGAATGTCAATGGTGCTCGGAACTTCTCGACCCGTCTGGCTCTGGCCAAGAAGTCGAACGCGCTGAAGGCCACCTTCCGCCTCTCGGCCGACCACCTCTATCAACGCAACCCCTTCTACCAAAACACGACCCTCAGCATCAACGATGCCCATACGGCCAACCTGACGCTACAATACATCAGCAACTTCTCGCAACATGTCGAGCTGACGCTGCGCAACACCCTCGGCAAGGGGTGGCACAACCGCGACGGGAAGGAACTCTACGAGTCGATCAACGAGCTGGTGGGCGGCACGCTGCGTGTTAACTTCCTGAAACGCTTCTGGGTGCAGGGCGACGGCAATTACTCCTACTCGAACACCACGCGCGAGGGGATGCGTATCGAGCAGACGATTCTCAACCTCTCGGTCAGCTGCAAATTCGGCAAGGATGATATGGGCGAAGTATCGTTGCACGCCAACGACCTGCTCGATAGGACGAAGAGCCTCACGGTGACCACCACCGACGACTACATCCGCGTGATGCGTAGCGATCTGTTCGGACGCAGTTTCTACTGCAAATTCATGGTGCGCTTCTAACGACCCAAATACAAAAAAGGGGGCTGTCCAACTCACTTGTTAGACAGCCCCCATACATTTCTTATCAAAGTATTACTCAAAGTCGGCAGGATGCGCCAGCAACTGATACATGAGCGCCTTGGCCATACGATACTGCCCGTCGCTATTGGGGTGCAGGCGGTCGTTCTCTGCGCTGCGGAAGTAGGGAGCGTGCTCATCCATGACGGGATAGAGACCGCAGATCGAGTTCAGGTCGATTACGGGCACAGCCCACACGTTGCCGATCTCCTGGTAGACCTTGAGGTAGTCCGAGAGGAAGAGACCCACCTTGTTCGAGTAGAGCTCATCGGGCTGGATGTTGCGGTTGCGGCTGCGGAAGATGGCGCGGTGAATCGGCGTGAGGACGATGATCTGCTTCGTGGGGTAGTGCTTCTTAAGGAAGGTCATCGCCTTGTTGATGCGGCCACGCACGGTCGAATCGTCCATAATCGGGGTGCGCTGCCAGCGATACTCCTTCGTACCGTCGGGGTTCACCTCGAGATTCACGGGCTTCTCCTCGTACCACTCGCCGATGGGGACACAGGCGTTGAAGTCGTTCGTGCCCATGAAGATAAAGATGGCATCCACCTCCTGGCCCTGCTTCTCGATCATGCGCTCGGCCTGGGGGATGACCTGGTGCCACTGGTTACCGCTGATGCCGTACACCGTCGGCACGATACCGAGCAGTTCCTCCAGATACTGCCAATAGACCTTCTGCGTCGTGGTCTGACGCTCGTCGGTGATCGAGTCGCCCAGGTAGGCTACACGCTTGCCGTACCACTGATTCTGAATCGTGAGCTGCTTCGGCTCCTCCTGCTTCTTCTTGGCCTCGACCGTGAGGGGCATCACCACTGCCACGGCCAGGACCAAAGCAAAAAATTTGCGCATCATAGTTATAGGTAAGTTTTAAGGTTCTTGTCGGTTTAGTAGCTGCGTGCGAAGAGTACGCGGCGGTGCGAAGGCTTGCCCGAGAAGATGCAGACACCCTCCTCCTCCACGGCATCCAGGGGGATGCAGCGGATCGTGGCCTTCGTAGCCTCCTTGATGGCCACCTCGGTCTCCACCGTACCGTCCCAGTGGGCCGAGATGAAGCCGCCCTTCTCGTCCAGCACGCGCTGGAACTCCTCCCACGAATCGACCTTCGTGATCATCGAGTTGCGGTAGTCGAGTGCCTTTTGGAAGATGTTCTGCTGGATGTCGGTCATCAGCTGCTCGATCAGATCCTCCAGACCCTCCTGCGATACGGTCTGCTTCTCCAGCGTGTCGCGGCGCACGAGCTCGATCGTGCCGTTCTCCATGTCGCGGCCACCCATCGCCAGGCGCACGGGCACACCCTTGAGCTCATACTCGGCGAACTTGAAGCCGGGACGCACGTTGTCGCGGTCGTCGATCTTAACGCTGATACCGCGCTTCTTAAGCTCGGCAGCGATCGCATCGAAACGCTCGCAGATGGCGGCCAGCTGGTCAGCCGACTTGTAGATCGGCACCATCACCACCTGAATCGGGGCGAGCTTCGGAGGCAGTACCAGACCGTTGTTGTCCGAGTGAGCCATGATCAGGGCACCCATCAGGCGGGTCGAAACGCCCCACGAGGTGGCCCATACATACTCCTGCTTACCCTCCTTATTGACATACTGCACATCGAAAGCCTTGGCAAAGTTCTGACCCAGGAAGTGCGACGTACCGCTCTGCAGCGCCTTGCCGTCCTGCATCAGCGCCTCGATCGTCAGCGTATCCTCGGCACCTGCGAAGCGCTCGTTGGGCGACTTGTGGCCTACGACCACGGGCAGAGCCATCCAATCCTGGGCAAACGACTCGTAAACGTGTACCATCTTCTCGGCCTCCTCGATCGCCTCCTCGCGCGTAGCGTGTGCCGTGTGGCCCTCCTGCCAGAGGAACTCGGCCGTACGGAGGAACAGGCGCGTACGCATCTCCCAGCGCACGACGTTGGCCCACTGGTTGCAGAGAATCGGCAGGTCGCGGTAGGACTGAATCCAATTCTTGTAGGTGTTCCAAATGATGGTCTCCGAGGTGGGACGCACGATGAGCTCCTCCTCCAACTTGGCAGCGGGATCGACTACCACACCCTTACCCTCGGGGTCGTTCTTGAGGCGGTAGTGCGTCACCACGGCGCACTCCTTGGCGAAGCCCTCGACATGGTTGGCCTCACGCGAGAAGAAGGACTTGGGGATAAAGAGGGGGAAGTAGGCGTTCTGGTGGCCCGTCTCCTTGAACATCTTGTCCAGGGCCTCGTGCATCTTCTCCCAGATGGCGTAGCCGTAGGGCTTGATCACCATACAGCCGCGCACGGCGGAGTTCTCGGCCAAACCGGCCTTCATTACCAGATCATTATACCATTGCGAGTAGTTCTCGTCCGACTTGGTCAGATCTTTCAGTTCTTTTGCCATAGTGTCTATGTTGTTATTTTTGAATTTGCTTCTATTTCAACCTACAAAGATAGGAATTCTAATTCAAAATTTAGAATTTAGCATTCAAAATTATTCAGGGAGCAAAAAACATAAGCGTATAAGCACCAAGACCGACACCTTCCATAGACCGTATAGGCCGCTTAAGAGAGGGTGTCACATGTGTCACACTTCCCCACCCCCTGTGACACTGTGACACCGTGACAAAAAAAGGCCGCAGCTTCCGCCACAGCCCTAATTCAACATTATTTTCAGTAGGCTCAGTCGCCCCAGTAGGCTCAGTTGGCCCAGCCAATTCTTAATTCTTAACCCTAAAACCGCACACCAAAGGAGATCCGCCACCGTTGTCAGCATCACCCAAGGAGCTTTAGCGACTAAGTCCCCCTTCTCAACTGCTGCAACAGCCGAGCGCAGAGGTCGCTTGCGAACCTATGCCGAGGCGCGCAAGCAGTCACGGCAAATTGCCGTAAAGGGGGATTTAGGGGGATTGTCTATATAATGTATCAAAAAGGAAATGATGGCCTTTCCACCCTGTCGTCAGCCTTTTGCTGCCACCTTTGGTGGCTTTGCAAAAGAGAAAATCCACCTCCAAGGCTCGCTTGGAAAGGTGGATTTCTCTTTTTCAAATCGGTTGCCACGATGGCAACCCAAAAGGCTGTTACGAATTATTGCATCAGCACTAATCCTAAAACCGCACACCGAACGTCAGCGCAATATTGTGGCGCTTCAGGTCGGTCGTAAAGCGTTCGCTTTCATAGATTTCGGCCGGCTCGCTCGACACCGTATCGGGATATCGGTTGCCGTAGAAGAGCATATACTCGGTCGAGGTGTTCTTGGCATAGCAGTAGGCCAGGTCGATGTAGCACGAGCGACCCAGCGTGAAGCCCAAACCTGCCGTGAAGTAGTTCACCGTCTCGGTCGCGGGCTGCGAGAGGATCGTACCCTTCTCCTTGAGCATCGAGCCCACATAGCCATAACCGGCACGCACGGCCACACTCGGCACGGGGCGCACCTCCAGACCTACACGCAGGTTGTTCGACCCCTTGAAGTAGTGCTTGAAATCCTGCTTGAAGTCCGACTTCGTCTGCCCGTAAGGCAGGAAGGGCATCCCCTTCACACGGATTCCGTTGTACCAGGCGCGCTCGTAATCCACCGAGAGCACCGCAAAGGGGCCAAAGGTGTACGAAGCACCCACCATCAGGCGCGAGGGCGAGGCAAACTCCCAGGTGTTGGGGCCATCATCCTCCAGGATCTCCGATACGGCATCCGAGGTGTACTCGTGGGTCGTCTGATCCGTGGCGCTGGTCGGGCCGAGGGCCACGGTGGACATCGCCATCTCGTAGCGGCGCTCGATGCTGTAGAGGGTCGGCGTGTGGAACGCCACACCCAGGCGCAGCGCGGGAGTGGGACGATAGATCACTCCGAGCTTCATGTTTACACCCGTGCCGTCGAGGCGCACCTGCTGATTCATACCCATCGCCTGCATCACCTCGTCGAGCATCACACCATCGGCATCCACAGCCATATCGCCCGAGTCGTAGCCGTTGCCACCCCCATACGAATAGGCCTCCCCGTAGTAGACCGACTTCTTCTGATAGATGCTCTGGATACCGAGCGAAAGACCGATGTAGAGCTTGTTGTTCAGGTTCGCACCCATCGACCAGGTAAACTCACCTGCCGAACCACGACTGCGCACCGACGTACCATTCTCGATCATGGCGTTGGCACCAATCTCGGCCGGATACCACACCCCGTAGTCGTTCATATCGACCAGGTAGGTCTTGTAGGCCGCCACGGCAGGCCAGAAGAAGGGGTCGATCCCCCAATTCGTGCGACCACCCTGCTCAATCACACCGCCGCTGTTCACGCCGATACCGCCGGCCTCCAGCATGACACTCATCGCATCGGCAATCGAGGCACGCTGTGCCGCCGCATTGCTGAACGAGTAGTTGTAATTGAAATCCGCCAGGCGCGTATAGCCGATACCCATGCTAATACTGAGGCACTTGCCAGAGCCTTCGTAGATGTTGAAGACACCTCCGAAGTTACCCATCGCAAAGCGGCTCTTCGAGTTGCTCTCGAAGCTGTTCGTGCCAGGGGTCGAGGCGTTGGCGATCGTCACCATCGGGGTCAGGGCCACCTCACCACGGCGATACATACCCAAACCTGCCGGGTTCACCACCATCGAGGCCATATCGGCACCGAGCGAGGTGAAGGCACCTGCCATACCCATCGAGCGAGCCGTACCGAAGTTGAACTGCTGCTGCGAAATGCTGAACAGGTCGGCCGTCGACATGGCATCGTTCGAGAAGTGCAGACCTCCGAGGCTGTAGCTTGCCGTCTGTGCCGTGGCCGTCCCTGCGAGGAGCAGGGCGCCACATACCATATATATAATACGTTTCATCGTCTTGATGCGTTAAAGGGTTATTTGATGTAATACCGAGTGCCTAACGGCCACGCGAGCTGCTGCCCGACGATCCGCCGCGTGACGAGGAGCCACCGCCACCGCTGTAGCCGCCACCGCCGCCACTGCTGTAACCGCCACCGCGCGAGGAGCTGCTACCCGAGCTCCAGCTGCTGTTCGACGAGGAGTTACTCGATCCCCAATTCGTGTTCGAACGGTAGGAGGAGCTGCTGCCCGACGAGCGACTGCGACGCGACGTGCCGGAGTTGTAGCTCGGCTTCGTCTGCGAGCTGTTGGGCGTACGGCTCACCGAACCCGACCCCTGCGTACGCTGGTTCTGACCGCGGTTACCATCCTGGTAGACACCCGAGCTCCAGTTACGGTTGCCGCTCTGGCCACGGTTGATCGTAGAGCCTTGCCCCTGATAGGGCTTCGTATAGCGGTTCTGCGAGGGACGATGTACGATACCCGGGCGACCCGAGCCGGGACGATGTCCGGGGTGATAACCACCACCGCCGTTCCAGTGCGGACCGTGACCGTGCCAATAGTGGTTGTACCAATAGGGACGATACCAGCCGTAGTGGTAACCTGCCCAGGGACGATACCAGGGGCTATACCAATCGTAGAACCAAGGATCGTACCACGAAAGACCGATGTTCCAGCCCCAGTTGCCGAAGCTGATCGAATAGGAGGGCGACCACCAGGGCGAAGCCCAGCTGTTCCAATACCACGAGCTGCGCGTGGGAAGGCCCCAGGTGCCGAACATCGCCGTCACATACTTCGGCTCTACCCAAATCTCGTCACCCATCACCATCACGTTGTAGAAGGCGGGATCGTAGGCCGAAACGTAGTGGAACGTCGTGCTGTAACGGGCGTTCATGTAGCTCGACGGCATGCGATAGGAGGGCGACTCCATACCACGCAGACGGCGTGCATAGGCGCTCTCGTAGTCATCGGCCAGGACACTCGTATAGCTTTCGCTCTTCGGACGGCTGTAGTAACTATCCTCGGTCGAACGTACTGCCGCCTCGGCAATCATCGCCTCCACCTCGGCCTTGCGGGCCTCCGCTTCAGCCTTGCGGGCTTCAGCCTCCGCCTGCTGACGACGGGCAATCTCCGTGCGGTTGTGCATAGCATACAGGTCATCGCCCGCACTCGACTGCGCAGCATAGAAGGCCGAGGTGCAACCCGTGAAGGTCAGGGTCGCCAGCGCGAGCAGTAACAGATTCATTTTCATCTTCATAGCAACATCAAATGTTTGGTTTGACATCCATCGGGGTTGCCCCCTTTCACATAGGTAACGAATATTGTACCCTTTTTAGTATGAATCGACCGATTTATCCGCACTTCCTTCCGAAAACGAACAAACCATGGCTCATACCCATCGGGGACTACTTTCCTATATACAAAGGTATATAATTTCCCGGAAATATCATACACCCGAGGCATAAATCCGCCAAAAGCGGAGTTAAAACACCCTTCGAGGGGGTCAAAGTGGCCGAAAAACGGAAAAACGAAAAAAAATCGAGCGGAAATTTGCACGAATAAAAAAATTATCTCTATATTTGCACTCGCAATTGGAGAGATGCCGGAGTGGTCGATCGGGCCGCACTCGAAATGCGGTGAACGGGCAACTGTTCCGGGGGTTCGAATCCCTCTCTCTCCGCAAAGGGGCAACTCGGGTTGCGTGGCTTCAGCTTGCTGAAGCCTTTTTTTGTTTGTAAGCATACTCGGGCTTGCACGAAAGGAGGCTTACAAACCAAAAAAGTGGCTCAAAGAGCCACGCAACCCAGTTGCTAAAGTTTGCAGGGAGGCCCGTGGCAACGAAGGGATCGGCGTCACGAAGCGAGCCATCGGCTCGCGCAGTAGCCAATTCCTCTCTCAAACCACCTCAAAAGACCTCCCTGCAAACCCTTTGCGAAGAGAGAGGGATGGCCTTCGGCATCCCTAATACCGACAATCCTCCCCAACCCCTCCTTTGATAAGGAGGGGCTTACTACCTGACACGACAAGGGAGGCCCGTGGCAACGAAGGGATCGGCGTCACGAAGCGAGCCTCGGCTCGCGCAGTAGCCAATCCCTAAGGGCCCTTGGAAACCCTTTGCGTAGAGAGAGGGATAGCCTGCGGCCATCCCGATACCGACAATCCTCCCCAACCCCTCCTTTGATAAGGAGGGGCTTACTACCCGACACGACAACCCTGTAGCAACGGAAAATCGCCCGCCCAATAAAACAAATATTCAATTGCATATATAATATATTATCTTTGATTTCATAATTCAATATTGCATACGCCAAAGCTAGCTACAGCAACTTCCAAAGCCATCAAACACACCACAACTGCGCCCGACCACCCTACCGCAAGCCAACTCCCTTCTATCGCAATCAGGGGCAAGTCATTACCCCTCGAACTCACACTTCCCAAAAACACCCTTAAAAATAGCCAATTTAGTTTTAAAATTGGATTAAAATGCCTATATTTGCAATGATTGTGTCGCCTCTGACAACGCAGCATAACAGCCGCATCAGCACAAAAAGACACATGCAATTAATTGTGATTCAGCGCATTCAACGAATCACGAAGCCCCTAAATTGTGGCCATACCCCAACAAAAAGCATAGCATCGCAGCGAAAACAATCGCATCTCGATCTATGATCGAGCCACAAAAAACCCACAAAAAAGATTCACAAGATGACCATAGCAGTTGATTTCGATGGTACGATTGTCGAGCACAAATACCCCTCGATCGGCAAGGAGATTCCTTTTGCCACCGCGACGCTAAAGATGCTCCAGCGCGACGGACACCGCCTGATTCTTTGGACGGTGCGCGAGGGAGAACTCCTGAACGAAGCGATCGAGTTTTGCCGTGAGCGCGGCGTGGAGTTTTTCGCCGTGAACAGCAACTACCCCGACGAGGAGGTGGACTGCACGGCCATCCGCAGCCGCAAGCTCAAGGCGGACCTCTTCATCGACGATTGCCAGGTGGGCGGCCTCCCGGACTGGGGCGTGATTTACGAGCTGATCAAGCACCGCCAAAGCTACGCCGACTACCTCCGCCAATCGCTCCACCTCCCCACCCCCGAACCCCAACACCGCTCCCTCTGGAGCAAACTTTTCAGCAAAAAAGAGTAACGATGCAACAAGAATCCCGCGTCAAGAAGTCGCTTTTGAATGCCCGCGTGAACCTGATTTTCTACTTCATCACGCTGGCACTCTCCTTCTTTTCGCGCAAAATATTCCTCGACTGCCTCGGAGCCGACTTTGTGGGATTGAGTGGCACGCTCGGCAATATTCTCGGCTTCTTGTCGTTGGCTGAGATGGGTGTAGGAACAGCTGTCGCCTATCATCTGTATAAGCCCCTCCAGGTCGGAAATAAAGAGCAAATCGAAGAGTTAGTATCGGTTTTTGGCTACTTATACCGCAAAATCGGCACCTTCGTCGCATTGGGAGGCATCGCCATTAGTGCTTTCATCCCACTAATTTTCAAAAACACCTCATTCGACTACGGACTGATCTACTTTGCATTCTATGCAATCCTTTCATCGTCGCTATTTAGCTACTTCATCAATTATCGGCAAATTATTCTATCGGCCGACCAACGAGGTTATGTTGTAACTGCCTATTTGCAAGGTGCCGCGTTTGTGAAAATAATCCTCCAAATGTTGGTGGCCTATTATTGGGGCAATTACTACCTATGGATCGCGCTGGAAATCATCTTCGGTATTATTTCTTGCATTTTCCTAAATTGGAAAATAAGACGAACCTATCCTTGGCTTAACGCGAATGTCAAGAAGGGCAAGGAGGCCTTCCCGCACCACAAAAAGATCATCACCTTCACCAAACAGATCTTTGTTCACAAAATCAAAGATTTTCTACTCACCCAGAGCGACCAGATTCTGGTCTTTGCCTTTGTTTCGCTCAAGATGGTGGCCTATTATGGCAATTACACCTTGATCACATCCAAACTGAGCCAGCTATTCTCAACAATCCTCAATAGTTTTTGGGCGAGTGTGGGCAACTTGGTGGCCGAAGGGAACAAAGAGAAAACTATCAGCGTCTTTTGGGAGATTCAGTCCTTGTACTACATCATTGGCGGATTTATCATCTTCTCGGTGTATCATTTCATCGAGCCATTCATCTCCTTGTGGGTTGGCGCGGAATATATCCTCGACCACTCTATTTTGGTGCTGCTGATGATCAACTCGTTTATCATGTTGACGCGCGGTGCGGTCGACATGTTCAACAACGGACATGGGCACTATGCCGATACCTGGACAGCTTGGGCCGAAGGTATTACCAATATCGGTGTCACATTAGCTTGTGCGCCCATTTGGGGCATTGCCGGTATCCTGGTCGGCAAAATCGTCAGCCTGTTTTTCTTCGTCGTACTTTGGAAGCCCTACTACCTCTTCCACTCGGGATTCCAACTACCTATCTGGTCCTATTGGAAGGAGATGCTGAAGTATTTAGTAATTTTTGGAGCGTGTTTCTATATCGGACACCTCGTCTATCTCCGCATCCCAATTGATGCAAGCGCAAACCTCACAAATTGGATCCTCAAGGGCGCACTAACCGCAGCTCCCTTTGCTCTTATTCAGTGCGTCGCTATGTATGGTTGCAGCCAAGGCATGCGCAACATCACCCATCGAATCATTCTGAAATTCAAAAGATAGCTCATGAAACTATCCATCATAACCATCAATTACAACAACCGCGACGGGCTTCGTAAAACCATCGAAAGCGTTGTTAATCAGACATGGCAAGACTTTGAATACATCGTTATCGACGGAGGCTCAACGGATGGTAGCGTCGAGGTCATCAAAGAGTTTGCCGACCACATTGACTATTGGGTGAGCGAACCGGACAAGGGCATCTATAATGCTATGAACAAAGGCATAGCAGTGGCCAATGGCGAATATTGTCAATTCCTAAATTCAGGAGATACTCTATCTGACACCAATGTTGCTAAATGTATAGTGAGTGTATTAGATGGCAAAGCTATCTATTTTGCTCGAACACGTTTCATGGATACATTCGAGACCATTACAATTCCTCAGCAAATAACCATGAGAACGTTGTATAAACGAAGCCTTCCCCACCCTTCTTCGTACATACAACGACAATTATTGCTCAAATTCCCATACGATGAAACCCTTCGCATTGTATCAGATTGGAAATTTTGGATTCAAGCGATTATATTGGAAAATTGTTCATACGACATTTTAGATTTGATAGCTGTTGATTTTGACACAAACGGCATTAGTGCAAAGCAAAAAAACATTGCCCTCACGGAAAGAGACGTTGTGTTAAAACAATTATTACCACATCGCGTATATATCGATTATTTTCATGAAATAAACGGAATTAATTATACCGACACCGATTACGACAAACTTTTCATCGAAATCCGCAAGCGAAATTACCGAAAAATCATTTATTTCACGACAGTTTTATTGATGCGTTTTTTTGCGCTCTTTAAAAAGAGTGCGCTATTTATCAAGCGATACCCGTGGCAAATATGATTATACAAAACACTATCCCCATTGCTTTTGCATTTGACAACAATTTGGTGATGCCCGCGTGCGTGTGTTTGTCATCACTGATGATGAATGCCAAGCCGGATACCTTCTATGATATTTTCATTCTCCATTCTGAGAAAGAGGAGTTGCACAAAGAGGAGCTAAACCAACTGCCCAAGCACTATCCAAATTGCCGAATTCAGTATCGTACGGTAGGCGATTTGTTTGACAATGCTTTTGAAATTCGCGGAATTACCACTCCGGCTTATTACCGATTATTGATCCCGGAGTTAATACCAGAATACGATAAAATCATCTACTCGGATGTAGATGTAATATTTAGAGAAGACCTTAAACAATTCTATAATATTGATCTTGGTACAAACTATTTAGGAGCTGTCGATGTCGGAGTTGCCTTTCGGCATACAATAAGGCAATATGTAACCAACACACTAGGGCTAAATCCTCAATATGGGTATTTCTATTCTGGCAATCTAATCATTAACTCAAAACAAATCCGTGAAGATAGCCTTATGGAGCAATTCAAAAAATTAGCCCATAAGGCTTACAAGTACCAAGATATGGATATTCTTAATATTGCTTGTAATACACGAATTCTACCTCTATCTCCTTCTTTTTGCTTATCTAATTATCTCTTAGAGTGTATTTATACACGACATGCAGAAATGTTGAATTATTATACAGAAGAGGAGCTTGCTCATACTGTTCAATCGGGAATTATCCATTACAATGGTATGAAGCCCTGGTCCGGCTGGTGCTATAATCAAGACATATGGTGGACATACTACCGGAATAGCATAGTGTACAACGAACATTTTTGCTTTGAATTTTATGAGAGGCAACTACTAATTGTAGAACGATGGCCGCTCTGGAAGCGAATAAAACACGTATTCCGTTATTTTAAAAATTAATTGGGCTCAAAAGTTATGGGAGCTAGTAAACGAATTGGCATAATCACAATGCATCGAGTATATAATGCAGGTTCTGCATTACAAGCCTTTGCACTATATCAGACTATCAAATCGCTAGGATTCGATTGCGAGGTTGTTGACTATCAATATCCTAATAGATATCACCAAACAGCCCAAGAGAGGCCTTCATTTCTTAGCTATTGGTGGTTACGTTTGAAATATTTTATATTATACCGTAGCCATAAACAACATTTACGTTTTGAAGAGTTTCAAAAACAAGCCTGGGAATCGTCAACATACTATGCTTCACGTGAAGAACTCTTCACAAATCCCCCTCAATACGATTTGTGTATTACTGGCAGTGATCAAGTATGGAATCCTAGACACATGAAGGGTGATAGTGTTTTTTTCTGCGCATTTAGCCCAAACACCCCTCACATAGCATACGGTTCGAGTTTTTCACAAGGATATATACCTCAAAAACTAATAGAACATTATCGTAAACACCTATCCACATACAAAGCTTTAAGCGTTCGCGAGAAATCGGGAATTGATATAATAAAAAATCTTACCGGGCAACAGGCGCAATTGGTATGCGACCCAACACTTCTTCTGAAACAATCAGATTATCGGCCACTTATAGCGACAGCCCATCAATACGCAAAGCAACCCTATCTTCTTGCTTATATTTTAGATTATGCCTTTAATCCATATCCCACCATCCAACAAGTAATAGATAAAATTGCGCATGAGAAGGGGTTGCAGATTATCTATTTGATGGCTAATTCGATTGATAATTACCATATTGGCAAATCAATCACTTCTGCTGGGCCGAATGAGTTTTTGCGTTTATTTGCAGAAGCGTCATTTGTTGTAACGAGTTCATTCCACGGCGTAGCATTTTCATTACTCTTTGAGAAAGATTTTTACACAATTATACCTTCTGAGGAAAGAAAAGATAGTCGCATCCAGACACTCTTAAGCGCTGTAGGGGCTACGGAAAGGGCTATTCCACAAGGTTCTAAAATCGAGTCATTCCATACCGCAAATATGGATTACTCATGCATCAATGGTAAATTAAACGAGTACCGAGAAAAATCGCTCAACTACTTAAGAAACGCCATTGCCCAATCCCTATGAAAGTCTCCGTCATAGTTCCTATTTTCAAGGTTGAGGGTTTTATTGAGCGATGCGCAAGGTCGCTCATGGAGCAGACACTCTGCGAGGTGGAGTTTATCTTCGTCGATGATGCTTCGCCCGATCGAAGCATCGAGATTTTGCATCGCACACTTACCGACTACCCCGAGCGACAGGAGCAGGTGCGCATCCTGACGCACGAGCAAAACAAAGGACTTCCGGCTGCGCGAAATACCGGTTTGGAGGTAGCCACGGGCGAATATATCTTTCATTGTGACAGCGACGATTTCGTGGAGCGCGAAATGTTGGCAGAGATGTATGAAGCGGCCAAGAAGGCCGATGCAGATATTGTTTGGAGCGACTTTTGGCTCTCCTTCGAGCAGAACGAGCGATACATGAAGGTTCGCAACTATGCGACCCCCCAAGAGGCACTCAACGGCATGTTGGAGGGAGCCATGAAATACAATGTGTGGAACAAACTTACACGACGCGCCCTCTATAGCGAAAACCATATCGCATTCCCAACGGGTCACAGCATGGGCGAAGATATGACGATGATACGGCTCATGGCTTGCGCCAAAAAGGTGGCGTACATTCCAAAAGCCTACTACCACTATGTACGGCTCAACATGTCGGCTCTGACTCAAACCTTTTCGGAACGACACCTAATAGATATTCGGCACAATGTCGATGAGACGGTTGCCTTTCTGCGCAACGTACTCGGAACGGGAATCGAACCACAACTGGCCCTCTTCGAATTGAGCATCAAATTTCCCTTTCTTATCAGCGACAAAGCAGCAGATTACGAGCGTTGGCGTAGCTGGTACCCCGAAGCCAATCGCGCGATTTGGCAGGCTCAATCGCTCCCCTGGCGTACCAAGATGATCCAATGGCTGGCGGCCAAGAACCAATTCTGGGCCGTGTGGCTATACTATAAAATCGTCTATAAATTCATCTATGGCATAATCTATCGTTAAGATGTTGAAATATCTACAAATGGCAGTCGGGGTTATCCTGACAAGCTTTTATTTCTTCCCTTTTACATTTACCTTCTTGCCGGGTGTTAATACCAAGATGGCGATGGCAGGTGTAGGGCTGGTGTTGTTGGGACTGCAACTTGGACGAGCCAGAAATTCTATTTTCAGCAAGGATATGGTAACCATCTCGCTCTATGCGTTGATGGTATCCTTTACCAGTTTTATAGCTGTAACGCTAAACGAAACAAGAGATTACACCTACGTTTCTTACATTATATCGATGTGGGTATGGCTAAGTGCTGCCTATGTAGCCGTGAAGTATATGCGTACTGTACACGGCTATATCTCCGTTGAATTGGTGTGCAATTACCTGATTGCTGTGTGCGTATTTCAGTGTATCTCAGCCCTAGTAATTGATTTCGTCCCTACGGTCAAGAATTTTGCGCTAACCTATATCGCAGACCTTGGACCTACGGAGATGGAGCTTATGAAAGAGACTGGTCGTCTGTTCGGTTTTGGTGCCGCATTGGATCCTGCAGGATCGCGTTTTGCAGCGGTGCTTACCATCATTGTATTTATGGCAACACGATTAGCCGCCACAAATCGCAACAAATACCTGGTCGGATATATCCTGGCATTCATATTCATCGCCATTGTCGGCAACATGATCGCCCGCACAACCACGGTGGGTGTAATTATCGCATTGGCCTTTTTGCTGTATTCGATCGGTCTGCACCGCATGGTAATCAGCAAATCGACCGGGCGAATCATGCTATGGTTTGTAGGTGTTTTAGTGGTTGCAGTACCGCTATTGACTATTCTATACCACACCAACGAGCAATTCCACGACAATATCCGATTTGCCTTCGAGGGCTTCTTCTCGTTAGCCGAGAAGGGCCGCTGGGAGGTAAATTCAAATGAGATTCTAAAAAACATGATTGTTTTCCACGATAATCTGAAAACATGGCTCATCGGGGATGGATATATGGTAAACCCTAATATTAGTGATCCATATTATACCGGAGAATACCACCAAGCAGGATATTATCAGCTAACCGATATTGGCTACCTGCGCTTTATCTTCTACTCCGGTCTCATTGGCTTAGCGGCTATGGCCCTATTTATTTGGAAGGCCGGCCGAATCAGCATGCTGAAGTTCAAAGATCAGCAGACACTGTTTTGGCTGTTACTGGCTGTAAACTATGTGGTTTGGTTCAAAGTATCAACCGATATATTCTTGGCTTTGGCCTTGTTCCTCGTGATTGACAAAGAGGAAAATGAGAAATACGACGAGCAATTCAAACTACCCGAATGAAAATCCTCTACTGCATAGCCGGCACCTATAATTCAGGTGGAATGGAGCGGGTATTGGCCAACAAGGCCAATTACCTCGTACGCCATGGATACGAGGTTGTCATCGCCACGAGTGATCAGCGCGGGCAAAAGCCATTTTTCGCGCTTGATCCTGCGATTCGTTGTATTGATTTAGGTATTAATTACGAAGAAAACAACGGAAAATCAATCCTTAATAAGTTGCTCAAATACCCTTTTAAGCAACTTCGTCATCGCAAAAGGCTTTCCCGACTCTTAGCTCTGGAGCGTCCCGATATTACCGTCTCGATGTACTGCAACGAAGCCGCTCTACTGCCTAAAATGAAAGATGGCAGCAAGAAGGTTTTGGAAATCCATTTTTCCAAATTCAAGCGAATGCAATATGGTCGTAAGGGATTATGGAGAGTAGTGGATTGGTGGCGTAGTCGAATGGATGAACGACTTGTGCGACGCTATGATAAATTTGTGGTATTAACCAAGGAGGACAAGGGGTATTGGGGTAACCTTCCCAACATAGAGGTAATACCTAACGCGCGAAGTTTTAACACGGCACAATGCGCCGATTTAACAGCCAAACAAGTATTGGCTATCGGTCGGTATTCCCATCAAAAGGGCTTTGAACGACTGATCGAAGCATGGGAACCAATTGCCCAAAAGTGGCCCGATTGGCACCTTGAGATCATTGGAAATGGGGAGGAAAGAATCGGACTCCAGCGACAAATCGACAACTTGGGACTCTCGCCATACATCCAATTAAAAGAGCCTACAAATCGCATCGAAACGAGCTATCTAAACTCATCTATTTTAGCACTCTCTTCAAGGTACGAGGGACTCCCCATGGTGTTGATCGAAGCTCAGACCTTTGGACTTCCTATTGTAGCCTTTGCCTGCAAATGTGGCCCCAAAGATGTGATAGAACAAGGTAAGACTGGTATCCTGGTTCGCGAGGGAGACATCGTAGGCCTATCACAGGCTCTTGAGAGCTTAATAAGCGATGAAAACTTGCGCATACAAATGGGGCGTGAGGCCAAATGTGCATCCGAGCGATATGACGAAAACAACATTATGAGACGGTGGATTACACTATTTAACCAGCTATGAAAACCATTGTAATATCGGCCGTCAACATTCGAAAAGGAGGAACCCTGACCATTCTTCGACAATGCCTATCCTTTTTATCGAATCTTAAGCAGGAGACAGGCTGGCGTATTGTTGCTATCGTTCATCGACGAGATTTGTGCGACTATCCCGCAATCGAATATATTGAATTGCCTCATGTTGCCAAAAGTTGGGGTCGTAGATTGTGGTGTGAATATATTACCATGCATCGCATTTCCAAACAATTAGGGTCGATTGACTTATGGTTTTCATTACACGACACCACCCCAAGGGTTATCGCAAAACGACAAGCAGTCTATTGCCAGACCTCCTTCCCATTCTTAAAATGGAATTACCGAGATCTGCATTTCGACCCTAAAATTGTGTTCTTCGCGCTCTTTACTCGGTTTGCTTATCTTATTAATATTCATCGCAACTACCGATTAGTGGTACAAGCCGAATGGCTACGCAACGGATTTGCTCACATGTTCGGAATTCCGGCCGCTCACTTTATTGTCGCTCCACCGCCAGCTCCGGCCCCACATTCAGCATCTAATCACACGAAAGAGGCATACACGCAATTCTTTTTCCCCTCGACCGCGGATTGTCATAAAAACTTCGAATTGGCGTGTCAAGCCGCCCAACTTCTTGAGCACGAGATCGGCACAGACAAATTCCGCCTTATCATCACTATCCAGGGGGAGGAAAACAGCTACTCACGCTGGTTGAAAAAACAATGGGACTCGGTCAAATCTATTCAATTTGCCGGATTCATGAGTAAATCCCAACTCATTGCCACTTATGCGCAAAGCGACGCGTTGGTCTATCCTTCACGAGTCGAAACCTGGGGACTTGCCATATCTGAATTTGGCGCATACAACAAGCCTATGCTTTTAGCTGATTTGCCTTATGCCCACGAAACATCTGCAGGTTGCTCACAAGTAGCATTCTTCCCGGCGAATGATCCGCAAGCATTAATGAGCCTAATGAAACGTCTCATTCAAGGTGATCGTTCGATGCTTTCGCCCAATCCCCAAAAGGAGATTCCACAACCTACAGCTAAAAACTGGCAGGAATTATTCGACCACCTATTGCAAGAATAGCTCATTGGAAAGAGAGATTCAAAGCCACCTTCGAGGTGGCTTTTTTGTCATTATGATTACCACTCAAACAGACTCCGAGAAGCGCGAAAAAGGTAGTAGGCAGCAAGAGAAAATCCGGGTCTAAAAGCGGGGTATTTTAACATGTTAGACTCGGGGCAAAAAATGGTCAAAATTGTTGTTTTTGTCGGTGTTATATGCTATATTTGCACCGTATATCTGCATCTTGCAGAGGGGTGCAAAAACGGAGGAAAGCCCGCATTGAAGCCCGCAATTAATTGAGGATCATTATATTATGCTATCCTCAAAGCCCTCGAGGTATGCGCGTATATGCCCAATAACATGATAAATTGTTACTAAAAATCGCCTCGCGCGAGCGCGAGAAATGGGCAAAACAAGTTCAAAAAGTAGTCTCAACAGGCAAATCGCATGGTGCAAAAGTAAGCACGAAAAGCAAATTCGAAACATGGCCGAGCTGAAGATTCTCCAAGTTGGTAAATTTTACCCCATCCGAGGTGGGGTGGAGAAGGTGATGTACGACCTCATGTCGGGGCTTTCTGCACGCGGCATTCGTTGCGATATGCTTTGTGCCGTCGAGGGGCCGAGCGAGACGATTCGCCTCAACGACCACGCAAACCTCATCTGCTGTCATGCCCTGGTCAAGGCGGCCGCCACGATGATCTCGCCTGCCATGGTGTGGAAGCTTCGCAAGATCTGCCGTGAGTACGACATCATCCACGTCCACCACCCCGATCCGATGGCCTGCCTGGCACTTATCCTTTCGGGTTACAAGGGGCGTGTCATCTTGCACTGGCACAGCGATATTCTCAAGCAGAAGACTCTTCTGAAGCTCTACCGTCCGTTGCAGCGCTGGCTCATCAACCGCGCCGAGCGCATTGTGGGCACTACCCCGCTCTACCTGCAGGAGTCGCCCTACCTGACCGATGTACAAGCAAAAACCGTTTGCGTACCGATCGGCATCACGCCGCCGAAACGCAATCCCGCCATTGGCGAGGCGTTGCGCACCCAGTACCCGGGCAAGAAGATCGTCTTTTCACTGGGTCGCCTGGTGGAGTACAAAGGCTTCGAGCACCTGGTCGAGGCGGCTCGTTATCTCGATGATCAATTTGTCATCCTCATCGGCGGCAGCGGCCCGCTCAAGGAGAAGCTGCAGGCGGCGATTGATCGTTGGGGGCTCAACGACAAGGTAAAACTGCTGGGCTTCCTCAGCGAGCAGGAGCTTCCCGCCTACTACGAGGCGTGCGACCTCTTCTGCCTCTCGTCGGTCTTCAAGACCGAGGCCTTCGGCATCGTGCAGATCGAAGCGATGAGCTACGGCAAGCCGGTGGTCGCCACCACGATCGAGGGATCGGGTGTTCATTGGGTCAATGCCGAGGGCGAATCGGGGCTCAATGCCCGCAAGGGGGATGCCATGGCGTTGGCCAAGGCCATCGCCGCCATCACGGCTCACCCGATGATCTACGAGCGCTACTCGCAAGGAGCCAAGCAACGCTTCGAGCAGCTCTTTACGCTCGATCACATGATTGACAACACGTTGCAGGTTTACAACCGTTGCAGCGATCAGCCAACACTGTAATTACGCATAAACAGGATATGAATCAACCCTCACAACCCACCAAGGGAGCAAAATTCACCCCGAAGAAGATCTCGGTCATCCACCGCTTCTTCAAGCGCACCTTCGATATTGTATGCTCGATTGCCGGCCTTATGATCTTCTCGTGGCTGATGCTCATTATTTGGATTGCGATCAAATGGGAGGATCGCGGCCCGGCCATTTTCCACCAGGAGCGCATCGGTCGTGGCGGCAAGCCCTTCACGCTGTATAAGTTCCGTTCGATGATTGTCGAGGCAGAGGCTGATGGAGCGCAGCTCTACCACACAGGCGATGACCGTCTGACGCGCGTCGGTCGCTTCATCCGCGATCACCACCTCGACGAGCTGCCGCAGTTGTGGAATGTCCTGCGTGGCGATATGTCGTTTGTGGGCTACCGTCCCGAGCGACAGGTCTTCATCGACCAGATCATGGAGCACAATGACCGTTACGCCCTGTTATTTGCCATTCGTCCCGGTCTTTTCTCGGAGGCTACGCTCTACAACGGCTATACGGACACGATGGAGAAAATGCTCACCCGCCTGGAGATGGACCTGCACTACATGGAGGAGTGCTCGTTCTGGCTCGATATGAAGATTATCACGCTGACGGGTATCTCGATCCTCACGGGCAAGAAGTTCTAATTTGACACACGATGAAACTCCAACCCCACCTCAAACTTCGCCGCATCGGTAAAGCCTGCATGATTGTCGATTCGCAAAGCGGAACGGCCAATCTTACGAATGTCTACGAGCTGAACGAGACGGCGGCGGCGGTATGGGAGTACGCCTCGGCGGGCAGCTTCACGGCTGAAACGCTTGCCAAAGCGCTTACCGCGGAGTTTGAAATCGATTTTGCGGCAGCCCTGCACGATGTGGAGGAGTTGCTGAAAACCTGGCAACAATACGGCCTTATCCTCCACGAATAATGCGCTACCAAACCAAGGCATACAAGGCTCTCTTCCTGCTCCTTCAGGCAGGGCTCTGGGAACGGAAACCGAAGGATATTTCGATCTTCCCGCTTACACAGGCGGAGTGGAATTCGGTCTTCGTGTTGGCGCAGCAGCAGACCGTCCTGGGTATCACCTATCGCGGTCTGGACTACCTGCCCGAGTACCTCTTCCCGAGCCAGGAGCTGCTGATTCGTTGGGTTGCCGAGATCGACCGCATCGAGCAGCGCAACCTGGAGAGCAACCAATCGCTCATCGAACTGGTGAAGCTCTTTAGCAGCCACGGGCTGAAGCCGATTCTGCAAAAGGGTCAAGGTGTAGCGACCTTCTACGATCGCCCTTTGCTACGCACCTGTGGCGATATTGACCTGTGGTTTCCTACGCGCGAGGAGCGTCTCGAGGCGGTACGCCTCATCAAGGAGCAGGGCATTGCCGTTCATACGGCAGCCGATCGCAGCAACCACTACATGTGGCATTCGATCGAGGTGGAACACCACCGCTACCTGCTCGACCTGCAAAGCCCGCTGGCCAAGGGTTGGGGACAACGCATGGTGCTGAAGATGCAGCCGACCACCCTCACGTTGGTCGAGCACACCGATACGGCCATTTTGACCCCGTCGCCCGAGATCAACCTCCTATTGCTCAATGCCCACATCTGCAAGCATGCTATCGGATTGGGCATCGGACTCAGACAGATATGCGACATCGCCCGCGCCTACCTCACGCTACACGACCGCGTTGATGGCGAGGTGATTCGCGCCCTCTACCACCGGGCAGGCTTAAAGCGCTGGAGCCGTCTGCTGCATAGCTTCCTTACCGAGTGGATCGGGTTGGATCGAGAACTATTGCCCTACGAGGAGCCGATGAGCGATGATTCCAAGCCGCTCCTGGAGGTGGTCCTGCGCGGAGGCAACTTCGGGCAGCACACCTCGGATCGTGAGGCGGTCATGGGGTCGCTCTGGGAGCGCAAGATGCACACGGCGCGCAGCTTTATCAAGAACTGCCGCTTCTCGTTCCGCTACGCCCCCATGGAGGCCGTGTGGACCGTATGGCAGCTCACGAAAGGGCAACTCGGATGAGCACAACCCGCTACCGCATCGCCAACTTCGGGATCGAGGTAACCCTCCCCGATGGATGCGACGCAACGACCTGGCTGCCTAATGCCGAGCCGTTTCGCGTGGCAGCAATGACCGAGCAGCCGATCCTGCACTTCAGCGTATTGGGGCTTTCGGCCGATCAGGCGGTTCGCTTTGGCGAAGCGGAGCTCCTCACGGAGGATCGAAACGATATGGGCATCGTCCGCCTCATGCGTTCGGGCGAGGAGCTACTGATCGAGCAACGCTTTCGCTCGACCGAGGCCATGAACCGCATGGCACTTAACAAGGTGCGCAACGAAGCCAAGGTGACGCTTCATTGGGAGGCTCCAAACAGCCAAGAGGCGCTATCCTCGCTCCTTAGAGCCGCTTATGCCATCGCGGTCATCGGGCACCGGGCCGTTTCGATCCACGCTTCGGCCATCAGCTACCGCGATGAGGCGATTCTCTTCCTCGGGAAGAGCGGAACGGGCAAAAGCACCCATGCCGACCTGTGGATACGCCACGGCGAAGGGGCGACACTGCTCAACGACGACAACCCCACCCTGCGCCTCGAGGGGGATCGGGTGATGGCCTACGGAACGCCCTGGAGCGGCAAACGAGCCTGCTATCGCGCGATCGGACTTCCCGTAAGAGGAGTTGTGCGACTGAGCCAGGGGGCAATAAACAGCTACCGAAAGCTGGAGGAGGCCGAGGCGTTCATGACCCTGCTACCGAGCTGCTCGGCGGTGATGAATGACGAAAAGACGGAGGATCGGCTTTGTGACCTCCTGGGAGAAGTGTCCCAACGCACCCGAATCGGCCACCTGAGCTGCCGACCCGACGAGGAGGCCTACCTTTGTTGCCGAGAGGGACTCGGTTATGGGGCGTAAAAAGAGAACAACAGCGCATCAAAGGCGCATATATATAAATAGAAATAGAACAATAAAAATTAAATACTCAATCATGCGAAACAAACTTCTTTTGCTGGGTCTTTTGGTCGCCCTGCTGAGTTCCTGCTCCTCGCCGAAAAAATTCGTCTATCTGCAGGATATGAAGGTGGGCGAAAAGGAGGCCTTTAACATCAAGCACGAGGCTATCGTGCATCGCGACGACCGTCTGCGTATCACGGTCACCTGCAAAAGCCCTGAGTTGGCCATTCCGTTTAACAACCAGAGTGGTCTCGTTTCGATTACGGCCGACGGTGGCGTGGAGACCCGCCGTGGTACGAGCGCCGAGCAGGGCTACCGCGTCGATATCGATGGCAATATCATCTTCCCGATTTTAGGTAAATTGAAGGTCGAGGGGCTGACCGTCAGCCAGGTGTCGGAGCTCATTCGCAACAAGATCATCGAGGGCAACTACATCAACGACCCGCAGGTCTCGATCGAGTTCCTCAACTTCAAATATTCGGTGCTGGGTGCCACGGGTGCCGGTGTCTACTCGGTAGACGGTGACCGCATCACGCTGCTCGAGGCGCTGGCGCAGTCGGGTGATTTGGCCAACAACGCCCGCCTGGATCAGGTGCTCGTTATCCGCGAGATGGGCAATGAGCGTCAGGTCTATGCCCACGACATGCGTTCGAAGGAGATCTTCAACTCACCGGCCTTCTACCTGCAACAGAACGATGTGATCTACGTTGTACCGAAGTACCGCAAGCAGGATACCGAATCGAAAGTACTGCAGTACCTGACTTTGGTGCTCTCGATGGCTACAGCCGCATCGTCGATCTTGTGGTACATCGATCGCCGCTAACCTTTTACACCCGTCACGAGATAAACGAACAATATGCAAACCAACAACAAACAGAATAAGGCGGACGAGCTGAATATTGCCGAACTTTTCATGTACCTCTTTTCGAAGTGGCCTTGGTTCCTGCTTTCGGCAGCCGTTTGCGTAGGTATCGCCTGGTATCACTACGCCTCGACCCCCTTTGTCTATTTCCGCACGGCGACGGTCTTCATCAAGGATCCCGCCCAAAAGACAGCATCGGCCGGTCTGGATCGCTACGACAACTACATCAACAAGGTCAACGTAGCGAGTGAGATTTACCGCTTCCGCACCAAGAACCTCATGCGCGAGGTGGTTAAGCGCGCCAACGCAGATGTAAGCTATCAGATTGCCGACGGTCTTCGCGACAAGGAGCTCTACACCTCCGCCCCCGTGAAGGTCACCTTCCCCGAGGAGATTCAGAATCGCCGCGTTGCCTTCACCCTGACGATGAAAGACACGAAAAGTGTGACGTTGAGCGACTTTGAGGGGATGGAGGATCTGAAGCCGATGGAGGTAAACCTCGGCGATACGGTTTCGATCTTTGCCGGTGACATCGTCATCACCCCGACCAACTTCTGCAACGAGCAGTGGAAGGGCACGGAGATTCGTGTCACGAAGAGCCCCATCAATCAGATGGTCGCCTATTTCCTGGCCAACTTCGGAGTACGCCAGGAGTCGGAGGAGGCCTCGATCCTGGCCCTTTCGATCCGCGACAACTCGCCGATTCGTGCCGAGGATATGCTCAATACGCTGATTGCCATCTACAACGAGGAGTCGATCCGCGACAAGAACCAGGTGGCCATCAACACGGCCAACTTCATCAACGAGCGACTGATCATCATCGAGCGCGAGTTGGGTTCTGTGGAGCAGGATCTCGAAAGCTACAAGGTAAGCAACGACATGATCAATCTGGAGACATCTGCAGGTCAGGCTGTCAGCGAGACAACCCAGCACGGTGCCAACCTGATTGAGCTGGAGACGCAGTTGCAATACGCCTCCTACATCCGTGACTACCTGACCGATCCCACGAAGGAGATCGAGCTGATTCCGGCCAACACGGGTCTGAGCAACATGAATATCGAGACGCAGATCAACCAATACAACGCCATGAAGCTGCGCCGCGACAAGCTCATCGTGGATGGTAACGATTCGAACCCCGTGATTCAGGAGCTCAACAGCTCGTTGCGCGCCATGAAGCAGACGATTATCCGCGCAGTGGATAACCTGATTGCCAACCTGGAGGCGAAGATTAAGGATACCTCGAGCCGTGAGGTGCGTGCCAAGGCGCGCGTTCGCTCGATCCCCCGCAAGGAGCGTGACATGCTCTCGATCGAGCGTCAGCAGAAGATCAAGGAGTCGCTCTACCTCTTCCTGCTGAATCGCCGCGAGGAGAATGCCCTGACACAGGCGATGGCCGATAACAATGCTCAGATTATCGATAACGCCAGCGGCTCGAACAGCCCGATTGCCCCTTCGCGCAACCGCATCCTGCTGCTCGGTCTGCTGTTGGGTTTGGCCATTCCGGGTGTCTACTTCCTCCTGCGCATGTTCCTCGATACGCGCGTACACAGCAAGCGCGATATTAAGGAGGCCGTAAGCGTTCCTATTTTGGGCGACATTCCGCTCGACAAGGAGCTTTGGAAGCAACCTGCCAAGGGCACGATCGCCCTGGCCGAGAAGAAGGAGGGAATGATTGCCGAGGCATTCCGTATCCTGCGCACCAACCTCCGCTTCAAACTCCATGGCGGAGTCAAGAAGGCAGGCACAGAGCATACGAGCCATGTGATTACCCTCACCTCATTCAACGAGAGTGCCGGTAAGACCTTTATCGCCAGCAACCTGGCGATGAGCCTCGTGAATGCCGGTAAGCGTGTCATCATTGTCGATATGGATATCCGCAAGGGTACGCTTTCTGCCCCCTATGGTGAGCGCCATCACGGTCTTACGAACTTCCTGGCCGATGAGTCAATGCCGATTGCCGATCTGATTCGCAAGGATGCCATGGCTCCGGGTCTGGATCTGATTGCCGCAGGTACCATCGCCCCGAATCCGGCCGAGCTGCTGATGTCGGAGCGCCTCGATGAGCTCTTCGCCTACTTACGCGAACAGTACGATTACATCGTTGCCGATAATGTGCCGATCGGCATTATTGCCGATGGCTCGATCTCGAACCGCATTGCCGACCTGACGATCTTCGTGGTGCGTGCCGGCAAGCTCGACAAGCGTCAGCTGCCCGAGTTGGAGGAGCTTTATCAGGAGAAGAAACTCAACAACATGGCACTGGTTGTAAACGGCACCGAGGCGCACCGTCGCGGCTATGGCTATGGTTACGGTTACGGATACGGCTATGGTTATGGGTATGGCTATGGTTATGGGTACGGCTATGGTTACGGTCCCTCGTCGGAGAACAAGAAAAAGTCGAAGAGAAACAAATAACAGACAAATCAATATTAACTTTTAAACAACAACGCTTATGAAAAAAATTTTAGCTCTTGTAGCCTTTGCCTTGATGGCAGGTGCTACCTTCGCACAGACGGCTGACGTCGAGGAGGAGGTAATCTATGAGAAGAACAAGCACAAGGTCGTGACGAACACCTTCTGGGACAACTGGTGGGTTCAGATTGGCGGTGGTGCCCAGATGTACTTTGGCGACCATGACAAGCAGGTAGACTTCGTAGATCGTCTTTCGCTGGCTCTGGATGCCGGTTTCGGTAAGTGGTTCAGCCCGCAGATTGGTGTACGCGCCATGATCAGCGGTCTGACGATCAACGGTGCTACGCAGACATGGCGTGAGTCGGGTATCCACGACACGGGCAAGCCCATCGATGGCAAGTACACGCACGACTATGGCTTCCTGAACAAGCAGCAGTTCGACTTCTACAACCTGCACGCTGATGTGCTCTTCAACATGTCGAACATCCTCTGCGGTTACAAGGAGACGCGCGTTTGGAACTGCTCGCCCTACCTGGGTCTGGGTTGGATGGTAACGTGGGAGTCGCCCCGCGCTCGTGAGGTAAGCTTCAACTTCGGTATCTTCAACGCCATCCGCCTGAGCGAGAAGTTCGACTTCAACATCGACCTCCGCACGACGATGGTTAAGGATTCGTTCGACGGCGAGGTTGATGGCCGCAAGGAGGAGGGTATGTTTACCGCTACCTTCGGTTTCTCGTACAAGTTCAAGCAGCGTGGCTGGGATCGCTCGAAGACCGTGATCCGCAACAACCGCGCCGAGGCCAACGCGCTGAAGAAGCAGCTCGATGCACTGCGCGACCAGAACGAGCAGCTGAAGAACGACCTGAAGAATGCCGAGGCTCAAATCAAGGAGGTGAAGGTAATCGAGAAGGAGCAGACGATAGCTCCCGTATACGTTGTCTTCGAGATCGGCAAGTCGGAGCTTTCGAAGGAGGCTCGCGTAACGCTGGGTCTGCTGGCCAAGGCTATCAAGGAGGCTCCGGAGGGCACTGTTTACAACATCTCGGGCTATGCTGACGAGGGTACCGGTTCGAAGAGCATGAACGAGAAGCTCTCGGCTGCTCGTGCACAGGCTGTCTACAACTGCCTCACGGAGGAGTACGGTGTAGATGAGAGCCAGCTACGCATGGTATCGAAGGGTGGCGTAGAGAACATGTTCTACGATGACCCGAAGCTGAGCCGTGCCGTAATCGCCGGTGAGGCCAAGTAAGCTATCGACTCAAAAACAGACAGGAGGGGGCAACTTTTCGGTTGCTCCCTCTTTCGTTTTTGGCCGCTACGCACTATCTTTGTCGAAAAGAATCAGGCGATATGGCAAGCATCCTGCAAATCGAACAACTCAAGAAGGCTTACGGCGAGCGCGTGCTCTTCGAGGGGCTGACACTCCACCTCGACGAGGGGGACAAGGTGGCCGTGGTGGCCGTCAATGGTGCGGGTAAGAGTACCCTGCTCAACATCATTGCAGGCGCGGAGGACTACCAGGCGGGGCAGATCACCACGAAGCGCGACCTGAGGATGGGTTACCTGCGTCAAGACCCCACCTTTCGGCAGGGACAACGGGTGCTGGAGGCCTGCCTCGATGGTCGAGGGGAGGTTACCCGGGCCGTTGCCCGCTACGAGCAGGCACTCGCTTCGGGCGAGGGGCTGGAGGAGGCGATGGCGGCCATGGAGGCTGCCTCGGCGTGGGATTGCGAACATCAGGCCAAGGAGGTGCTGACACGCCTCGCCCTGACCGACTTTTTGCAACCGGTCGAGGAGCTCTCGGGCGGTCAGCGCAAGCGCCTGGCCTTGGCCCAGGTGCTGTTGGCGAAGCCCGACCTACTGATTCTGGACGAGCCGACCAACCACCTCGACCTCGGGATGATCGAGTGGTTAGAGGAGCACCTCGCCTCGTCGCGTATGACACTACTGATGGTCACGCACGACCGCTACTTCCTGGATCGTGTCACGAACCGCATCGTCGAGATTGACGATCAGCAGCTCTACAGCTACCGCGGCAACTACACCTACTACCTCGAGAAGCGCCAGGAGCGCATCGACCAAATCAATGCCGCTGCCGAGAAGACCCGTAACCTCTACCTGCGCGAGCTGGAGTGGATTCGTCGCACCCCCTCGGCCCGCACGGGCAAGGCGAAGTACCGCATCGATGCCTTTGAGCAGTTAAGCGAGGAGCGCCGCACACAACTCAACGAGGAGCGCATCGAGATCGGCATCGAATCCTCGCGCATCGGCACGAAGATCTTCGAGATGAAACACCTCACGAAACGCTACGGCGAGAAGTGTATCCTGAGCGACTTCAGCTACCTCTTCACCAAGGGCGAGAAGCTCGGCATCGTGGGCGAAAACGGCGTGGGTAAATCGACCTTCGTCAAGATGCTCTTGGGCGAGGTGATGGCCGATAGCGGCACGATCGAGGTGGGACAGACGGTGCGCTTCGGCTACTACTCGCAGCAGGGGATCACGTTCCGCGAGGAGGATCGCGTGATCGATGTCGTGAAACGCATCTCGGAGGATATCTCCCTTGCCGACGGCAACCGCATCAGCGCCTCGCAACTCCTGAACCGCTTTCTCTTCTCGCCTGCGGCGCAATACGACCGCGTGGCGAAGCTCAGCGGTGGCGAGCGTCGTCGCCTCTACCTCTGCACCGTGCTGATTTCGAACCCCAACTTCCTGATTCTCGACGAGCCTACGAACGACCTCGATATTCAGACCCTCAACATCCTGGAGGAGTACCTGCGCGGTTTCAAGGGGTGCGTGATTGTCATTTCGCACGACCGCTACTTCATGGATAAGATTGCCGACCACCTCTTCGTCATGGAGGGCGAGGGTCGCATCAAGGACTTCCCGGGCAACTACACCCAATACCGCCATTGGCGCAAGGAGCAGGAGGCGCTGGAGGCCGAGCAACGCGCCGAGGAGGAGCGCCGTCGCCAACGACAGACTACCCCACCGCCCCAAAAGGCGCAACGCACCTACGCCGATCGTCTCACCTTCAAGGAGCGCCGCGAATTGGAGGAGTTGGAAATGGAGCTACCACGCCTCGAGGAGCGCAAGCAGGAGCTGGAGGCGCAGATGAGTAGCGGCACGATGGCGGTCGAGGAGCTGCTCAAAGCCTCCACCGAGATCACGACGCTCATCGAGGAGATCGACCTCAAAACCCTCCGCTGGATGGAGCTAAGCGAGAAAAATTAATCCTTACACCCCCTACAAGATGCGCACACTACTACCCCGCCTTCGACAGATTGTTGCCACAGCAACGCCGCAGGCCCTCCGCACCATCAGTTGGATTGTCCGCCTGACGGTGCTCGTTTCCTTTGTCGTCTTTTTGATGCAGTACACGGGACTTATCGCCTGGATTTCGGCCTGGGTCAGCCCCGTTTTTCACCTCTTCGGCCTGCGCGGTGATGCCGCCATGGCCTTCGTGAGCGGCTATTTCATCAACATCTACACGTCGATCGGCGTCATCACCACACTCGATCTCACGGTGCGGGAAATCACGATCCTGGCCACGATGTCTACGGCCGCCCACGCCATCATTGTCGAGGGTGCCGTGCTCCACAAAACGGGTACGCCAACCCTCTACACGATTATTCTCCGCACCGTGGCATCGCTCACGCTGGGTTTTGTACTTAACCTGCTTTTGCCAGGTCGTCCCGAGCTCGTGGAAGGGGGTGCCGCCGTAGCTGCCGAAGTACCCGTTTTCGCCATTCAAGGCCCCTTCTGGCCCCTGTTCGGGGAGTGGGCTATGGGGATGTTGCGCCTGGCGATTACGATGTGCGTGCTGATCTACCTGCTCAACATCGTCCAGCGCATGCTCTACGAATTTGGTGTCATGGCGCGTATTTCGCGCCTGCTGAGTCCCCTGCTGAAGCTCTTCGGCCTCCCCGAGAAGACCTCCTTCCTCTGGATCGTGGCCAACATCATCGGCTTGTCGTATGGATCGGCCGCCATGCTCGACGAGGTAGCCCGTGGCAACATCACGCGCCGCGAAATCAACCTCTTGAACACCCACATCGGCATTTCGCACAGCAACCTGGAGGATCTGCTGCTCTACGCCTCGATCGGCGGTATCTGGTGGGTGATTCTGCTTTCGCGCTGGGTAAAGACCTCGCTCCTGGTTTGGGGCTTACGCGGCTATTACTACCTTTGCGACCACCGCGCCTAAACACCCTGTCGCCCAACAAAAAAGGTTGCCATCCCATTCGGATGGCAACCTTTTCTTTTACGGGGATCACACCCCTTGTGCCTTGATTAGATGGCGGGGGTGAACTCCCAAACAGCGGGCTTCGCGTACTTACCGTCGTTATCTACAGCGATTACGATCAGAATATAGGGATCCGTATTGTAGAAGTTCTGCGTGATCGAGTTCTCGGTCAGATGCTTTACCTGATACATCTCCTGATTAACAACCATCCACTTCGAAGCAGCCTCGGGCGTACCACCCATCGTATTGGCATATGCGTAGGCGCTCGTCTTTGCGAGGTAAACGAGGTACTCCTTCACCTCACCATTTGCAGCAGCCCAAGTCAGCACACCGGCCTTCTGATTGATTACCGAGTTAGCCTCGTCGATCGTTACCGTAACGGGGCTGTCGAAGGTAACGGCCTTGGTCGTGAAGGCGAACTGCTGCGGAGCCTTGTAAGCACCGTTAGCATCTACGGCCAGCACAGCCAGCACATACTCAACACCTACCTCCAGGTCGTTGGCGTATACATCCTGACCGTTGGCGGCGAAGTAGTTCGTAGCTACCAGGTCAGCCACCAGCGCCTCATCCGTTGCGGGAACCTCGGCCTTCTTGTAGAAGTTGTAGTAGATCATCGATGCACCATTAGCAACGAGCGTAGCGCTTGCCGACGTGAAGTCAGCATCAACGGTCGTAGCATCAACCTCTACCGTACCACCCGTTGCCAGGTCGGCCGTCTTGAACTCCTCGAACAGATATACATCGTCAGCCGTGTACTCCGTCTTGCCCTCCTCGGCGGGAACGATGCAGATCACATACTCCGTAGCGGGGTTGAGCTGCAGCGACGACTCTACGAACGGCAGGCCAAGTACCGAACCCGAATAGGTGTAGCTCGACGAGAGGTTGTAGGTGCACTCGGGATCAATACCCCAGCCCAGGTACATATTTACGCTGTACGACAACCACTCATCGAGGTTGAACTCGTTCTTGGTCGAGAATACGGCGTAGTACGTCGTGAAGCCGCCCATCTTGGCATCGATGGTAATCGAGTTGAAGGTCGAAGCGGTCTGAGCGAACGAAGCCGTCTGCTTCGTGAAGGTAACGGTCTTAAAGGCCGACGAAACCTCCGATACAAAGTTGTAACCTACCTGACGCTCTACATAGGTAGCCACATAGAAGATGTACTCAACACCCTCCTCAAGCTCCTGGCCATAGACCGTAGCGGGATCGGTATCCAGCTTCAGACCATCCCACGACGACACGGTCAGTGCCTCGTAGTTGGCCAGCGCCTCGTTGGTCGTGGTCTCAATCGTCTCGGCGTTGTACTCCGAAGCGGGCATAACGCCATATACGAAGCCCTGAACACCCGTATGTGCCTCAACCTTTACCTGCTTGCTCGTAGCAGCAACCACCTTGAAGGGGTTACCCGAGGTGAACGACATCTTCGTAACAAGCGACTTACCATCCTCGAATACGCCGAATACCTTCACCGAACCATTAGCAATTGCCGGATTAGCAGCGATAGCCTCCTCCGACGGAGCCTTCACCGAAACCGTTACATAGTTCTCCTCGGGATTGATCTCGGGAATCGTAACGGTCCAACCCTCCGAAACCTCCTTGATGATGTCTACCAGGTTCTCGTAGCGCAACTCGATGTAGCGATCCGTAGCACCGGGAGCGAGGTAGAAAGTGGTGACAGCATCGCGCTGGCCCTCATAGTAGAAACCTACCTTGTTGCCATCCTCCTTCTGGAAATCTACCGTGAAGGTCGAGCCATCGCCCAGCGTGAAGATAGCAGCAACTGCTACCTCATCGCCCCACTCGTCCTCAGCGTAGACGTACTCAACAGCTACGATGTTGCACATGCAGGCAGCACCGGCATCACCCGTCGTGTCATCCTCGGGAAGCAGTTCATCAAGCATATCGGCCGAGAAACCGGTCTCGATCCAGGTCTCCGAGTTGCTGAACTTGATCCAGATCTTGCCGTCCTCATCCACCTTCGTCTCGAGGGTCGGGAACTCGGGGATCTCTACCTCCTCGGGAACTACGGGGATGTAGTTATCGCCATCCATCAGGGGAACGAGCTTGCCGTCAGCACCCATCGTGGCCCAAACCTTTACGCCATCAACCTCCATCACATAGATCAGGTTCGTAGGCAGCGCCTCGGGCTTGTACTCGGCATAGACAACGAACGACGTGCCGTCCGAGAGGGTGATCGTCCAGTTACCGTTGGCATCCTGCGTGTGGCTCTTTACGGTTACCAGGCCACCAATCATACCCTGCAACGAAGCAACATCGGCGTTGAGCTTCGACTCCAACGCGGCAATCTTCTGATACAGATCGGCAATCTGAGCCTTGATCTCCGTATCGTCGTAGGGAACGTGGTCGCAGTCCGAACACGAAACACCTACCATAGCCGACACCATCATCAGCGCGGCTACGAGTTTGTTGAAAAAGTTCTTCATTTGAAATGGTTTTAAAGTGTTTTTATTTGAATTGGCTCTCTAAAAAAAGTCGTTATGAGTTGCAAAACTACATTTTTTTCATCAAAAAGAAAAGAAAACGGGTAAAAAACGACACAATCACACGACTTTAGCGTGCGATTGTGTCGTTTTCGCCCCTATCCTTCTAATTATTTAGATAATTAAAGGTAATCTTCAAAATAGTTGGTCACCTTCTGCATCAGGTGCACGCGATCCTTACCCATCACATTGTGCTCGTGGCAGGGATAGGGGAAATAATCGACCTGAACGCCCTTCACAACGCAGGCACGCACGAAGCTCAAGCTATGCTGCCACAGCACCGTAGCATCGATAGCACCCTGGCAGATCAGCAGTTTACCCTGCAGTTTTTCGGCCATCGGGATCAGGCTCGTCGAGGCAAAGCCTTCGGGGTTGGTTTCGGGATTCTCCATGTAGCGCTCGCCATACATCACCTCGTACCACTTCCAGTCGATCACCGGACCACCGGCCACGCCGACCTTGAAGATTTCGGGGTAGTTGGTCATGAGCGAGATGGTCATAAAGCCACCATACGACCAGCCGTGTACGCCGACGCGATCCCGATCGCACCAGTCGTGGCCAAGCAACCAATTCAAACCCGCAATCTGGTCGGCCATCTCACACTTACCGCACTGGCGATGAATCGCCTGCTCAAACTCCAGGCCGCGATTCGTCGTACCACGGTTATCCATCACAAAGACCACATAACCGCGCTGGGCCATATACATCTCCCAACGGCGCAGCTGAGCCTGGAAGGTATTGGTAACCATCTGCGAATGAGGGCCTCCATAGACATAGAGGATGACGGGATACTTCTTCGTGGGATCGAAGTTGTGGGGTTTGATCAGACGGTAGTAGTTGTCGTACTTGCCATCGGCGCTCTTCACCGTACCCAACTCGATCGAACCATAGTTCAGCTTGGCCGAGGGATCTGCGGCACGCAGCAGCTCGCGGCTACGCTTGCCGTCGGTCGAGGCAAAGCGCACGACACGAGGCACGGTGAGCGACGAGTAGGTGTCGATGAAGTAGCTTCCCTCGGGGCTGATATTGACAGTATGCCAACCCGCATCGGGCGTGAGGCGCAGCGTCTTGCGCGTCTTCATATCGAGGCGGAAGAGGTGCTTCTCGACGGGCGAGACCTCGGCCGACGAGTAGTAGATGTAGCGACCGCGCTCGGCCACCAGCTCCACATCGGCATCGACCTTCGTCAGGCGCTCCACAGCACCCGTCGAGAGGGTGCAGAGGTAAAGGTTGCGATACCCGTCACGGTTCGAAGTGGTGTAGATAAATTGGTCGGGGTTGCTCTTGAGGAAGTGGAGCTGATACTGCGGCTCGACATACTTGTCGTTCTTCTCCTCGAGGATCGTACGGATAAAGCTGCCGTCAGCCACGTTGTAGGCATTCAGGCGCATGTGCTTCTGACTGCGATCGAGCACCTGGATATAGATCGTCTTCGAGTCGGGGGCCCAGCTGATGCAGGTCAGGTAGCGCTCCTCGGTAAAGTCGGTCGGCTCAACCCAAACGGTCTTTTGCGTCTCGTAGTTGTAGATGCCGAGGCGCACATGCTCCGAATCCATGCCGGCCATTGGGTACTTCACCTCGCGCAACGAACCGGTGCGGCTGTTGATATCGAGCAGCGGGAAGGTCGATACGCGGCTCTCATCCTTCTGATAGAAGGCCACATGGAACTTATCGGGTGCCGGAAACATACCGCCCGCGATGCCGAACTCGTTACGGCTCACCGATTGTCCGCTCACGATGTTCTTGTCCGTTTCGGTCGTAATGGCATACTCCTTCCCCTCGCGGTCGCTCCAATAGAGATTATTCGCGCGCGAGTAGAGGAAACGGCCCTCATCGGCATAGAGCGGATTCTCGGCCCCCTCGGGGATGGCGTAGCGGTGGATAATCGTGTCGGCTACGGGGTTGATGCCGACCAGCTCACGCCCGGCATAGAAACGCATCGTACCCTTACCCGTGAGCGAGTAGGCGGGCATACGGTTGAGCGAGGTACCCAGCAGCGCGTTGATCTTCTTCAGGGTGGTCAGCTCCTGCTTCTCGCCCGTCTTGGGATTTACGTCGTAGATTACGCCCTTCTCGACCGTCGTGTAGCTCGATCCGTCGGCACGCCACGTCACGGGCAGGTTCTCCACGCCCAGGCCCGTACCCAGCACAGCCTCTTCCATCGTCAGCAGACGCTCCTGCGCCTCCGTGTTATACGAGCAGATCGTCATAAGTAAAAAACATAAGCAAAAAACTCTCTTCATCGATTCGTTGGATTAAATTTTCCGTAAAAATACGAATCGTATCTCGAAAATGCAACTCACACAGCGATTTCGGGGCGATTTTGTGGCGAATCGGGTCTCCTTTCTCCGTTCGCCACACCTCCCCCGATTCGTCCCACCACCCCCTTCCGATCCACCCCTTTGGCCACTCGGAGGGGCTTTTGGCCACATTTGAAACCAAAAACAGGCCTGCCCAAAAAGGGCTTTCTATCTTTGCCGCCGAAAACCGAATCACAAACTAAAATCCAAACATTATGTCGGAAATTAAAAACAAAGTAACGGAGATCATCGTCGAGAAACTGGGTGTAAAGGCCGAAGAGGTTACGCCGGAGGCAAACTTTACGGCACACCTGGGCGCAGATTCGCTCGACACGGTGGAGCTCATTATGGAGTTTGAGCGCGAGTTCGGTATTGAGATCTCGGACGATGATGCTCAAAACATCCAGACCGTGGGCGATGTAATCACCTACCTGGAGCAGCACGCTCAATAATCCGTTTTGTAATCGGAGATTTCGGCCGGCTCGGTCACACAACGAGGGCCGAAATCTCGTTACCCACGCCTATTTTTTAATGAAGTATATGACATCTTTCATCAAACGATTCGAGTCCTCGGTGCGTGAGAATTGGCAGCAGAGCGCCCTCAACAACTACCGCCACGACTCGATGAGCTACGCCGAGCTGGCCGCCGAAATCGAGACCCTCCACCTCCTGTGGCAGGATGCAGGGCTCAAGGCGGGCGACAAGATCGCCCTCAACGCCCACAGCACGGCCAACTGGATTACGACCTTCATGGCAACCGTTTCGGGTGGCTACGTCGCCGTCCAGCTCTTCAACGGATATACCCCGACCGACACGCAACTGCTGGTCGATCATTCGGACAGCAAACTCCTCTTCACGGAGCGTTCGATCTTCGAGCGCATGGACTTCGAGTCGATGCCTCAGCTCCTGGCTGTAATCGACATGAATACGATGGAGCTTTTGGCCGCGCGGGGCAACTTTGCAATGCTCTACGCGGCCCGCAAGGAGCGCTTTGAGAGGCAGCATCCCAACGGATTACAGCCCGAAGCGATCCATTACAGCGATGCCTCGCTCGATACGGTCTGCGGCATCAACTACACCTCCGGTTCGACGGGCAACCCCAAGGGGGTGATGCTCACCGTAGGCAACTTCTCGGCCAATGTCGAGGTGTTGCTTGAGCTCTTCCCCTTCAACCGCACGGAGGGCTACCTGAGCATGCTCCCCCTGGCGCACATCTTCGGGCTGACGGTCGATGGCATCACGCCGCTTTGTGCCGGCATGCACCTCACGATTCTGGCCACGTTGCCGATTCCGGCCACGCTCAAGAGTGCCCTGCAGGAGGTGCGCCCGCGCATGTTCTTTGCCGTACCGTTGGTGCTGACCAAGATGATCGACTACACGATCGGCGAGTTCGTCCATAGCAAGACGGGGCAGGAGCGACTCTCCGATTACAAGAATCATCCCGACTTCTGCGAAGCGCTGCGCACGATCTTTCTGAGCGCCTTTGGTGGTCGTTGCGAGATGATCTTAACCGGTGGTGCCGCCATTCCGGCCCACATCGAGGAGCTGCTGGCTACCAAACTGCACGTCCCCTTTATGACCGGCTACGGCATGACCGAGTGTGCCCCCGTCATCTCGATTGCCCGCCCCGATCAGCCCTATAAGCTCAAGTCGTGCGGCAAGCTGCTCGAGTGCTACCACTACCGCATCGACTCGCCCGATCCGGAGCGCCTGGCCGGCGAACTGATGGTCAAAGGCCCGTGTGTCTTTGTGGGTTACTATAAGAACGAGGCCGCTACGGCTGCCGCCTTCACCCAAGATGGATTTTTCCGCACGGGTGACCTCGGCATGTGCGATTGCGAGAACACCCTCTTCCTGGTCGGCCGCTGCAAGAGCATGCTCCTCTCGGAGAATGGCCAAAACATCTTCCCCGAGGAGATCGAGGTGGTGCTCAACGCCATGCCCTACGTTGCCGAGTCGATCATCGTACAGCGCCAGAGCCACCTGGTGGCCCTCATCGTGCCGAATCAGGAGCTGATCGTCAGCCGCCAAATCGATGCTGCGAGCCTGGCGATGATCATGCGCGAGAATCTCGACGAACTGAATCGCCGCATCCCCGCCTACTCGGCCGTGATCGACTACGAACTGCTCAAAGAGCCCTTCGCCAAGACCCCGAAGGGGAGCATCAAACGCTTCATGTATGCTTAAGGGAGATGTACGCCTGCTTTTGGTGCAACGGCATCGTGCCAAGCGAACCACGGAGAGCCATACCGAACACTCCGCACAGCCCGTCAGCCGTGCACGGCAAAGCCTCACGATTGACGAGCTGGCCAAGCAACTCACTCACCGAAAGGAGGATGCGAGTATCATGATCGGTGTCGGCTATGGGGTCAGCCCCGAGGCCTTCACCGCCCTGCAAGCCTTGGCCAAGCACCTGCGCGCCCGCATCATCGGAACACGTCCGGCCGTCGATGCCGGCCTGATTTCGCACGAAAGTATGGTCGGACAAACGGGTATCTCGATTGCCCCGACCTACTACCTCGCCTTCGGCATCTCGGGGCAGCAACTACACACGGTGGGCATCGTACGGAGTCGCTACATTGTAGCCATCAACACCGATCCGGAGGCCCGCCTGTGTCACCTGGCGGACTATATCGTGGTGGGCGATGCGCAGCAGGTAGCCACCCGCCTGCTCCACCTCCTACAAACCAGACAAAGTGCATGAGTAACTATTTTACCGACAACCCCACCCTGGAGCGTGTCCTGCGACACCCCGCATTAAAGGAGATCGTCCGCCTGCGGGAGGGCGATTTTGCGGAGGCCTCTCGTTACGACTTTGCACCCCGCAACATCGAGGAGGCGATCGAGGACTACCGCGAAATCATGGTTCAGATGGGAGCTATCTGCGGCGAAGGTATCGCCCCGAATGCCCGTGAGGTCGATCTGCAAGGCCCGCGGCTCGAGGAGGGGCGGGTTATCTACGCCGAAGGTACGCAACAGAACCACCGTCTGCTGACCGAGGCGGGGCTCTACGGCATGACCTTGGAGCGCCGTTTCGGCGGACTGAATATGCCCACAACCCTCTTTGTGATGGCTACCGAGCTGGTGGCGCGTGCCGATGGCGGATTTGTCTGCCTGTGGGCATTGCAGAATTGCGCCGAGACGATTGCCGCCTTCGGCAGCGAGGAGCAGAAGGAGCGCTACCTGCAGCACGTGGTGGCAGGAGCAACCTGCTCGATGGACCTCACGGAGCCCGATGCCGGTAGCGACCTGCAATCGGCCATGCTGCGTGCCACCTGGAGCGAAGAGCGCGGCATGTGGCTGCTCAATGGCGTGAAGCGCTTTATCACGAACGGCGATGCCGATCTGAAGCTCGTCCTGGCCCGCACCGAAAACGGCACGACCGATGCCCGCGGTTTGTCGCTCTTCCTCGTCGATCGTGAGCAGGGGGGCGTAACGGTTCGCCGCATCGAGAAGAAGCTCGGTATCAAAGGGTCGGCCACCTGCGAGTTGGTCTTCGAGAATGCCCCGGCCGAGCTGATCGGCATGCGCCGCATGGGGTTGATCCGCTATGTGATGTCGTTGATGAATGCCGCCCGTCTGGGCATCGGAGCGCAGTCGGTCGGCATTGCCGAGGCTGCCCTGCGCGAGGCGGAAGCCTACGCCGCCCAACGCCTGCAATTCGGCCGACCGATTGCCCGCTTGGCCGCCGTGAACGAGCTGCTGAGGAGCATACGCACCCGGATTGATGCTTCGCGCGCCCTGCTCTACGAGACAGCCCGCCAGGTCGATCGGACGCAAAGTTACGGTCTGAAGCTCAAGGCCGAAGGGCTGGAGGAGGAGGAGCGACAGGCGCTCAAACACGCACAGCAATTGGCCGACATGTACACCCCGCTACTGAAGCTCATGGCCGGCGAGGCGTGTAACCGCATCGCCTACGATGCGTTGCAGGTCTTCGGCGGCTCGGGCTACATGCAGGACTTCCCCATCGAGCGCCTCTACCGCGATGCGCGTGTCGTGACGATCTACGAGGGTACGTCGCAGATGCAGGTCGTAGCCGCCATGAAATATGTTTCGGGTGGCATATTGAGTGCCCATATCGGCCAGCTGATTGCCGAGGCACCGCAGGATCATCCCCACCGCGCAGCTTACGATCGCCTTGCACCGCTTGCGGTGCGCTACGAAAAGCTCATCGGCGACACGACGGCCGAGGGAGAGGTGTGCGTGGAGTACCACGCCCGTCGCCTGGTGGAGTGCGGAGCGATGCTGCTGATGGCGCTCCTGCTGATTGCCGAGGCCGATGATGCGCGCAGCACGCGCTCGATGAACCACTTCCTGCTCATGACCGAGGCGCTCTTCGCCGAACACGAACATTCGATCCGCACGCTACGCGCGGCAGAGATTGAAAACCTGATGCAGGAAGATATCGAGGCGTAGCGCCTACTCGGCTTCGATCGAGGAGGAGGCAAGCAGTTCGGTGAGCTGCTTATGATAGCTCTTTGAAACGGGAATCGGCTTGGCCGCCGGGTGCGAAAGGGTGATCTTCCCCCGCTCGTGGCCATTCTTGAAGCAGTTGATCTTCTGCGTATTGACGATGTAGGAGCGGTGGCAGCGCATGAGCGATGTACCCAGCAGGCTCTCCTCCAGGGTCTGCGTCTTGCAACGCAACATGTAGCTCACGAGCTTTTCATCCAGTTCGTAGTAGATGCGCACATAGTTATCCTGCGACTCGATGTAGTAGAGCGCCGACTCTTCGACGGCCATCTTCGGGATGCCGTTGTTGTCCGAGAATCGGATCAGGCGCGAGGTGGGTCGCTCCTGCTGTTGCTCCTGCTCCAAACGCATCAGGTTCAGCTCCTCCTTCTGGGCGCGATAGGCCGTGTAGAGGGTGATCAGGGCGTAGGGAATGGCCAGGATCAGCGACACGCACAGGATGATGCGCCCGACAAGCGGCAGGGTCAGGGTCGAACCGCTCAGTTCAAAGGCCGCCGTAAAGGCGGTATAGGTCAGGGCAATGAGGACAAATTCGGCGGCGATCCACAGTAAATAGGTGCGCACCGAAAGCGTACGCTCGGCGTGAAAATAGGCAAAGAGTTGTTTGCTAAGCACCAGGATAGCGATGGCTACCAGGTAGAAGCACAAGGTCACAAACAGACGTGGCGCGGGGCTCAACCCAAACCAAGCCGTGGCCGAGAAGGGCTGATAGACAACCATGAAAATAACCGAGAAGAGTACGATAAAGAATACCGACTCGAGCTGGTATTTTCGGCGTAACATAAATTTGGGTACCTCCATAGTTGAACTTTTTTTTCGGGGCGAAGGTAAGCATTTTTCTCCGAAAAATAAAATAACGCCTCCCGCGCCACCCCCTCATGCGTAGGAAAAGGTGGTCAAAACGGATAGGCATGAAAGATATTTTTGAAACTTAAAAAAAAGCAGTAACTTTACCATGGAAAGACGAGTAGTTATTACCGGCATGGGTGTTATCACCCCCGTCGGTTGTTCGGTTGACGAGTTTTGGGCCAACCTCCAAGCGGGCCATTGCGGCATCGCACCCCTCGAGGGGATCGAGGAGGAGCTATCGGTCAGTGTCGGCGGCCAGGTGAAAAACTTTGACCCCACGGCCCACGGCCTGGATCGTGGCGAGAGCCGTCGCAGCGACCGTTACAGCCAATTTGCCGTAGCTGCTGCCATCGAGGCGATGCAGCAGAGCGGTCTGCAGGCAGGCGAGAACATCGGCCCGGCCCGTTTGGGTGTCTATATCGGTTCGGGTATCGGTGGCATGACGACCTTTGTTGATCAGACGCGTGTCCTCTTCAACGAGGGTGCCCGCCGTATCTCGCCGCTCTTTATCCCGATGATGATTTCGAACATCGCTTCGGGTAACGTGGCGATCCGCTTCAACGCCCAGGGTCCGAGCCTGGCGGCCGTATCGGCCTGCGCCACCTCGACCAACGCGGCCGGCGAAGCGTTCCGTGCCATCAAGCACGGCTACGCCGATGCCATCCTGACCGGTGGCTCGGAGGCGACGGTCAATGCCCTGGCTATCGGTGGTTTTGCCAACAGCAAGGCCCTCTCGCTCTCGAGCGATCCGCACTACGCCTCGATTCCGTTCAACAAGAACCGCAACGGATTCGTCATGGCCGAAGGTGCCGGTATTTTGGTGTTCGAGGAGTTGGAGCACGCCCTCGAGCGAGGTGCCGAGATCATCGCCGAGGTCGTAGGCTATGGCAACACCTGCGATGCCTACCACTACACCGCCCCGCGCCCCGATGCAGGCCCTGCCTCGCGTGCGATTCGTCAGGCGCTGGAGGAGGGTGGCTACCAAGCGGGCGAGCAGCTCTATGTCAATGCACACGGCACCTCGACCCCGCTCAACGACAAGACCGAGACGCTGGCCCTGAAGCTGGCTCTTGGCGAGGAGGAGGCGCGCCGTGCCTCGATCAGCTCGACCAAGTCGATGACGGGTCACATGCTGGGCGCCACGGGTGCCGTGGAGTTGATCGCCTCGGCCCTTGCCGTGAAGCATGGCGTAGTGCCCCCGACCATCGGGCTCGACACCCCCGACGAGGAGTGCGACCTGGACTACACGCCCAACGTAGCCCGCAAGCGTGAGCTGGATATGGCCATCTCGAACTCGCTCGGCTTTGGAGGACACAATGCCTGCGTGGCATTGCGCCGTTATGTGAAATAACACAAAAACAACTGAATATGAAACTTCTGAAAGGAAAAACGGCACTCATCACGGGTGCAGCGCGCGGCATCGGCAAGGCCATTGCCGTGGAGTATGCCAAGCACGGAGCAAACATCGCCTTTACCGACCTGGTCATCGACGAGGTAGGCCAAGCCACCGAGCAGGAGCTGGCATCGTATGGCGTTAAGGTGAAGGGCTACGCCTCCAATGCGGCCGATTTCGAGGCTGCACACGCAGTCGTAAAGCAGATTCACGAGGAGTTCGGCTCGATCGATGTGCTGGTCAATAATGCCGGTATCACGAAGGATACGCTTATGATGCGCATGTCGGAGGCGCAGTGGGATGCCGTGCTGACGGTCAATCTGAAGTCGGCCTTCAACTTTATCCACGCCGTAACCCCGATTATGGCGCGTCAGCGTGGCGGCTCGATTATCAACATGTCGTCGGTCGTAGGCGTGAGTGGCAATGCCGGGCAGTGCAACTACTCGGCCTCGAAGGCGGGTCTGATCGGTCTTGCCAAGTCGATCGCCAAGGAGATGGGCCCGCGCGGTATTCGTGCCAACTGCATCGCCCCGGGTTTCATCATTACGGAGATGACCGCCGCCCTCCCCGAAGAGGTGCGCGAGCAGTGGGCCAAGACGATTCCGCTGCGTCGTGGCGGTACGCCCGAGGATGTAGCCAAGGTGGCGCTCTTCCTCGCCTCGGATCTTTCGGGTTACGTCACGGGCCAGACGATCCACTGTTGCGGCGGCATGAATTGCTAATGTTTTTATGCCCCGATACACAAACGGCTACCCAAAGCGGGTGGCCGTTTTTTGTTGGTTGGTTAGAGAGGATTCGGCTACTATACGAGCAAGACCGCCGCAACCGAAGGCATAGCCGAAGGTAACGAGGGCTTTTCGCCCTCGCAATCTCGCCAACAGGCGGTACTTGAAAAGGTATTGACTCCCATTCGGTCGCCTTTCCCTTCCGCTCACCGCGAGGCCCTTGTCGAGTCAGGTTGTAAGCCTCCCTTCACAAAGGGAGGTTTGGAGGGTTTTTAAGTATCGGGAAGGCCGCAGGCCATCCCTCTCTCTTCGCAAAGGGTTTGCAGGGAGGCCTTTTGAGGGTAGTCGGAGAGAGGAATTGGCTACTACGCGAGCCGAGACCGCCGCAACCGAAGGCGTAGCCGAAGGTAGCGAGGGCGAAAGGGTTCTGCCTTTTCGCCCTCGCAATCTCGCCAACAGGCGGTACTTGAAAAGGGATTGGCTCCCATTCGGTCACCTTTCCCTTTACTCCTTAATTGGTAAACGCAAAATAGACGGATGGCCGAAGGCCACGCTCAAAGAAGAAAGGCAGATGGATCAAATTTATTTGAATCCACTGCCTTTTCTCTTTGAGTGTTACGGCTGCAAGCAGCCTATCGTCTATTTTGTGTTTGATGCGGAGAGAGAGGGATTCGAACCCCCGGACCCGTGAAGGTCAACGGTTTTCAAGACCGCCGCAATCGACCACTCTGCCATCTCTCCGAGAGCGCAAAAATACGACCCTTTTTTTGTTTTGCCAAATCTTTAATCTTTTTCTTCACGCATCAAGACACATTTCTTGCGCCAACTGAGATTTTTTTCCTATCTTTGTTCTATATTCTGAAATAGTGTCTTGTCATGAATAAGTCCCAACTTGTTGAAGCGGTTGCCCTGGAGAGCAACCTCCAGAAAGTCGATGCCCGCAAGGCGGTCGATGCGCTGATCCACGTCATCCACCAAAGCCTGCAGGAGGGCGAACGAATCACCCTTTCGGGGTTGGGATCGTTTACCGTGCAGCAGCATGCCGAGCGCATGGGGCGCAATCCGCGTACCGGAGCACCCGTGCCCATCCCTGCTCGCAAAAGCATCAAATTCAGACCTTTAATCGAAATCGAATAAACATTTCATACCATGCCGCACATCTCTGAACGGGCCGAATTAATGCCGGCCTCCCCGATTCGCAAACTTGGCCCGCTGGCCGATGCTGCCAAAGCGCGCGGAACGAAGATCTACCACCTGAACATCGGTCAGCCCGACCTGCAGACCCCCGAAGTGGGTCTGAACGCCCTGCGCACGATCGACCGTTCGGTGCTCGAATACAGCCCCAGCGACGGCTATTTGTCGCTACGCAAGAAGCTGGTCGAGTACTACGAGCAGTACCAGATCAAGCTCACGCCCGACGATGTCATCGTCACCACGGGTGGTTCGGAGGCGGTGCTCTTTGCCTTCATGTCGTGCCTGAATCCGGGTGACGAGATCATCGTACCCGAGCCGGCCTACGCCAACTACATGGCCTTCGCCATCTCGGCCGGTGCAACGATTCGCCCCGTGGTCTCGACCATCGAGGAGGGCTTTGCCCTGCCCGACGTGGCGGAGTTCGAGAAGCTGATCAACCCCCGCACGCGCGGTATCCTGATTTGTAACCCGAACAACCCGACCGGTTACCTCTATACGCGCCGTGAGATGGATCGCATCCGCGACCTGGTCAAGAAGCACGATCTGTTCCTCTTCTCGGACGAGGTCTATCGCGAGTTTATCTACACCGGATCGCCCTACATCTCGGCCTTCCACCTCGAGGGAATCGAGGAGAATGTCGTGTTGATCGACTCCGTGTCGAAGCGCTACTCGGAGTGCGGTATCCGCATCGGTGCTCTGATCACAAAGAACAAGGAGATCCGCGAGGCGGTGATGAAGTTCTGCCAGGCGCGTCTTTCGCCCCCGCTGTTGGGTCAGATTGTGGCCGAAGCCTCGATTGATGCGCCGCGCAGCTACTCGACAGAGGTTTACGAGGAGTACATCGAGCGACGCAAATGCCTGATCGACGGCCTGAACCGCATCCCCGGAGTCTATTCGCCGATTCCGATGGGTGCCTTCTATACGGTGGCTCGCCTGCCGGTGGATAACAGCGACGACTTTTGCGCCTGGTGTCTCTCGGACTTCGAGTACGAGGGCGAGACGATCATGATGGCCCCCGCGTCTGGTTTCTACTCCGAACCGGGCTACGGCCACAACGAGGTGCGCATCGCCTATGTGCTGAAGAAGGAGGACCTGCAACGCGCGCTCCTGATTCTGGGCAAGGCGCTCGAGGCCTACAACAACCGCAACCTGTAATCGAAAAAACAACCACGAATAACTACCACTAACTAACCAATATGAAAAAACTATTGCTGACTTTGACCGCCCTGATGGCCATCGTGGCCCTCTCGGCGCAAACCCTCCCCTACCAGGATCCGTCGCTCTCGTTCGAGGAGCGTGCCAAAGACCTGGTGAGCCGCATGACCCTTGAGGAGAAGGTGTCGCAGATGCAGAATGGCGCAGCTCCGATCGACCGTCTGGGCGTTCCCTTCTACGATTGGTGGAGCGAGGCACTGCACGGCATCGCCCGTGCCGGTCTGGCTACCGTATTCCCGCAGACGATCGGTATGGCCTCGTCGTTCGATGATCAGCTTATCGAGGAGGTCTTCACCGCCACTTCGGATGAGGCACGTGCGAAATACATCGACTTCATCAAGAAGGGCTCGCGCAAGCGCTACCAAGGTCTTTCGGTTTGGACGCCCAACATCAACATCTTCCGCGATCCCCGCTGGGGCCGCGGCCATGAAACCTATGGCGAGGATCCCTACCTCACCACGCAGCTGGGTCTGGCCGTGGTACGCGGTCTGCAGGGCGATCCGAATGCCAAGTTTAACAAGCTCCACGCCTGCGCCAAGCACTACGCCGTGCACTCGGGTCCGGAGTGGAATCGCCACTCGTTCGATGCCAAGAATATCTCGCAGCGCGACCTGCGCGAGACCTATCTCCCCGCCTTTGAGGCCTTGGTGCGCAAGGGTAATGTGAAGGAGGTGATGGGTGCCTACAACCGCTTCGAGGGCGATCCTTGCAACGCCAGCGAGTACCTGCTGAAAGATGTCTTGCGCGATGAGTGGGGCTACAAGGGCATCGTTGTGTCGGACTGCGGTGCGATCCGCGATTTCTACCAAAAGGGGCACCACGAGACCCACGCCGATGCCGCCGAGGCTTCGGCTGCAGCCGTCAAGGCGGGTTGCGACCTGGAGTGTGGCAGCAGCTATGCTGCGCTGGTCGAGGCCGTGAAGCGTGGTCTGATTACCGAAGCGGAGATCGACCGCTCGGTGGAGCGCCTGATGGTGGCCAAGTTCGAGATGGGTCTCTTCGAGCAGGAGGATCCGTATAACATTCCCTACTCGGTGGTGGATTGCGAGAAGCACCGTGCGCTGGCCAAGAAGATCGCCCTCGAGAGCTTCGTGCTGCTGCAGAATCGCGGCAACATCCTGCCTCTCGACAAGTCGAAGAAGGTGGCTATCGTGGGCCCGAATGCTGACCTGGAGTCGATGCAGTGGGGCAATTACAATGGTATTCCTTCCTACACGATCACCCTGAAGGAGGGCCTGGAGGATCTGCTTGGCAAAGGTCAGGTGATCTACGAGCAGCTCTGCGGTCACACCGATGTCAGCACCTATAACACCCTCTTTGCCGAGTGTTCGTATGGTGGCAAGCCGGGCTTCCGCGCCACCTATTGGAACAACCTCGACTTCGAAGGCACGCCCGCAGCCACGGATCAGATTACGCGCCCGATGAACTTCTCGACAGGTGGCAATACGGTCTTTGCTCCGGGGGTAAACCTCTCGGCCTTCACGGCCCGCTACGAGGCGACCTTCAAACCCGAGAATACAGGTCGTGCCGTCTTCCGCATCAGCTCGAACGAGACGGTGCGCATCTATGTCGATGGTAAGCTGCTGGCCGACAAGACCAATGTAAAGAACACGATTACGGTCTGTGAATTTGAGTACGAGCTGGGGGCCATGTACGATATCAAAATCGAGTATGGCGGCTACCGTCGTCGCACGGATGCCTTCCTCAACCTCGATATGGCCGAGGCCGTACCGCAGGATATCCCCGCCTTTGTGGAGAAGGTCAAGGATGTCGATGTCGTGATCTTTGCCGGTGGTATTTCGCCCCAGTTGGAGGGTGAGGAGATGGCCGTTTCGGCTCCCGGTTTCCGTGGTGGCGATCGCGACGATATCGAGCTTCCGGCCATTCAGCGCGAGACGATCGCAGCGCTGAAGGAGGCCGGCAAGCAGGTGGTGCTTGTGCACTTCTCGGGTTCGGCGATGGCTTTGGAGCCCGAGACGAAGAACTGCGATGCCATTCTGCAGGCATGGTACCCGGGTCAGGAGGGTGGCTCGGCCCTGGCCGATGTTCTCTATGGCGAGGCCGCCCCTTCGGGTAAGCTCCCCATCACCTTCTACCGCAACGTCAATCAGCTGCCCAACTTTGAGGACTACAACATGAAGGGCAAGACCTACCGCTACTTCGAGGGCGATCCCCTCTTCCGCTTCGGCCACGGCCTGACCTATACGGAGTTCTTCTACGGCAAGCTCAAGAGCGACAAGCGCACGCTGAAGGAGGGTCAGACCCTCTATGTGACCGTTCCTGTGGGTAACATCGGTACGCGCGAGGGCGAGGAGGTCGTGCAGCTCTACATCCAGCGCCCGGCTGATAGCGAGGGCCCGATCCAGGCCCTGCGCGACTACCGCCGTGTGAAGCTCGCTGCGGGCAAGACGGAGATGGTTGTCTTCGAGCTCACGGAGGAGGACTTCGCCTGGTTCAATCCCGAGACGAACCGCATGCAACCGTTGAAGGGCAACTATGTGATCCGTGTCGGTGGCTCGTCTGATCTCGATGCCCAGCGCACGTTGCGTGTCACATTGAAATAAAATTACTATCTTTGCAGCGCATCGGACCTCGGTTTCGGTGCGCTGCAAATACCTGCCTCTATAGTTCAAGGGATAGAACGAGGGTTTCCTAAACCCTAAATTCGCGTTCGAGTCGCGGTGGAGGTACAAAACGAGGAGCACACAGCTCCTCTTTTTTGTGTCATGCAGTCTGAACACTTTAAGGGTGGCTAAAGGCTGCTAAAGGGGACTAAAAGTTGCTAAAGGATTTTCTTTAATCATCTTTAATCGCCTTTAGTTGTCCTTATCGCCACCTCTTTTTGCACCTTATTTTATTATCAATGATAATACATTGATATATCGCCGATAATGGATAGGGGTACAAAAAAGTGCGGGCCATCCGAAGATGCCCCGCACCGAAAAAGGTCTATTGATCGTCCTACAAAGTGGCTATCACCTTGCGGGCGTAGTAAAGATTCGTGTTAGAAGAATTACTAACTAACCCACTTGAATTATAGGAATAATAGAGGAATGTTGGACGTACTGTACTACCTGCACCGGGGAGGCTGGTTCCAGTACCAAATCGAACGCTATCTTTCGTCCAATAGTCTTTATTAGCGATTGAAGTACCGCCATACTGCGCTATAGCGGAATTAATGCTATTCCAATTATCTACAATCACTTGCGCTTGAGTACGATCAGGCATAGTTCCCAATGCCATGGCGTCCGATTGCGTTACTGTTGTTGGTATTGTATTTGCCGCAGCAGCATGTTTTATATCATAGATAAAGGAGGCAGTGCTAGAGATAATCACTATACCTTCCTTGGTATATCCTGTTAAATCTGCACTTGCATAATCAGCCTTTGCAACAAAATATCGCACGCCGTCTTTTTGGACTGCGAGTGCCAAATGAGTAGGAGTTTGTGAGAATAGATTAACAATTATTTCACATGTAGCACTATAACCACCATCTTCAGCGGTTACTGTAATTGTTGCAGAACCGCAACTAATTGCCTTTATAATAATTGAAGATTCGCTTTTTGTTACTGTTGCAACAGCTGTGTTAGAACTTTCTACTGTGAAATTAGTGTTAGATGCATCGTTAGGGCTAAATCCAACCGTTACAGTTTGCGAATCATTTATGCCCATACTTAACGAGGATGAAGATAGGCTAATTCCGGTTGCATGCTGCAATACCGTCACCACGCACGAATTCTCAATGCCCGAACCGTCTTGTGCAGCCACGGTAATTGTAACCGATCCGGCCGAAAGAGCCGTTACAAGGCCATTTTGATCCACCGATGCGACCGTCGGATTCGAGCTTGTCCATGCAACCGATTTGTTGGTTGCATCGTTCGGCGTAACCGTGGCGTTGAGTTGCAGCGTTTCGTTCGTGTAGAGCGTAGCGGTGGTTGTATCAAGCGCGATTTGCGATACATACTGACCCACAGATACCACACACGATGCCGTGTAACCACCGTCCTCGGTCGTTACCGTGATTTGGGCTGAACCTGCCTTGTGGGCGGTTACCAACCCCGACTGACTAACCGAAGCGATTGCGCTATCCGACGAGCTCCACGACACACTCTTGTTTGTTGCGCTCGTAGGCAGCACGGTAGCCGTCAGTTGTTGGGTATTGCCTGCCATAAGCGAAACGGCCGTTTGATCCAACGATACAGACTCTACTCGCTGTATAACTGTCACTGCGCACGAATTCTCAATGCCCGAACCATCTTGTGCTGCCACGGTAATCATAGCCGATCCGGTCGAAAGAGCCGTCACAAGGCCGTTTTGATCCACCGATGCGACCGTAGGATTCGAGCTTGTCCAAGCAACCGATTTGTTGGTGGCATCGTTCGGTGCAACCGTAGCGTTGAGTTGCAATGACTCGTTCGTATAGAGCGTAGCGGTAACGGCATCCAACGCGATCTCCGTCACATACTGATTCACCGTCACATCACATGCCGCCGTCAGGCCACCCTCTTCGGTCGTGGCGACGATTTGCGTTTGGCCGGCTTTGTGTGCCGAAACCAAACCTGTTTGATCAACGGTAGCTACCGCCTCATTCGTGGAACTCCATACTACATTTTTGTTCGAGGAATTCTCGGGCAGGACGGTGGCCGTCAAGGATTTAGCTTCGCCCACATACATCGTGCCCGAAGTACGGCTCAGCGTCACCGACTCAACATGCTGCAACACGGTCACTTTGCAGGTGGCCGTAATGCCCGATTCGTCCGTAGCCGTGGCAGTAATGGTTGCTGTGCCTGCGGCAATGGCCGTGATCATGCCGTTCTCGTCCACCGTGGCGATTGTAGGGCTTGAGCTGCTCCAGCTGAGCGTTTTGTTGTTGGCATCTTCGGGCAGAATCGTGGCCTGGAGTGTATAGGTATCCCCGTTGTACAGCTCCAATTCGTTTTTATCGAACTTGATACCCGACACAAAGGCGGCCACCTCCACCTCGCAGACGGCTTTGAGAGCCCCCTCCTCGGCCGTAGCGGTAATCTGCACCTTGCCCACCTTCAGCGCCGTAACCAGGCCCTCCTGATCGACCGAAGCGATCGTATCGTCCGACGAGCTCCACACGACCTTTTGGTTCGAAGCATCGGCGGGCAGGATCGTAGCCGTCAGTTGCTTCTTGTCGCCAATATAGAGGAAGGCCGACTCGGCATCCAGCGTGATCGACTCCGAGTGCTGCAACACGGTCACCTGGCAGGAGCATTTGATGCCCGTGCCATCCATCGAGGTAGCCGTGATGGTCGTCGTACCCGCCTTGACGGGGGTAATCGTACCATTCTCGTCCACCGTGGCAACTGCCGTGTTCGAACTTGCCCAACTCAACGATTTGTTGCTCGTATCTTCGGGCAGCACGGTCGCCTGCAGGGTGTAGCTCTCGCCGTTGTAGATCTCCAACTCCGTGCAGTCGAAGGTAATCTCCTGCGCCAGGGTAACCACCGAAACCTTACAGGTCGCGGTCAGACCGCCATCCACCGTCTTGGCAATAATCGTTGCATTACCCGGGCCAACGGCCGTAACAACACCATTATCGCTCACTGTAGCCACCGAAGCGTTGGTCGAAGACCACTCTACATCACGATCCAATGCGGTTGTCGGCAGTACGGTAGCCGTCAGTGTCTCGACATCGCCCGTCACCATCGTCAGGGTCGATTTATTGAGGCTGATCGATGCCACCTCGTTCGGGTCGATCGAGTTCTCGTACAGCTGCGTGATAAACGACTTGGCAATCGTCTGCAAACGCGGGAAATCGGTATCCAGCGAATTGGTGCAGTCGAGATTCAGCATAACCGCGGCAGAGCGTTTTACCTTTTTCAGTACGGGCTCTTGGTTGGGTGTAATCTCTTTTTTATCACTGGCCCATCCATAAGGAGTCGTATACCAAAGAACCATATTCTCCCTTTTGATCAATTCGCCACTATCCGTCTCTACACCATCAAGGGTATAATGGTATCTATCACCCTCTTTGTAGGGAACAAGCGATGAACCGGATTGAGCAGTCATGCCGGTATAGGTTACATCGGTCAGTGTACCATCTTTAATCGGTGACGTTGCCTCATCCTTCGGTTTAACCATATTGTAGGTTCCTTCCATGTAGATTTTCGAGTTTGTAGCCCCCGTTGTACCTGCCTCATCAAAGGTCACGCGGAGACGACTCAGATGGTCTAGCGAGGCCCAATATAGCTTAATCTCTTGGACATATTTTGTTTCACTTAATTTGTCGGCAATTTCGCTAAAACGCTCGTTAACCTCATCCATATTCGCTGCCACAAAGGCATTATCGGGCGTACTGGCCAAATTTTCCATGGTGTTTTGGAAAAGCTCGGGAGAATAGTCTTCTTTTCCTTCCAAGCCAACAGAGTAAGCAGTAATATCTACACCCGAAACCTGCTCCTCGGTGATTCGGGTTTGCAGAGCGGCCTTGTACTCTTCGAGCGTATAATAGTCGGACATGTTTAGCGAACCACGATCCAAACCATCCGTAAACGTCACAATCGAGGTGTTGTACAAATTGCTTGGGAAGACTGCCTGTTGCAGTTGATTGATCGATGTATCTACCGAGTAAAAGAGTTTGGTAAATTCATCCATCGCCAGCCCATCGATAAAGGCACAAAAATCATTGACGGTCTCCTTGGTCAGCTGCTTGATCGGGTAAGGATAAAGTGCGGTGTTGAAGCCGATAATACCCAGGTAGAAACCGCTTTCGCTACCGCCCGTAACGGTCTCGCCCCCCTCTTCCTCTTCGTAGAAGGTCAAGCCGGCATCAAAGTTGCGAGCAACCAGGAATTTTGATCTCTTGACCGTTACACCAGATGTATAAGTATATGTGCCACAGGTATTATCCGTCTTATGGAAGGCCATGGTAAAACCACTCTCCATAGCAGTTGGCAAGGCGACGATATGGTAGAATTTACCCACCTCAAACTCGCCTCCATTGGGCGCCGTGAGCGTGATTTCCGATTGTCCTTCAATGATTTCCGTGACTTCAGGTATGTTGCTTTCGTTGAATGCCACGCGCACCTTACCGGCCAGTTTCTCATCGTTGTTGCCACGCAGCGTAACCGAGCGAATACCACTTTGCGACACACAAAACTTAAAACCACCGCAGACATTTTTGAAGCCCATCTTAACACCTGTCGAGCGCGCCACGGTGATGAAAAGATCATCGGCAAAGGTATCTGCAAGACCTTGTTGGGCGTTGGGAAGCCTTGTAATCAGCGAATTATTCTCGCAAGCATTCTCCTTGGAGTAGGGATAGATCGCCCAGAAATAGGCATCCTCCGTGAGGTTTTCGCCACCTCCGGTAATACCACTGATCGAACCTGCAAATTCGGCGATCTCTGCTACCTCGGTGTTTTGCGAGGTAAACTTATAACCACCATTCTCGCCACGCATAAAGAAGAGGCTGATTTCATCAGCCGGATTCCAAAATACAGAACCATCCTCTTGTCGCGTAGTTCTTGTTTCGACTGCATATCCCTCCTGCGCAGCTTCAATAACGATCTCTCGTTTCCAATAGGGAACATCATTTGTTTCGAGAATCCCCTCTGTTTCGGAACAGGATACGACAAATGGCAGGCTCAGCAAAAGCCCGTACACATACCGCATTATTTTCATAACAGTTGAATTAAAAATTACCCTCCAGTTCTTCGTCACCGGTACCCTCGGAACCACCATCCTCAACGCTGCCGGCAAAACCCTGCTCTACAGCAATCTCCAATACCTCGGCCTCGGGGGCAATATACATCTCGTTCTTCATAATTTTGAGTTTTTTGTGCCGTAGCAGCTCCGGTGCGGCGGTCATGGGTACAAAAAAAGTGTGGAGCCGTCCGCGATCTCAAAAGCTGCATTTTTGTCTCCTGCAGATAGATCAACGAAACACTTTACGATCAATAAAAACAATTCCAAGCGGATTGTTTACAAAATTAACAAAGATTTTACAAAAGAACAACTTTAGGCGCTATTTTACGCCAAAAAGGTTACCCAATCAGACAAAGATGCGATTGTTGGGGGCGAAAGGGCGAATTCTCAAATAAATTACTACCTTTGCTTTATATTTGCAAGAATTTCATCTCATGGAGTCATTACGAGAAATCTTTAAGATAGGCAATGGGCCTTCGTCGAGCCACACGATGGGGCCGAAGAAGGCTGCCGAGCAGTTTGCCGTGCGCTGTCCCAATGTCGAGCAATACCGCGTGACCCTCTACGGGTCGTTAGCCGCCACGGGCAAAGGCCACTTAACGGATCAGGCGATTCTCTTGGTGTTGGAGCCGATTGCCCCGACCGAGATCGTCTGGAAGGCCGATGTGGTTCTCCCCTTCCACCCCAACGGCATGTTGTTCGAGGGGCTGAAAGGTGGTGAAGTGGTCGATAAGTGGCAGATATTCAGCATCGGAGGCGGAGCGCTTGCCAACGAGGAGACGAAGGAGGCCCCGAAGCGCCAAATCTACCCCTTCTCGACCATCGAGGAGATCAAGAACTACTGCCAGCGTGAGGGCAAGACCTACTGGGAGCATGTCGAGGATTGCGAGGGCAAGGAGATCTGGGACTTCCTGGATCGCGTGTGGACGGTCATGTGCGACACAATCCAGCGCGGACTGAACAACGACGGTGTGCTGCCGGGAGGTCTGAAGGTGGCCCGCAAGGCGAGTACCTACTATGTCAAATCGCAAAGCTACACCGGATCGCTCGCCTCGCGTGCCCGCATCTACGCCTACGCCCTGGCCGTGGCCGAGGAGAACGCCTCGGGCGGTGAGGTCGTAACGGCTCCCACCTGCGGTTCGTGCGGTGTGATTCCGGCCACAATCTACCACTTGGCTACCTCGCGCAACTTCACGCGCATCCGCATCCTCCGCGCCCTGGCTACGGCAGGTCTCTTTGGCAATGTCGTGAAGACCAACTCCTCGATCTCGGGTGCCGAGGTCGGCTGTCAGGGTGAAATCGGTGTCGCCTGCGCCATGGCTGCCGCAGCTGCCTGTCAGCTCTTTGGTGGTACGCCCTCGCAGATCGAGTATGCCGCCGAGATGGGTCTGGAGCACCACTTAGGTCTCACCTGCGACCCCGTGTGCGGCTTGGTACAGGTACCCTGCATCGAGCGAAACGCCATCGCAGCCGCCCGCGCCCTGGATGCCAACACCTACGCTACGTTGTCCGATGGTCAGCACCTGGTGACCTTCGACAAGGTGGTGCGCGTGATGAAGGAGACGGGCCTCGACCTCCCGAGCCTCTACCGCGAAACCTCGGAGGGCGGCTTGGCAAAGCGCTACTACGACCAATGCTAAAGCAGAGCAAAGAGCGAAGAGCTCTCTCCTCTTTCCTCTAAAAAAAAGCCGCTCCCCATCGGGAAGCGGCTTTTTCATATAGAGCGGATCGGCTTACTGTGCCTGCTGGATAGCCTCCAGGTCGGCCTTGACGCCTACCGAAAGGTTCTCGTACTGGCGCAGACCCGTACCACCCGGGATCAGGTGACCACAGATCACATTCTCCTTCAGGTTTACCAGCGGATCGACCTTGGCCTGGATGGCGGCCTCGTTCAGCACCTTGGTCGTCTCCTGGAACGAAGCGGCCGAGATGAAACTCGAGGTCTGCAGTGCGGCGCGAGTAATACCCTGCAGCACCTGTGTCGAGGTGGCGGGAACGATCTCGCGAACGGTCACCGTCTTCAGGTCGCGACGCTTCAGGCTCGAGTTCTCGTCGCGCAGCTTGCGCAGCGTAACGATCTGGCCCGGCTGCATCGTCGTCGAGTCGCCGGCATCGGTTACCACAGCCTTGTCGTACAGCTCGTCGTTCACATCCATGAACTCCCACTTATCGACAATCTGATCCTCGAAGAAGCGCGTATCACCCGGATCCTCGATCTTAACCTTCGACATCATCTGACGAACGATCACCTCAAAGTGCTTGTCGTTGATCTTCACACCCTGCATACGGTATACCTCCTGTACCTCGTTCACGATGTACTCCTGGATACGCGTAGGACCAAGGATGTTCAGGATATCGGTCGGCGTGATGGCACCATCCGAGAGGGCCGAACCGGCCTTCACGAAGTCGTTCTCCTGCACGACAATCTGACGCGACAGGGGCACCAGGTAACGCTTCACCTCACCCTGCTTCGACGTGATGACGATCTCACGGTTACCGCGCTTGATCTTGCCGAACGTCACCTCACCATCGATCTCCGATACAATAGCGGGGTTCGACGGGTTACGAGCCTCGAAGAGCTCCGTAACGCGCGGCAGACCACCGGTGATATCGCCACCCGACTTACCTACGGCACGCGGGATCTTGATCAGGATATCGCCGGCCTTGATCTTCTGCTTGTCCTTCACAACAACGTGAGCACCTACAGGCAGGTTGATCTGCTTAACCTCCTCGTCCTGCTTGTTCATCACCTTGATCACAGGGTTCTTGGTCTTGTCCTTCGACTCGATAACCACCTTCTCCGAAAGGCCCGTCTGCTCGTCGCGCTCCTCACGGTAGGTAACGCCCTCGACAACACTGTCGTAGACAACCTTACCGTCGTGCTCCGAGATGATGACTGCGTTGTAGGGATCCCACTCGCAGATCATATCGCCCTTCTTGATCTCGGCACCATCCTGCTTGTAGAGGATCGAGCCATAGGGAAGAGCGTGGGTATAGAGTACGATCTCGGTCTTGGGATCCACGATGCGGAACTCCGACTGACGCGAAATCACCAGGTCGATCGGCTCACCCATATTGTTCTTGCTCTTGATCGTGCGCAACTCGTCGATCTCGAGGCGACCCTCGTACTTCGAAACTACGTTGGTCTCCACGGCCGTACCACCGGCCACACCACCGACGTGGAACGTACGAAGCGTCAGCTGCGTACCCGGCTCACCAATCGACTGGGCAGCGATCACACCGACTACCTCGCCCTTCTGTACCATGCGTGCCGTAGCCAGGTTGCGGCCATAGCACTTGGCGCAGACACCGTGGCGCGACTCGCAGGTCAGCACCGAGCGAATCTCAACCGACTCGAGCGGCGACTTCTCGATCGCCTCGGCAATAGCCTCCGTGATCTCCTGACCAGCCTCGCAGAGCACCTCGCCCGTGAGCGGGTGGATCACATCGTTCAGCGCCGTGCGACCCAGGATACGGTCGTAAAGCGTCTGTACGACATCGTCGTTGCGCTTGATGGCCGTAGCCGTCAAACCACGCAGCGTACCGCAATCCTCCTCGTTGATGATCACGTCCTGAGCCACATCTACCAGACGGCGCGTCAGATAACCGGCGTCGGCCGTCTTCAGAGCGGTATCGGCAAGACCCTTACGGGCACCGTGCGTCGAGATAAAGTACTCGAGCACCGACAGACCCTCCTTAAAGTTCGAGAGAATCGGGTTCTCGATAACCTGCTGGCCACCCTCAACACCCGACTTCTGCGGCTTGGCCATCAGACCACGCATACCGCTGAGCTGTCGAATCTGCTCCTTCGAACCACGAGCACCCGAATCCAGCATCATGTAAACGGGGTTGAAACCATCCTCGTCCTTGATCAGGGTGTCGATTACCACCTTCGTCAGCTTCGTATTGATGTTCGTCCATACGTCGATGATCTGGTTGTAACGCTCGTTGTTCGTAATAAGACCCATGTTATAGTCATCCATGATGGCATCAGCACGCTCGTAGCCCTCCTGTACCAGTGCCTCCTTCTCCTTCGGAATGATCACGGCATCGAGGTTGAACGACAGACCGCCCTGGAAGGCCATCTGGTAACCCATGTTCTTAATATCGTCCAAGAAAGCGGCCACCTTGTCGGCACCGGCCTTCTTCATCACCAGCGAAATGATGTCACGCAGCGAACGCTTCGTCAGCACCTCGTTGATGTAACCTACCTCGCTGGGCACCTTCTGGTTGAAAAGGATGCGACCTACGGTCGTCTCCTTCAGCACCTGAACATGGTTGCCCTCCTCATCCAGGTCCTCAACCATACACTTCACCAAAGCGTGGAGGTCGGCGCGGCCCTCGTTGTAGGCGATGATCGCCTCCTCCGGACCATAGAACATCAGACCCTCACCCTTGACACCCTTGCGGGGCTTGGTGATGTAGTAAAGACCCAAGACCATATCCTGCGAAGGCACCGTAATAGGCGCACCGTTCGCGGGGTTGAGTACGTTGTGTGAACCGAGCATCAACAGCTGGGCCTCCAAAATAACGGCATTACCCAGCGGGAGGTGTACTGCCATCTGGTCACCGTCGAAGTCGGCGTTGAGGCCGTACAAGCCAGCGGGTGC
>JAGAMA010000013.1 GCA_017624955.1 Alistipes sp.
CAACGAATTTTGCGCTTTTTTACCATAAAAAATAGAGATTAGTAGAAACCGGTTTCTACTAATCTCTAAAATATCGCTGTAATTTGCAAATAAACAGCCACTTACATTTTTATCCAAGCGCCGCTTTTGGCATCATTACCCTTTTTTTGTTTGAAAGGCGACTAAAGGTGGCTAAAGGGGATTAAAGGGTGCTAAAGGCGACTAAAGGAAACCCTTAAGCACCTTTAAGTACCCTTAAGAAACCTTAAGGAACTTTTGCTCTTTGCTCTTTGCACTAAAAACAAGAGAGCGGGGTGCCTCACGGCGCTCCGCTCCCTCTCGCTTATAGTTGGTTGGTAAGGTTCTAATCCTCGTCCTCGTCGGTGTAAGCCTTCAGCAGCTTATCCTGTACATCGGCCGGAACCTGCTCATACGAAGCGAACTTCATCGAGTAGGTCGCCGAACCCGACGTGAGCGACGACAGGGTGGTCGAGTAGCGATAGAGCTCGGCCAGAGGCACCGTAGCGCTCAGGCGATCGAAGCCCTTATCCGACTCCATACCCAGAATCATGGCGCGGCGGTTCTGCAGGTCAGACATCACCGAACCCATATACTCGCTCGGCACGAGCACCTCGACGTTGTAGATCGGCTCCATGATCTTCGGGCCGGCGTTGCGGAAGGCCTCCTTGAAGGCGTTGCGGGCAGCCAGCTTGAACGAGATCTCATTCGAATCTACCGGGTGCATCTTACCGTCGTAGATCACTACGCGGATATCGCGGGCATACGAACCCGTCAGCGGGCCCTGGTCCATCTTCTCCATCACACCCTTCAGGATGGCGGGCATGAAGCGGGCGTCGATGGCACCACCTACGATGGCCGAGTAGAACTGGAGCTTACCACCCCATGCGAGGTCGTACTCCTCCTTGTTCTTGATGTTTACAACCAGCTCACCCTTGCCGGCCTTGTAGCTCTTCGGCTCGGGCATACCCTCGTAGTAGGGCTCGATGACCATGTGTACCTCACCGAACTGACCGGCACCACCCGACTGCTTCTTGTGGCGGTAATCGGCCTGAGCCACCTTCGTAATGGTCTCACGGTAGGGAATCTTCGGAGCGATATAGTCGTAAGCAATCTTATTCTCGGCGAGGATGCGCGAACGCAGGATATTGAGGTGGTGCTCACCCTGACCCTGGATAATGGTCTGCTTAAGCTCCTTCGAGTAATCAACCAAAATCGTGGGATCCTCGTTCTTGGCATCGTTCAGGATCTTACCCAGCTTCTCCTCATCCGACTGCTCCTTGCACTTGATGGCGGCACGGTAGCGCGGCTCGGGGAATACGATCGGCTCGATGGTCACGGGGGCAGCAGGCGCAGCCAGCGTGTCGTTGGCCTTCGTGCCCTTGAGCTTCACCGTGCAACCGATATCGCCGGCCGACAGCTCGGTAACCTTCACGCGGTTCTTGCCGGCAACGGCGAAGAGCTGCGAAATCTTCTCCTTGTTCTGCGTGCGGGTGTTGATAACCTCGGCACCCTCCGTAATCTTACCACGGATCACGCGGAAGTAGGTGATCTCGCCAATGTGCTGCTCTACCTGGCTCTTGAAGACGAAAGCTACGGCGGGAGCGGCCTCGTCGGCTACGATCTCGGCACCCTCGGTCGAGAGGAATGCGGGAGCCTTCAGCGGGCCCGGAGCTACGTTGATGATGAACTCCATCAGACGCTTCGTACCGATGTCGCGCTTACCACTTGCGCAGAAGATCGGCATCACCTCGCGGTTGGCTACACCAATCTTCAGACCGGCACGGATATCGTCCTGCGTCAGCGTACCCTTGTCGAAGTAGAGCTCCATGAGGGCCTCATCGTGCTCGGCGGCCATCTCGACCAGCTCACGGTTCAGCTCCTGAGCCTTATCCATCTCCTCGGCCGGAATCTCCAGCTCCTCACGGTGGCCGTCATGATCCTTGAAACGGTACATCTTCATCAGCAGTACGTCGATGAAGGCGCTGAACTCCGTACCCTGATTTACGGGGTACTGCACGATGACGGGCTTCACACGCGAAGCGGCCTTGATCGACTCAAAGGCGGCCTCGAAGTTGGCCTTGTCGCTATCGAGTTGGTTGATCACACCGATCACGGGCTTGTTCAGCAGGCGGGCATAACGAGCCTGAATCTCGCTACCTACCTCCCAACCATTGGCTGCGTTGAAGCAGAAGACACCCACGTCACCCACCTTGAAGGCCGAGAAGAGGCTTCCGCAGAAGTCGTCCGAACCCGGGCAGTCGATGATGTTGAGCTTGCGCTCCATAAACTCGGTGAAAAGGATGGTCGAATAGATCGAGCGCTTGTATTCATGCTCGATATCCGTATTATCCGAGAGCGTGTTGTTCGTCTCGATACTACCCCTGCGGTCGATCACTTTACCTTCATAAGCCATCGCTTCGGCAAGGGTAGTTTTTCCCGAGCCGGGCGCACCAATCAGAACGATGTTCTTAATCTCTTTTGCTGAATAGTTTTTCATATAGATTCGTTTTAGGTTTTTCGGTTAAATGTTTTACGGAGTATAAAATTACAAAAAAATCGACAAAAGCAAGCCATAAACGTAAAAAATCGCCTTAAATGGGACGATTTTTTATAAAAGAGGAAAAGTTCCTTAAAGTTACTTAAGGGTGCTTAAAGGAGCTTAAGGGTTTCGCTTTAGTCGCCTTTAGCTACCTTTAGTACCCTTTAATAACCTTTAGTAACCTTTACCACGCCCGTTTTTTTCTGTCAAGCTTAACGCAAAGGCCCGCTCTTAGCGGGCTTTTTCATTTTAGGCGAGAAGATTTCGCGCTTCGTGAAGTAAGCCCCGGATGGTAGTACTTAACGTACGTTCCATTCGGGGCTTGCGAGGGAAGTGCGGAAGGTTCCGCATAAAATGGAAAACTATCGTCCGATGACGGCTTCAAGTTCGGCTATCGTCACAGGTATTTTCTTCTCGCCACCAATCATGCGATTACCCGTAGCGGTCACGATCAGATCATCCTCGATGCGGATGCCGCCGAAGTCGTAATAGTCGAGCAGGCGGTCATAATCGACAATGCCCTTATACTTACCCTCGGCCTTGCACTTCTCGATCAGGGCAGGGATGAAGTAGAGACCCGGCTCGTCGGTGAGGATTGTACCCTCCTCCAGGCGCCAGGTGGCGCGGTGGATGCAGGTGGCCGACTTGGCGGCACGGTCGGCAATCGACGAGAAGTCGAAGGAGCGCTCGCCCATCGCCTCGCAGTCGTGCACATCCATACCGAGGCCGTGACCCAGGCCGTGGGGCATGAGCATCGTCATTGCGCCTGCCGCTACGGCATCCTCGGCCGTGCCATGCAGCAGACCCAGGCCGATGAGACCCTCGGCCAGCGTGAGGTAGGAGGCGCGGTGCACCTCGGTATACATCATGTGGGGAGCTACGAGGTTGGCCACATCGTCGTGGGCCTTCAATACTATATTATATATGTCGCGCTGCTTGTCGCTAAACTTGCCGCTCACGGGGTAGGTACGCGTATGATCCGAGCAGTAACCGCTCAAGGTCTCGCCACCGCCATCGACCAGGAGCAGACAACCCGCCTCCAGCACGCCGTCGCAATTCAGATTGTGGAGCGTCTCGCCATGCTGCGACACGATGGTCGGGAACGACACACCCTGGCCATGCGCCTTCACGATGCCCTCCACAGCACCTGCAATCTCGCGCTCGATGACACCCGGACGGCACATCTTCATCGCCAGCGTGTGCATCGCATAGCCCAGCTCGAAGGCCTTCTCCATCTCAACGATCTCCTCCTCGGACTTCTTCTCACGCATCTCGGCCACGGCCATCATCAGATCGACCGACTTGTAGTCGTGTAGCTTGGCGGCGTTGTAGCCCAGGAGCTCCATGAGTTGCAGTTTCGTCTCGCCACGATAGGGGGGCAGGTAGTGGATACGGCGACCCAGGCGGATGGCCTCGGCAAGGTGGTCGGCCAGCGTCGCGAAGGGATAGGTCTTCACGACCCCCACCTCGGCACCCATCTCATGCAGTGTCGGCTGCGGGCCGGTCCAGATGATATCCTCCACCGTGAAGTCGTCGCCATAGAGCGCCGCCTCGCCCGACTCGGCATCGATCAAACCCATCAGGGTCGGGGTATTGAGGCCGAAGTAGTAGCGGAAGGTGGAGTCCTGGCGGAAGTAGTAGGCGTTGTTGGGGTAGTTATTGGGCGAGAAGGTGTTGCCCGGCAGGAGAATCAGACCTGAGCCAATCTTCTCACAAAGCGTCTTGCGACGTGCGATGTAGGTCGAAGGTGCAAACATAGCGGTTCTATTTTTACAATTTTCTCAAAGGTAACGATTTATTTTGGATTTTCGTCACTCCGTCCCCATTTTTTCGGTTGCAGCGCCTCGGGCAGGGGGAGTCCCAGGCGCGAGAAGCTCACCACGGCACCCAGCGCGGCAAAGATGGCTGCAAGCCACATCGCCACGCGCGGCCCCTCCTCGCCCATGAGGTGGAAGAGCAGTGCCACCAGAGCGGCACCCGTCGTCTGCCCCAAAAGGCGTGCCGTAGCCTGCACACCGCTTGCCGCACCGCTACGCGAGGTGGGCGACGAGGCGATCAGGACGCTGTTATTGGGCGACTGGAAGAGGGCAAAGCCTGCACCGCAGAGCACCATGCGCCACACAAAGTCCCACTCGGTCGGGCTGTCGGGCATCCACCCCAGGAGGGCAGCACCTGCGGCCATCATCGTCAGGCCGAGACCACCCAACCACCCCGCATGCACCCGCTCGACGAGCCACCCTGCCAAGGGCGAGAGCAGAATCGTCACCGCAGGCCAGGCCGTGAGAAGCAGCCCCGTGGAGAGCTCCGTATAGCCGTAGTGCAGTTGCAGGTAGAAGGGAAGCGCCACGAGGGCCGACATCTGTCCCAGGTAGGAGCAGACGGAGGTAAGTACCGTTACCGAGAAGAGCCTGTCGCGCATCAAATCGAACGGCAGGAGCGGATAGCGGGCACGCAGCTGTCCGCGCAGATACCACACCGCCACGACACCAAAAATCACGGCCAGCAGCAGCAACCACCCCGCATCCAGCCCGTGCGAGAGACCCTCGACGAGCGAAAACAGCAGCCCAAAGAAGAGGGCATTGAGCAGCGCCTCGCGCAGGTTGAAGCGGCGCGCCGTGCGCCCTTCGGGATTCTCGGGCAGGAAGGCATAGCTCAGGGCGAAGGCCACCACCGAGATCGGCACATTGATCGCAAAGAGCCACTCCCACGAGGCGACGGAGAGGATGGCGGCCGCCACCGTCGGGCCGGCCACCGAGGCCAGGGCTACGACCGTGGCATTGATCCCCATCCCGCGCCCGAGTTGCGAGGCGGGGAAGATCAGCCGGATCAGCGTGGAGTTGATCGAGCAGAGGGCGGCAGCACCCAACCCCTGCACCACGCGCATCGCAATCAACAGCGGAAGCGTATGCGCCACAGCGCACCCCACCGAGGCGACACCGAAGAGGGCAATACCCCACAGATAGACCCTGCGGTAACCCACCGTGTCGCCCAGCGACGAGAGGGGCAAGAGAAAGAGAATCGTAGCAATCTGATAGGCATTGACCACCCAGATCGAGGCGGCCTCCGAGATTCGTAGATCGCGGGCAATGGAGGGCAGCGCCACGTTGGCAATCGTGGCATCCAGAACAGAAACACCGATCGAAAGGGCTATGGCCAAGATGGCCCACAGCCGACGAGGCATCGGAAGGCCGTCGCTCACAGGGGTATGGAGTCGGGCCGTCATGCGCTTTTATTCGGCCGGTACGAACTTATAGAGTTGGTCGCCACGACGAATCAGCTCCGTGGTGCGGATGGCACAAAGCTCGCCCTGCTCCACGCGGCGCGTAATCTCGCCATCGGGCCCGTGCAACTCCTCGCACTTCTGCTCCACGACACCCGTCGTCGGGCCGAGGAAGAAGATCTCCTCCGTCACCTCCAGCGGCGCGGCCTCGACCAGCACTTCGGCTACCGAGATCTTCTTGTAGAAATTGACCACCTTGCCCACATAGACCTTGCGGCGCGTGGCAGCCGAGCCGTAGTGCTCGCTATGCTCCGCCATGGGACGACCCGCGTAGTAGCCCTCCCAGAAGCCACGGTTGAAGACCTCCTGAAGTCGCTCCTTGAGGGCGGCGGCCGTCGTGGGGTTGTATTCGCCACTCTCCATCAGGCGCAGGGCACGGTCGTAGCTCTCGACCACACGCTTGACATACTCCGCACCACGGGCGCGCCCCTCGATTTTGAGCACCTTCACACCGCTTTGGATGAAACGGTCTAAGAAGTCGATCGTGCAGAGGTCTTTGGGCGAGAGAACATAGCGGCCGTCGATATCGAGTTCGGCCCCTGTCTCCTTGTCGCGGACGGTATATTTCCTACGGCACAACTGGCGACAAGCACCGCGATTGGCCGAGCAGTTGGTTTCGTAGAGCGAAAGATAGCATTTACCCGAGATCGACATGCAGAGTGCACCGTGGGCGAACATCTCGATCTCGACCAGCTCCCCCTTCGGGCCACGGATATCGTTTTCGATGATCTCGCGGTGGATCGCGGCGACCTGCTCGAGCGTAAGCTCACGCGCCAGGACCACCGTATCGGCCCACTGGGCAAAGAAGCGAACCGCCTCGGAGTTCGAGATGTTGCTCTGGGTCGAGATGTGCACCTCCTGCCCGATACGGCGGGCATAGAGAATCGCCGCCATATCGGTTGCAATGATGGCATCCACCCCCTCGCGGCGGGCGCGGTCGATCACCTCCTGCATCGTGCGGATCTCATCCTCATAGACCACCGTATTGACCGTCAAGTAGGCCTTTACGCCTGCTGCATGGGCCGTGGCAACGATCTGCGCCAGGTCGTCGAGCGTAAAGTTGGCGGCCGAGGCCGAACGCATGTTGAGCTTCCCGACCCCGAAATAGACCGAGTCGGCACCCGCCTCAATGGCGGCTGCAAGCGCTTCGTATGACCCCACGGGAGCCATCAGTTCAATGTCGCTACGCTTCATCGAAAATTCGTTATAACGAGTTTTAGTCGTAATTCTAAATGTTGACTTTACTTGTTTCGTCCCATGAGGCTCTTGGCATACTCACGGAGGTGCTCCACGCGTGCCGGATCAACCTGCAACGTGTCGAGCTGTGCCAGGGCACGCTCAAAGCGCACGGCAATCTGCTGCTCGGTCAGGTGCGGCACATCGAGCGCGTTGTAGAGGGTCTTGATGCGGTCGATCTTCTCCTGATCCGAGAGCTTCGGATCGAGGTGGGTCGAGCGCAGCACCTCGCGCTGCCCCTCATCGGCACGGCTCATGGCCGTAATCATCAGGTAGGTCTTCTTGCCCTCCAGGATATCGCCACCGATCGCCTTGCCCAGGCGCTCGTCACCGTAGCTGTCGAGCAGATCATCCTGCAACTGGAAGGCCAGACCCAGCTCGATGGCAAAGCGACGTAATGCCTTGCAATCCTCCTCCGAAGCACCGCCCAGCATCGCGCCAATCACCACTGCACCGGCCAACAGCACCGAGGTCTTAAGCTCGATCATGCGCATATACTCCACAACCGAGACCTTCTGCTTCGTCTCGAAGTCCATGTCGTACTGCTGACCCTCGCACACCTCGAGCGCCGTCTGCGAGAACACGGAGAGTATCGGCGACAGGTTGTCGGTCTGCGTGCGACCCAGCAGGCGGTAGGCCTCGATCATCATCGCATCGCCCGACAAGATGGCCACATTCTTCCCCCACTTGGCATAGACCGAGGGCTTGCCTCGACGCAGCAGGGCGTTATCCATGATGTCGTCGTGCAGAAGCGTAAAGTTGTGGAACACCTCGATTGCCGCAGCCGCCGGCAGGGCGCGCTGGTAGTCGTCGGCAAAGAGCGAATAGGTGAGCATCAGCAGCACAGGGCGCAGGCGCTTACCGCCCCCCTGCATCGAGTAGCTGATTGGGGTATAAAGCAGCTCCGGCTCGGCCGGCATCTCCATCTGTGCCAGGTAATTTTCCACCTGGTCAAGCATTTTTTCGGCGTATAACATCTCTTAAAAGACCTTATAAGGTTGAATTCTGACCCAAAAATAGGAAAAATCTTTGTTCCTGCCGAATTTTGCCGTAACTTTGGTGTCAGAAATTTATATAAAAACAATAAAACCCTATGAAAAAACTTGCAATCGGTATCGATATCGGCGGTATCAACACCGCATTCGGTATGGTAGATGAGCAAGGCGACGTATACGCCGAATCGGTCATCTCGACCCGCAAATACCCCCTTTTAGAAGATTACCCCACCTATGTCAGCGACCTCTGCAATGCCCTGCGCACGATGATCAAGAGCATCTCGTTCGAGCATGAGCTGGTCGGCATCGGCATCGGCGCTCCCAATGCCAACATCTACTCGGGCATGATCGAGCAGCCCGCCAACCTTTGGAAGTTCAGCGAGGAGGAGCAGAACCGCGACGAGAAGCGTCGTTTCTTCCCCCTGGCCGACGATATCTCGAAGGCCTTCGGTGGCGTGAAGGTACTCATCACGAACGATGCCAACGCCGCCACGATCGGCGAGATGGTTTACGGCAACGCCAAGGGGATGAAGGATTTCATCATGATCACCCTCGGCACGGGCCTCGGCTCGGGCTTTGTGGCCAACGGGCAGATGATCTACGGCCACGACGGCTTTGCCGGCGAGTTCGGCCACATCATCGTGGAGCGTGACGGCCGCGTATGCGGTTGCGGTCGCAAGGGCTGTCTGGAGACCTACGTTTCGGCTACGGGTATCAAGCGCACGGCCTTCGAACTGATGGCCACAATGCCCGATCGCAGCAAGCTGCGTGAGATTCCCTTTGCCGACTTCGATGCCTCGATGATCTCGGCAGCCGCCGAGGAGGGCGACCCGATTGCCAAGGAGTGTTTCCGACTGACGGGTGAGCGCCTGGGGCGCGCCCTGGCCGATGCCGCCACGGTAACTTCGCCCGAGGCGATCTTCCTCTTCGGAGGTCTGGCCAAGGCCGGCAAGCTGCTCTTCGAGCCTACGCAGTGGTACATGGAGGAGAACATGATGTTCGCATACAAGAACAAAATCAAGCTTCTGCCGAGCGGTATCCAGGGCAAGAATGCAGCCATCTTGGGCGCATCGGCGCTGATTTGGCAGGCTCAGGCTTAAACCCCGTCACACGCTATGGATACCATACAAGCCATCCTGCTCGGTATCGTGCAGGGTATTACCGAATTTTTACCCGTGTCGTCGAGCGGTCACCTGCAGATTGCCAAAGAGCTGCTGGGCGTGGAGATTGACAACAACATCACCTTCGACGTGACGTTGCACGCCGCCACGGTATGCAGCACGATCGTTGTCCTGTGGCGTGAGCTGTGGAAGCTCCTCAAAGGGTGCTTCTCGACCCGCTTTAACGAGGAGCAGGCCTATGTTTTGAAGGTCATCGTTTCGATGATTCCGGCCGGTATCATCGGCGTACTCTTTGCCGATGAGATCGAGGCGCTCTTCTCGTCGCTGTGGTTCGTGGGGCTGATGCTCCTCCTGACGGCTGCGCTGCTGAGCTTTGCCTACTACGCCAAGCCGCGCCAGAAGAGCGAAATCTCCTACCGCGATGCCTTTCTGATCGGTGTGGCACAGGCTGCCGCCACGATGCCCGGCCTCTCGCGTTCGGGCTCGACAATCGCCACGGGTCTTTTGCTCGGCAACGAAAAGAGCTCGGTCGCCAACTTCTCGTTCATCATGGTCATCCCGGTCATCCTGGGCAAGATGCTCCTGGATATCCTTTCGGGCGAAATGGCCTCGATGAGCGTTCCGACCGAGGCCCTTGTAAGCGGCTTCCTGGCCGCCTTCATCTCGGGTGCCCTGGCCTGCAAATTCATGATCGAGATTGTCAAGCGCGGCAAGCTCATCTGGTTTGCCGTCTACTGCCTCGCAGCCGGTCTTATCTGTCTGATTGGAACAATTTAACGCCATGGCTGACACGCAAGATTTGCGCGGACTGAACTTCGAAGAGGGCTACATCGCCGTCATCGACAAGCCCCTCTATTGGACCTCGGCCGATGTGGTGCGCAAGATTAAATACGCCCTGCGCCGTTGCGGCTACCGCAAGATCAAGGTGGGCCATGCCGGTACGCTCGATCCGTTAGCTACGGGTGTGCTGCTGGTCTGCATCGGTCGCGCCACGAAACTCGTCGATCAACTCCAAGCCGAGGAGAAGGAGTATGTGACCGAGCTGAAGTTCGGAGCCACTACGCCGAGCTACGACTGCGAACATACGATCGACCACACCTACCCCTGGCGACACATCACGCCGGAGGCACTCGAAAAGGCCCTCGCTTCTCTTTCGGGTGAGCGACTGCAATCGCCCCCGCTCTACTCGGCCAAGAAGGTCGAGGGGTTGCGCGCCTACGAGATAGCCCGTGCAGGCGAGACGGTCGAGCTGAAGCTGTCGCTCATTAACATCTACGAGATGCAGATCGAGCAGTGCGAGCTGCCGTCGCTGACCCTCCGTGTCCGATGCAGCCGTGGCACCTACATCCGTTCGCTGGCCCACGAAATCGGCTGTGCCGTAGGGAGTGGAGCACACCTCAAAACGCTGCGCAGAACCCGAAGTGGCGGCTTTACGGCCGAAAATGGCTGGAATTTGGAGGATTTTTTAGAAAAACTGAAAGAATTTGAAACAAAATAGTCGTTTTTGCGTATTGTATTAGATTGTTTTAACCCCAAAAGCACAGATTACTTATGAAACTTTCGCAATACGGATACGACTTTACGCCCGAGATGGCGCAATATCCGACCATCAACCGTGACGATTCGCGGCTGATGGTCGTTCATCGTTCTACGGGTGAGATCGAGCACCGCATCTTCAAGGATATCCTGGAGTACTTCGACGAGCAGGACCTCTTCGTCTTCAACGACACGAAGGTATTTCCGGCCCGCTTGTACGGTAACAAGGAGAAGACCGGCGCCGAGATCGAGATCTTCCTGCTCCGCGAGCTGAACCGCGAACTGCGTCTGTGGGACGTGCTGGTTGATCCGGCCCGCAAGATCCGCATCGGCAACAAACTCTATTTCGGCGACGACGATCTGTTGGTGGCCGAGGTAATCGACAACACCACTTCGCGCGGCCGCACGCTGCGCTTCCTCTTCGATGGTTCGTACGAGGAGTTCAAGGAGGCACTTTTTGCCCTGGGCGAGACCCCGCTGCCGCGCTGGGTACGCGAGAAGGTGGAGCCCGAGGATGCCGAGCGCTACCAGACCATCTTCGCCGCGAAGGAGGGTGCCGTAGCCGCTCCGACGGCCGGCATGCACTTCTCGAAGCACCTGCTGAAGCGCATGGAGATCAAGGGTGTAGATAGCGCCTTCCTCACGCTGCATGTCGGTCTGGGCAACTTCCGCACGGTCGATGTCGAGGACCTCTCGAAGCACAAGATGGACTCCGAGCAGTACTTCGTTTCGGCGGAGACGGCCGAGGCCGTAAACCGCGCCAAGCGCGAGGGTCGCAAGATCCTGTCGGTCGGTACGACCGTCATGCGCACGCTCGAAACGGTCACCTCGACCGGTGGTCAGATCAAGGCCGACGAGGGTTGGACCAACAAATTCATCTTCGCACCCCACGACTTCTCGGTGGCCGATGCCATGGTATCAAACTTCCACCTCCCCTACTCGACGCAGCTGATGATGGTGGCCGCGTTCGGTGGTTACGACCTGGTGATGAAGGCCTACGAGGTGGCCCACAACGAGGGTTACCGCTTCGGCACCTACGGTGATGCGATGCTGATTTTGTAAAAAGCACCCAAAAAGCGCCACGAAGCTCCTTTTTTGCCCCTTTCGAGCGGCAAAAAGAGGGCAAAATTCGGAAAAATTCACTATCTTTGCACATGTAAAACCAGCAAATATGGCCAACAAGATTCTGTATATGTGTCAGGAGATTACTCCCTATCTGCCCGAGACGGAGTGCTCCACGCTTTGCCGCCAGCTGACCCAGGCGATGCAGGAGCGCGGTAACGAGATCCGCTCCTTCATGCCGCGTTACGGCTGTATCAACGAGCGCCGCCACCAGCTGCACGAGGTGATTCGCCTGTCGGGCATGAACCTCATCATCGACGACAACGACCACCAGCTGATTATCAAGGTCGCCTCGATCCCTTCGGCCCGCGTACAGATCTACTTTATCGACAACGACGACTACTTTGCCCGCAAGGCAGCCCTGGTAAATCCCGAGACGGGTGAGGGCTTTGCGGATAACGACGAGCGCGCCATCTTCTTCGCACGCGGTGTGTTGGAGACGGTCAAGAAGCTGCGCTGGGCACCTACGGTGGTGCACTGCCACGGCTGGCTCACGGCAGTAGGCCCGGTCTATCTGAAGCGTGTCTTCTCGGACGACCCGATCTTCCGCGATGTAAAGGTCGTTGTCTCGCTCTACGGTGACGAGCTCCCCGGCAAACTCGACCCCGCATTTGCCGCCAAGATCGCCAGCGAGGGCGTTTCGGACAAAAATCTGGAAATTTTGAAGGATCCTTCATACGAAAATCTCTGCCGCTTCGTTCTTGATTATGCCGATGGCGTAGTGCTTGCTTCGGACAAGATCTCGGACGAGGTGCTGAAGATCGTCCGCGAGAGCGGGAAACCGACCCTGGAGTACCAGTCGCCCGAGGCAGCAGACTTTTTCGATAACTACAACAGATTCTATGATGAAATTCAATAAATATCGTCGGGCTCTCCTCACCCCGAGTATCGTACTGGCCGTCTTTGCCGCTTTGGCGCTGACGGCCTGCGATGTCATGGTGGATGAGACGCTCGGCTCGAACCTCGTGCCCGATAACCAGCAGATGAAGGCCGGTTACCTGGCAATCGACAACCTCAACCCGCGTCGCTATGTCGAGACGCGCCTCTACCAGACCGACTCGATCGTCAGCTCGAACCTCTCGTATGGTTACCTCGGTTCGATGAAGGATGAGCGCATGGGTCGCCGTGAGGCCGCCTTCCTGACGCAGTACACGAACTACTACACGGTCGATTCGGGTTATTTCGGCTACCTGCCGATCTTCGACTCGGCGCTGCTGATGCTCGCCATCGATCAGTGGGATGGCGACACGACCATCGTGCAGCAGTTCGGCATCTTCGAGGTCACCTCGAACGACTACCTCAACGAGAGCGAGGATACGACCTTCTACCTGCGCTTCGACCCCGAGGCACAGGGCGTGGTGGACGAGGAGCCGCTCTTTACCTTTGAGTTGGGTGGCGACAAGGGCCCCGCAACGACCGCCGTCACGCTGACCCCGACCGAGACGGGTCTGCAGTTCATGGATCGACTCTTCCTCAAGGAGGGTAAGTACAAGGGCGACTATTCGGTCTACAGCCCCGACAGCACGAAGCAGTGGCTCGAGGAGTTCAAGGGTCTCTACATCAAGTCGATGGCCGAGCCCGAGGGCGAGGGTGCCGTTTACGCTACGAAGCTCGATGAGTCGGCTCTCTCGATCTATGGCCGTAACCGCCGCAAGGAGGACCCCTCGCTGATCCAGGATACGGTCGGCATGGTCTTCTACTTCATCGATGCCTACAAGCTCAATTCGAATGTCTCGATCAACCACATCAAGCACGACTACACCCAAGGTTCGATGAACCTCGACGTAGCGGCCGTGAACGAGCAGCAGGAGGTGCGCGCCGAAAGTTCGGAGCTCATCATCGAGGGTATGGGCGGTGTCGTTTCGGAGCTGAAGTTTACGCAGTCGTTCTTCGATCGCCTGGAGCAGATTCTCAAGGAGGAGTACGCCGCCTCGAAGAAGGAGTTCACGACCTTTGCCTTCTCGCAGGCGATGATCTACTTCTACCTCCCGTCGAGTATCTACGACTACCTCTCGATCTCGCCTTCGATGGGCGAGCAGTACGATCAGCTGATCAAGGAGATGGACGAGTCGCAGAGCCGCTTGGGCCTCTACACCGATTATAAGAAGCTCACCGGCATCTCGGATTATGCCTACGCCTACGAGGAGAACTCGGCACTGGACTACGACGGCTACATCAACCGCAGCCACGGACGCTACGCGATGAACATCACGGGCTTCATGCAGCAGCTTTGGAACTCCTATCGTCGGGAGTGCGAGGCCGCCAAGGAGGAGGGTCGGGCCGTCGATCTGGACAAGGTGAAGGGTCGCACGATCTACCTCGGTCCGGAGGCTTACAGCCTATACACGCTCTCGTATAGTTTCGTCCAGGGAGCGAACAACGATGCGGAGGAGGAGCTCACGGCTCCGATCCGATTCGAGTTCACCTACAACATGATCCGATAAGGGTCTGAAAAACAAGCCAAAGGCGAAACCTGAGTCCCGGACTTGGGTTTTCGTGTTTTAATAACTCGCCGCCCCATAGGGGAGGCCCTAAGAGAAGATACACAGTCTGTTATGCAGGAAAATTTAGTTATTGTCGAGTCACCGGCCAAGGCCAAAACGATCGAGAAATTTCTGGGTGGAGATTTCATGGTGCGATCCAGTTTCGGCCACATCCGCGACCTGGCCAAGAAGGGGTTGGGTATCGAGGTAGAGTCGGGCTTTGCCCCCGTCTATGAGATCCCGACCGACAAGCGCAAGGTGGTCAGCGAACTCTCGAAGCTGGCAAAGGATCGCACGGTTTGGTTGGCTTCCGATGAAGACCGCGAAGGAGAGGCCATCGCATGGCACCTGACCGAAGTGTTGGGTCTCCCGATCGACAAGACGAAGCGCATCGTCTTCCACGAAATCACGAAGAAGGCCATCCTGGAGGCTATCGAGCAGCCCCGCACGGTGAATATGGATCTGGTCAATGCCCAGCAGGCTCGCCGCGTGTTGGACCGTCTGGTGGGCTTTGAGCTCTCGCCCGTGCTTTGGAAGAAGGTTCGTCCGTCACTCTCGGCCGGCCGCGTGCAGTCGGTGGCCGTACGCCTGATTGTGGAGCGTGAGCGCGAGATCATCGCCTTCCACTCGACCCCCTATTTCCGCGTCGTAGCGCAGTTCTTCGCCCAGAACGACCCCGAGAAGAGTCTCTTCCGCGCCGAGCTGACGAAGCGTTTCGATACGGCCGAGGAGGCCGAGGCCTTCCTGCGTTCGTGCAAGGGGGCCTCGTTCCGCGTCGTAAAGAGCGAGGAGAAGCCCGCACAGCGCTTCCCCGCCCCTCCCTTCACGACCTCCACGCTGCAGCAGGAGGCCGGCCGCAAGCTCGGCATGAGTGTTTCGCAGACGATGTCCGTGGCGCAGCACCTCTACGAGCAGGGTCTTATTACCTACATGCGTACCGACTCGGTGAATCTGGCCGTGCAGGCCTTGGCGCAGTGCAAGGAGGAGGTCACGAAGCTCTTTGGCGAGGAGTACCACCGCTGGTTCAACTATAAGACCAAGAGCAAGGGTGCTCAGGAGGCGCACGAGGCGATTCGTCCGTCGTACATCAACCGTCAAACGATTGACGGCACGACGGCCGAGAAGCGTCTCTACGACCTGATCTGGAAGCGCACCGTAGCTTCGCAGATGGTACCTGCCGAGCTGGATCGCACGACCATCACGATCGAGATCGACGGCTCGGAGTATCAGTTTGTCGCCCAGGGTGAGGTGATCCGCTTCGACGGCTTCCTGAAGCTCTACTCGGAATCTACGGACGAGGAGCAGGCTGCCGAGCAGGGTGAGGGCCTGCTGCCCAAGCTCACGGCGGGCGATCCGCTCACGGCCAAGCAGATCACGGCCACGGAGCGTTTCACAATGGCTCCCGCGCGCTACAACGAGGCATCGCTCGTCAAGCGCATGGAGGAGCTCGGCATCGGTCGTCCTTCGACCTACGCCCCGACCATCACGACGATCATCAACCGCGGCTATGTCGAGAAGCAGAACCGCGAGGGCCACAAGCGCAGCTATCAGCAATTTACCCTTTCGGGCAACAAGCTCACCTCGAAGCAGATGAGCGAGAGTGTCGGCAAGGAGCGCAACCGCCTCTCGCCGACCGATATCGGCATGCTGGTCAATGACTACCTCGAGACGCAGTTCGGTCCCATCCTGGATTACAACTTCACGGCCTCGGTCGAGAAGGAGTTCGACCGCGTAGCCGAGGGTGAGATCACCTGGTCGAAGATGATTGACGACTTCTATGGCCCCTTCCACAAGATGGTCGATGAGGCCATCGGCACGCAGACCGACCGCACGAGCCAGGTGCGTGAGCTGGGTGTAGATCCCGCGACGGGTCACATCGTACGCGCCCGCATCGGTCGCTACGGCCCGATGGTCGAGATCGAAAGTGGCGAGGAGGGCAAGAACCGCTTTGCCTCGCTCAAGAAGGGTCAGCTCATCGAGTCGATCACGCTCGAGGAGGCCCTCGAGCTCTTTGCCCTGCCGCGCACGGTGGGTGAGCTGGATGGCGAGGAGCTGGTCGTAGGTATCGGCCGCTTCGGTGCCTACATCCGCCACGGCAAGTCGTTCACCTCGCTGCAGAAGGGCGACGATCCCTACACGGTAAGCTACGAGCGTTGCGTGGAGCTGGTCAAGGCCAAGGAGGCTTCGGCAGCCGCCTCGCGTACGCCGCTGCGCACCTTCGAGGAGGAGAAGGATCTGCTCATCAAGCAGGGTCCCTATGGTGCCTACATCGCCTACAAAGGGAAGAACTACCGCCTGCCGAAGGGCGCGAAGGTCGAGGAGCTGACACATGAGCAGTGCCTCGATATCATTGCCAAATCAAAGAAAAGATCATAAACCTTAAAACCCAATTAGCTATGAAGAAGATGCTTACTCTGCTCGTTGCGCTGTGCGGCACAATGGCTGCATGGGCACAAGCTCCCGAGGCGAAGGCTGCGGAGGGCTACCAGTTCACCGATGTCAAGGTGATCGAGACGACGCCTGTCAAGAATCAGAACCGCAGTGGTACCTGCTGGTGCTACTCGACGATGACCTTCCTCGAGGCCGAGATTCTGCGTGCCGGTGGTGAGGCTGTACACCTGTCGGAGATGTTCGCCGTGCGCCACGCCTATATGAAGAAGGCCGAGATGTATGTACGCATGCACGGCCACCTAAACTTTGCCGAGGGTGGTGCTGCCCACGACGTTACGGAGGTCATCAAGGAGTACGGTATCGTACCCAACGAGGTATATACGGGTATGAACTACGGCACGGAGTTGGCCGATTTCCACGAGATTACCCCCGTCATGACGGCCTACCTGGATGCTGTGATCAAGGCCGGTGACACCTCGCGCCGTCCCCTGACGACCGCTTGGAAGCGCGGTTTCAACGCCATCCTGGATGAGTACTTCGGCGAGCTGCCCGAGACCTTCGTATGGAAGGGCAAGGAGTACACCCCGAAGTCGTTTGCCGAGTCGCTGCCGATCGATATGGACGACTATATCGACCTGAGCTCGTTCACGCACCACCCCTTCTACGAGCAGTTCGTGCTGGAGGTTCCCGACAACTGGATGTGGGGCCAGGTATATAACCTGCCGATGGAGGAGATGATGCGCGTGGTTGATCACGCCCTGGAGAATGGCTACACGCTGGCCTGGGGTACGGATGTAAGCGAGAAGGGCTTCAGCCGCACGAAGGCTATCGGTGTGATTCCCGAGACCGATCCCAAGTCGATGAGCGGCACGGAGGCTGAGCGCTGGGGCTCGCTGACGGCCAAGGAGCGTGAGGCTGCCCTCTACTCGTTCGAGAAGCCGACGAAGGAGCGCGAGATCACGCAGGAGATGCGCCAGGAGGCTTTCGACAACTACGAGACGACCGACGACCACGGCATGGTTATCGTGGGTACGGCCAAGGATCAGAACGGCACGATCTATTATAAGGTGCAGAACTCGTGGGATACGGTAAAGCCGTATGACGGTTTCTGGTACTTCTCGAAGCCCTTCGTGGCCTACAAGACCACCGACCTGATGGTCAATAAGAAGGCGCTGCCGAAGGATATCGCCAAGAAGCTCGGCCTGTAAAAGCAGACCAACAACAAAAAAGAGCGACCCGTTTGGGTCGCTCTTTTTTATGGTAATGATGCCAAAAGCACGAAAAACTCTCAACTTTCAACTTTTAACTTTCAACTCTACTCCAGGTAGACCAAGATGTGCTCCTCGTCGGGGTACTCGATCTTTAGCTCCACCTCCTCGCCGCCCCGAATCCGAGCCGTGAGGCGATTCGCCGTAAAGCTACAAATCTCCACCTCCTCGAAGCTCAACCCCTCGATGCCGGCCCACTTATAGATCGCCTCCTTGGCACACCATGCGGCAGCCGGATAGAGCCGATCCTCCGACAGGGCCTGCTCCTTCGGGGTAAGGTACTTAGATAAAATGCGCTGATAGCGACGGTCGAGTCGCTCAATATCGACACCCACCCGCCGATGGGCAATCGCCACGGCTACGCAATCGGCAGCGTGGCTGACCGAGAGTTGCTCCTCACGGTTCAACAACACGGGAGCACCCACTTCATTGTAGGCGATCTGCACCTCCGCCCCCAAAAACTCGCGCACCACGGCACGCCAGGTCAGAAATTCGCAGCGACGATGCTCCGAAGCGAACGACGAGGCCACCTTCTGCTCCTCCTCGGTAACCCACCGAGCAGCCTCGGCCTCGCTCATGAGCCGCCTGACGAGGAGCTTGCAGTCGCTCATAATACCTCCACCTTGATTTTGTCGATGCGGTGATTCTCCATCTCGGTCACCGTGAAACGCAGGTTGTGCGCCATGAAAGAGTCGCCCTTGCGCGGGAAGTCGCGCTTGATCTCGAGCATCATACCCGCCAACGTCTCCGCCTCGCCACGCACATCGGAGAAGGTATCCTCATCCAGCTCCAGGATACGCTCGAAATCGACGATGTGGCTCTTACCCTCGAAGAGGTAAGTATTAGGGCCGAGCTGCGTGTAGAGCTTCTCATCGGCATCGCTCTCGTCCGAGATCTCGCCGATAATCTCCTCGATGATATCCTCCAACGAGACCAGACCGAGGGTCGAACCATACTCATCAACCACAATGGCCATGTGTACCTTGTTCGACTGGAAATCCTCCAGCAGGTCGTTGATCTTCTTATGCTCGGGGATAAAGTAGGGCTTGCGAATCAGCTGCTGCCAGCCGAACTCGTTGCCACGATTCAGGTGCGGCACCAGGTCCTTGACATAGAGCGTACCGCGGATGTTGTCGATATCCTCGTCATAGACGGGAATGCGCGAGAAGCCCGAATCGATGATGCGGCGCTTCACGGTTTCGTAGTCGTCGGTCAGCTCGACGGCCGTAATATCGACACGCGGCTTCATGATGGCAGCCGCCTCCGTATTGACAAAATTGACGATACCCGACAGCATCACGCGCTCCTCGTCGCTCTCGGTCTGGGTCATATCGACCGCATCGGCCAGCTCATCGAGCGAGATTTCACGGCGCAACGAGGCGCGCTCGCTGATGTGGTTACCCGTGCGAACAAGAATCATCGAGATCGGGCGGAAGATCGATCTTAAGATCGTCATCGGGCGCACGGCAAACGAAGCAAAGCGGCCCGGGGAGGTCTGGGCAAAGACCTTGGGCAACACCTCGCCAAAGAGCAACAAGAGGAAGGTCACGAGGACCGTCTTGAAGAGAAAGTCGAAGCGATGGAAGACAAAGAGTGTATCGATGATCGTGGCCGTGAGAATCGTGATGCAGATATTGACCAGGTTGTTCACCACCAGGATCGTCGCCAACAGCAGATCGACATCGCCCAAGAGGCCCACAATGCGATCCGCCGTCTCCGAGTCGCGCTGCTTGAGGCTCTGCAGGTCCTTATGCGAGAGGGAGAAGAAGGCGGTTTCGGAGCCCGAAACAAAGGCCGACACACAAAGCAAGAGCAGCGTGATGAGTATCATGCCCACTACGCTACCCTCAAAGCCATTAAAGACTATCCACGGAGTCTCCGCCATACGCCCTTATTCTGCTTTAAACAACTCGTTCTGCGCCTGTGTTTTCGGCTCGGCCGATTCTACCGGCTCCTCACGCAGTACATCCTTCGCCTTCGTATTGGTCTTGACGATCATCTTCACGTTGCGCGCCTTGAAGGCGGGGGTGGCCTTAAGCTGATCGATCTTGTCGTAGCGATTCGAGCGGGCACCCAGCACGGCAGGCTCCTGCGGGCGCTGCGGCTGCTTGGGCTGCACGGGTTTGATCGGCTCCAGCACGGGGCGCTCCTCCTGCTCGACGCTCTTCACCGGCTCCACAACAGGGCCGGTCACGATGCGCTCCATGGCCGAATTGACATCCTCGTTTTCGCCCTCGAAGCCCGTAGCCACGAGCACAATCTCCAGCTGATCGCCCAGGGCGGGCTTCACGCTGTTACCCCAGATGATGTTGGCCGTGTGGATCACGCCGTTTTCGTCACGCACGCTGGCGTGCTGCTGAATGAAGGTCAGCACCTCGATCACCTCGTCGTAGATCAGGTGATCCTCGTCATCGACCGAGATATTGAGCAGGATGTTCTTCGCACCGGCAATCTGGTTGTGATCCAGCAGGGGCGAGTTGAGCGTAGCGGCTGCTGCCTCCATGGCGCGGTTCTCGCCCGAGGCCGAAGCTACGGCCATGTGGGCACGACCACTGCCACTCATCACCTTCGATACATCGGCAAAATCGACATTGACCTGCGGACTCTCTACGGTAATAATCTCGGCGATACCCTTCGTGGCGAGCGACAGCACCTCATCGGCCTTACCGAAGGCCTGACCGAGCGACATGCGGCCATAGAGCTCACGGATATTCTCGTTGTTGATGATCAGCAGCGAATCGACCGTCTTGCGCAACTTCTCGATACCCTCCTGGGCCTGCTTGTAGCGGTCGGCACCCTCCAGGGCGAGGGGCGAAGTGACGATGGCGACGGTCAAAAGGCCCATCTCCTTCGCCAGCTCGGCGATCACGGGCGATGCACCCGTACCCGTACCACCACCCATACCGGCGGTGATGAAGACCATGCGTGCACCGGCCTCCACGAGTGCCTGACGCACCTCGTCGAGCGACTCGATAGCCAGGTCGCGGCCCTTCTCGGGGTCGTTACCGGCACCCAGACCATCCTTACCGAGCTGAATCTTCAGCTCCACATCATTCTTATTGAGTGCCTGGCGGTCGGTATTACATACCATAAATGTCACGCCCTCGATACCCATGTTCCACATGCGCTTCACGGCATTGCCACCGGCACCGCCGATACCCATGACCGTGATGATCGATTTCGAGCCGCGCTCGGCCTTTACCTGCGCCATTAAATCCTCTGCCATATCTCTTTCTCTATCCTTGTTCCCGATCCACCCTCAGGCGGGACGGGCTTTGATTCATTGTTTCGTTTTCTTGACGGATTAAATCTCCTCGTCACCCGGAGCCTCAAAACGCTTCGTGATATCTTCCAGCCAACCACCGAAGCTCCACTTCTTACGCTTCTTCTCGGGCTTCTCGTAGATATCGGTCTCCTCCTCCTCGACCTCATCCTCCTCCTTCTTCAGGTCGGTAGCGGGTACCACGGGGGGCACATAGGGGCGCTGCTCGATCGGCGGCACGGGCTTCTCCTCCTGCTTCTGCTCGCTTGGCTGCGCAGGTTGTGAAGCGGGTTGCGTGGCCGGGGTCGTCTTGGGTTGCGGCATCGGCTGCGGCTCCACCTTGCGAACCGGCTCTGCCACCACGGGACGTGCTACGGCGGGCAGCGCCACCTGGCTCTGCGTCGAACCGCGCATCAAGAGACCTACCACCGTGGCATAGGTCGGATCGTTCACCTTCGCGCACGACTCCTCGGTCAGGTTCATATCGGGCTGGGCGATGCGCACATCGAGCTTCGTACCGAGGCGGAACAGCTCGTCGATATCCTTCAGGTTGGCCGAGCCACCCGTCAGCACGATGCCGTAGCCGAGCTTGCCGGCGTAACCCGAGATCTTCAGCTCCTCGTTCACCAGGTCGATGATATCCATCACGCGCGCCTCGATCACCGACGAGAGGTTGCGCAGCAGAATCTCGCGCGACTCGCGGGCCGTGCGACCCGTCACGCGAATCAGCTTATCCTCCGAAACGCGCTCCGAAACGGCCGAGCCGTACTTCTGCTTCAGGCTCTCGACAAAGCGCTCGGGAACACCCATCGTGCGGATATCGTAGTTGATGGCCGAAGCACCGATCGGAATCGAGGCCACATAGCGCACGATGTTGCGGTAGTAGACCGTCACATCCGTCACGCCGCCACCGATATCGACCACAGCGACACCCTCCTCCTTCTCATCGGCCGAGAGCACCGCCTCGGCCGTAGCCATGGCGTTGGGAATCACACCCAGCAGCTCGACACCGACACGCTTCAGGGCCATCTCCAGGCGCTGAATCGGCGTGCGCTGGCAGAGGACGAAGTTGAAGGTCGACGAGAGCTTCGAACCAAACGAACCGATCGGGTTCTGCACCTCCTGGTTCTGGTCGATGACATAATTTTGGGGGATGCGCTCCATGATCGTCTCATCGTCGGGAGCCTGCAGGTTGCGCATGCGATCGAACAAGCCGGCCAGGTCCTGCTTGCTCACTCCGTTCTTCGGGTCGGCCACAAAGACATAATCCGTATGGCGGGCGCAACGCACGAAGTCACCCGAGATACCGGCATAGGCCGATGCGATGCGGATACCGGCCTGCTGCCCGGCCTCCTCGAAGGCCTTGCCCAGCACGGTGCTCACATCCTCGATATTCTCGATGCGGCCGGCAGCGACACCCTTCACGGGTTTCGACACCAGCGCCTGAATCTCCATCGTTCCATCTTCGGCTTTCGAGGCGACACCCACCACGACGGCCGTAGAGCCCAAATCGACGGCTACCACATAATTTTTCTTTTCCACGGTCTCTATATTGTTTTTTATTTTTTCGTCCAATCAATCGGAGGTAAAGGGCGAGTTTGCTTAAGGGGTTTGTAAAGTACCTTAAGGGGACTTAAAGGTACTTAAGGTTCCTTCATGTTTTTTGCTCTTTGCTCTCTCCTCTTTCCTCTTATCTACACACTACGCGGTCCGAGAAGCGTAGATCCACCTCGTGGTAGCGATCCCAGCCCAAGGCCGGAAGCCCCTTGCGGTAGAAGCGATCGAGCTTTTCGAACTTGTACTCTATCTCCTCCAGACGGCCGAAACGGATCGTAAAGCGGCCACTGCGGGGTATAAACGACAATTCCAATGCACCACCGGGGGTTCTCGTCGCTAAAATTTCCACCAACTCCGACCTCCAGAATGCATCCTGCTCGATATGTTCTACAAAGGTAAGGAGTTTCATGAAATCTTCGTAGTATTTTTCCAACTTTTTTTGCTCACGGCGCAACGCCTCCTGCTCCTCGCCCAACTTATCGATGCGGGCCTGGATCTGACGACCGACATAACGCAGGTGGCGACGAGCCGCCGCCTTCTCTTTGCGGGTCTGCTCCACGCGGAGATCGAACTCCTCCTCCGTCTCGCGGTTAATCAGAAATCCGCGGCGCTTAATACGGTAGCGACGCACCGAGTCGATGCGGCGATCGTTCTCGCGCTCAGCCCGGTAGTGAGGATATTTCGCCCGCTCCAAGGCCACGATGACCGAGTCCAGCTGCTCTTGCCGACGATCCACCTCCTCGCGCAGCGACCCGTTGAAATCCACCGCTACGGGGGGACGATAATCGCCCGTTAGAACAGGCACATAGAGCGATGAGCGGGGCGGCGTGGTGAAGATATACCCCTCGCGCGTGGCGTAGCTGTTCATGCCACCCGAGAGGAGGCGCAACATGGGACGGCGCTCACTGACCTCGATACACAAAACCCCCTCCTCGCGCATATAGGCACGCACCTCGTCCACAAAGCCGTTGCGGCGCAGGGTCTCCTCAATGGCATGGAGCGCCACGCTGTCGATCGGTCGATCGGTCAGCTTCAGGCCGCTGCGGCGCAACCGTTCGCTGACCTCCCTGCGGCCGATGAGCGATCCGCCGGAGGTGCTGTCGAGCACCTCGATCCGAATCTCACGCACCTGCTGCGTGCCCCGCGCACGACGGCTCAGGGTCGCCGCATAAAAGATATATGCTGCCACCAAGAGCCACAGAAGGGCCACCAACACGATACGCAGGATTCGTTGCATTGTGTTTTCTCCTTACTCGGTTTTTGCTTTCAACACCTCGGCCACCCGTTCGCAGCAGGCATCGATGTTGCCCGCACCGAAGGTAACCACCACATCGGTCTTCATCTTGCGGAGCTCGTCATGCAGCACCTCGCGCTCGACAATGCGGCACGGCGCAGTGACGCGCTCGGCAATCAGCTCGCTCGTAACCCCCTCGATCGGAAGCTCGCGCGCCGGATAGATCGGCAGCAGAATCACCTCATCGGCCTCCGAAAGGGCCGCAGCGAACTCCTCGTAGAAGTCGCGCGTGCGGGTGTAGAGGTGGGGCTGGAAGACCGCCGTCACATGTCGCTCGGGGAACATGCGGCAGACCGAGGTCAGGGCTGCCGAGAGCTCGCGCGGATGGTGGGCATAGTCGTCCATATAGACCTGACGGGGCGTATTGAGGTAGAACTCGAAGCGACGCTTCACGCCCGAGAAGTCGGCCAGGGCCTGCTTTAGGCGGGCGCTATCGAACGCCACCCCCTCCTGTCGGGCGGCACACCAGGCGGCAGCGACCGCGGCCACGGCATTTTCGATATTGACCCACCCCGGAATGCCGAGCGTGCAATCCTCGACTACGCCGTCGGGCAGCACCAGGTCGAAGCGGTAGTGCCCACCGCCCACCAGGCGGATGTTGGTGGCGTAGAAATCGGCCACCTCGTCATAGGCATAGCGATAGCGGGTAATTTCGGAATTGTCGAAGGTAAGCTCGACCCCCTTTTTCAGGATCAGCGCACCGCCCGGTTTGATGCGCTCGATGAACTGCCCGAAGGCCTCCTTCACCGCCTCGTAGGTGCCATAGATGTCGAGGTGGTCGGGGTCACACGAGGTGACAACCGCCACATCGGGGCTCAGGCGCAGGAACGAGCGGTCGAACTCGTCGGCCTCCACGGCCAGGCGATCCCCCTCGCCCAGGACGAGGTTGCCCGAAAAATTCTTCGAGATACCCCCCAGGAAGGCCGATCCGCCCCCCGTAAGTGCACGGTTGAGCCACGCCACCAGGGTCGAAGTGGTCGTCTTGCCATGCGTACCGGCTACGGCCATCACGCGCTTTCGCTCCGAGAGGTAACCGAGCATCTGCGAACGCTTCTCGATGCGGAAGCCCTGCTCCACAAAGTAGCGATACTCGGCATGGTCGGTCGGCACGGCCGGCGTGTAGACCACAATCGTCGTCTGTGGGTCGCGCATCTCCACGGGAATCGCCTCCACGGACTCTTCGTAGTGAATCTCGGCCCCCTCCTTCTCCAGCTCGGCCGTCAGACGGGTCGGGGTGCGGTCGTAACCCGCCACGCGACACCCCTCATGGAGGAAGTAACGCGCCAAGGCACTCATGCCGATACCGCCGATACCCAAAAAGTAGTAATGCATCTTTTGCATCATGCTATTCAATCAATTTCAAAATTTCATCCACAATATCCTCCGCAGCCTGCGGGCGGGCCAGGCGCTCCAGGTTCGCGCTCATCGCCTGCAGGGCCTTTTCATCGGAGAGCAGGCGGAGCGCCTCCCCTACCGCCTTGTCGAGACACTCCCGATCGGCCACCATCGCTGCAGCCCCCTCCTTGACCAGCGCACGGGCGTTGGCCGTCTGATGATCCTCGGCCACATTGGGCGAGGGGACAAACAGGACGGGCTTGGCCACCAGGCAGAGCTCCGAGACCGTACCTGCACCGCTACGCGAGATGACCAGGTCGGCAGCCGCATAGGCGTAATCCATGCGGTCGATAAAGGCCCCCTGCCAGATGTGCTTGGTGGGGTGCTCGGCGAGGAATTGCTGCATCTCGCGCTCGTAATATTTGCCCGTCTGCCAGATCACCTGCACGGGGCATTCACCGTTCAGCTCCGTGATCCAGCGCTTCATCATCTCGTTCAGCGTGCGCGTACCGAGTGAGCCGCCCACCACCAGAATCGTCTTGCGCTCGGCCGTGAAGCCGAAGTGCGCAAGCGCCTCCTTTCGATCGGCCCCCTCCTTCGAGAAGCGACCACGCAGAGGGTTACCCGTCAGGCGAATGCGCTCCTTGGGGAAGAATCGCTCCATCCCCTCGTAGGCGGTGCAGATCTTCTTGGCCCGCTTGGCAAGGATCTTATTCGTCAGACCCGCGTAGGAGTTCTGCTCCTGGATCAGGGTCTTGACCCCCATCTGCTGGGCAGCCCACAGAATCGGGGCGCTGGCATAACCGCCAAAGCCCACCACCACATCGGCCTTAAAGTCGCGGATCGTGCGGCGCGCCTTCGCCAGGCTCTTCAACACCTTAAAGGGGACCAGGAGGTTGCGCCAATCGAGTCGTCGTTGCAGACCGGCAATCGGCAGACCGACAATGCGATACCCCAACGCGGGGACCTTCTCCATCTCCATCTTACCCTCGGCACCGACAAACAACAGCTCCACCTTGTCGCCCAAACGGCGCTTCAGGACCTCGGCAACCGCCACGGCCGGATAGATGTGGCCACCCGTGCCACCACCCGAAAGAATCACTCGTTTCATAAAATCTATCATCGAAAGGCTCTCAAGCCCTAATTCTTAATCCTTAATTCTTAATTCTTAATTGCGGTCACACGCCCCAATTACCTCTGTCGAGCGAGCGGTAGCCGATCGCCTCGGCAATATCGCTCTGCGCAATCGCATCGCGCCCGGCCAGGTCGGCAATCGTACGCGCCACCTTCAGGATGCGGTCATAGGCGCGCGCCGAGAGCGACAAACGCTCCATAGCCCGCTTCAGGAGTTGCTCCGACGGAGCATCCAAGACACAATACTCACGCACCATGGCGGCATTCATGCGGGCATTCGTATGCACCCCTTCGATCCCCTCAAAGCGGCGGCGCTGCACCTCACGGGCACGCATCACACGCTCACGAATCACGGCGCTGCGCTCCCCCTCGGCTGCCGACTGCAGCTCAGTAGGATCGACCGGCGTAACCTCGATGTGCATGTCGATACGATCCATCAAGGGACCCGAGATGCGCCCCATGTAGCGAAGCACCGAGGTCTGTGAGCAGACACACTCCTTCGTGGGGTGGTTGTAGTAACCGCAGGGGCAGGGGTTCATCGCCGCCACCAGCGTAAAGTTGGCCGGATAGGCGACACTATAACGGGCGCGCGAAACGACAATCTCCCGATCCTCCAACGGCTGGCGCAGCACCTCCAACACCGAGCGCCCGAACTCGGGCAGCTCATCCAGGAAGAGGATGCCGTTGTGTGCCAACGACACCTCACCGGGTCGGGGCGACTGACCGCCACCGATGAGCGACACGGGCGAGGCGGTATGGTGTGGTGCGCGGAAGGGGCGACAACGCATCAATCCGTCGAAGCGTTGCAGACCCGCCACCGAGTGGATCTTCGTGGTCTCCAACGCCTCCTCGCTCTGCAGGGGTGGCAGGATGGTCGGCAGGCGACGGGCCAACATCGTCTTACCCGAGCCCGGGGAGCCGATCATCAGCACATTGTGGCCGCCTGCGGCAGCAATCTCCAGGGCGCGCTTGACATGCACCTGTCCCTTGACATCGGCAAAATCCTCGGCATAACGCCCCACACCCTCCTCCACGGAGGGCTCTTCGGCCACGGCCGGTTGCAGGTTGATTTCGCCATTGAGAAAGTCGATCGTTTGGCGCAAACTCTTCACGCCCAAAATCTCCAACTCCCCCACCACGGAGGCCTCGGCCACATTCTCCTCGGCGAGGATCATGCGCTTAAGCCCCGCCTTGCGGGCCGCCAAAGCCAACGACAAGACACCGCGCACGGGCTTCACCGACCCGTCGAGCGACAACTCGCCCGCCAGCATCGTCTCCTCCAGCATCGGCACCTCCACGCGCCCCATGGCGGCCAGGATGCCGATTGCGATCGGCAGGTCGAAGGCCGCACCCTCCTTCTTCAGGTCGGCCGGGGCAAGGTTTACGACCACCTTGCGCCCCGAGAAACGCTCCTCGGAGTTCTCAAAGGCGGCACGGATGCGCTCCTCGCTCTCCTTGACGGCATTATCCGGCAGGCCGACCAGGTAAAGACCCAATCCGCCACCGGCGATATTGACCTCCACACTGACCGGTACGGCATCAATTCCGACCAGCGCTCCGGCATGGGTGCGAACAAACATCGTTGCTTGAATTTAGGGTTATCGACTAAAAGGGCACATCGTCATCCACCTTCGGGGGTGCCGGATTAAAGGGCTGCGCCCCGGCAGGCGGCAGGCCGAACTCGTCACCTCCCGTAGCAGCACCCAGGCCACCGCCCAGCGCTCCGCCACCGCCACCATTGGCACCGCTGGCGTAGTCGTCGTAGGCCTGGTTCATATCGGCCGCCTGTTGCGGAGGCAGCATCGCATCGTCGGGGTCCATAAAGCGGGCCTGATCCTTCACGAAGCGCAGGTTCACATCGCACACCGCACCGTTACGGTGCTTGGCCAGGATGATCTCGGCCATGCCGGCTGTCGGCATACCGTTCTCGTCCTGGTGGATGCCGTAGTACTCGGGGCGGTGGATGAAGGCCACGATATCGGCATCCTGCTCGATGGCTCCCGACTCACGCAGGTCGGAGAGCTGCGGACGCTTCGAACCACCGCGCATCTCGGTCTGGCGGCTCAGCTGCGACAGGGCGATGATCGGCACATTGAGCTCCTTGGCAATCGCCTTCAGCGTACGCGAGATGAAGGCCACCTCCTGCTCACGGTTGCCATTCTTGGTCTCGGTGCTACCCGTCATGAGCTGCAGGTAGTCGATGATGATGATCTTAATGTCGTTGTGAATCTTCAGACGGCGCGCCTTGGAGCGGAACTCGAAGACCGACAGGGCGGGCGTATCGTCGATAAAGAGCGGCGCATTCGAGAGGGGCTTGGTGGCCGACTCGAGGTGGCGCCACTGCTCGGGCGAGAGGCGACCCGACTTCACATCGTTGCCCTGCAGACCCGTCTCGGCGACGATGAGTCGCATCATGAGCTGCACGGCCGACATCTCGAGCGAGAAGAAGGCTACACCCTGGTCGTAATCTACGGCCATGTTGCGCGCCATCGAGAGCACGAAGGCGGTCTTACCCATCGAAGGACGGGCCGCCACGATGATCAGGTCCGAGAGCTGCCAACCGAGTGTCACGCGGTCGATCGCCATGAAGCCCGACGGCACACCGTTGAGCGACGAGGAGTTCTTCGAAGCCTCCTCGATCTGCTCCAGGGCACGGCGCAGGATATCCTTCGAACTTTGCACCGAGCGCTTCACATGGCCCTCCGAGACCTTGAAAATCTCGCCCTCGGCATAGCTGATCAGCTCCGTCACATCGGTCGATTCGTCGTAGGAGCGGCGCTGAATCTCCGTAGCCGAGCGAATCAGCTCGCGCTGCACATACTTCTGCGCCACGATCTTGGCGTGGAACTCCACGTTGGCCGCCGCGGCCACCTTCTGGGTCAGCTGTGCCAGGTAGACCGCACCGCCCACCTTCTTCAGCTCCTGCTTCACTTTGAGGCGCTCGGTCACGGTGTAGAGGTCGATCGGTTTCAGCTCGGTCGAGAGTTCGCTGATGGCACGGTAGATCAGGCGGTGCTCCTCGGTGTAGAAGGCATCGGCCGTGAGGTACTCCTGCACGGCAATGATGGCATCCTTCTCCAGCATCAGGGCACCCAGCACCGCCTCCTCCAGCTCGACAGCCTGGGGTGGTACGTTGCCCGAAACTTCGGTCATTGCTTCATAAGCCGCCCTATTGCGGGCAGCGGGGGTATATTCTTTCGCCATGTCGGGGATTTGTTTTCAACAAAAAACAAAAGTAGCAAATCGGGATGACATTTCAAAGCCGAACCTTTAGGTTCGATGTCAAAAAGTGTGTTGATAACCTCCCAAAATCCTCCCGATGGTCGCTATGGGTCGGATTCGGATGTGGAAAAGTTTTGAAAAAAGCCCGATCGGGAACAACGAATCACTCCAAACCGAGCTCACGGCGCGGGGCAGCCAGGGCCGCCACGCTCACCTTCAGATCGGGCACTTCGGCCTGCATCGCCTCGATCAGCGCCACGATCGTGCTTCCCGTCGTGAGCACATCATCCACCACCAGCACATGCCGCCCTCGAAGCCGTTCGATATCGCTGACGGCAAAGGCTCCGGCTACATTTTCGGCACGTTTGCGGCGCGGAGTTTGTGCCTGTGAGGAGGTGTAACGCACACGCCTGACGGCTCGTCGCTCCACCTTGACGCCCAGCCCCTCAGCAACCCCTTCAGCGAGGTAGGAGGCTTGGTTATAACCGCGCCAAAGTTGCTTGAAGGGGTGCAGCGGCATCGGAATTACCAGATCCACATCTTCGTAGAGGCCGCTCGCTTTGAGGCGCGCACCATACCAGCGCCCCATCTCGAGGGCCAAACGCCACGCCTCGTGGTACTTAAAGCCGTGGATCAGGCGTTGCCAACCGCTCCCCTGCTGAAAGAAAAGCATCACCGAGGCGCGCTCCACGGGGACCAGACCCGCGAATTTTTCCACCACCGGATTGTAGTACTCGCGCTCGTAATTGGTCAGGGGAGCCGTGGCACGACACAGCGTGCAGAGCCACTCCTCGCCCTCGGCCAGGGGTTCACCGCAGACGGCACAAAGGGGCGGAAAGAAGAGCGCGCGAAAATCGCGGTAGAGCTTACTGAGGATCGACATTGAGCGAGATCGTGAGGGATTTTTGATCGGGCTGACGGCGGCTCTTCTCGATCTCCTCGGCAAGCATAGCATTGGCCTTCAGGCGCGATGCCGAGCTCTCGATTTTGAGCATGAGCTGCATCAGGTACTCGCCCCGAATACGATCCACGGCCGGAGCAATCGGGCCCAACAAGCGTCGCCCGAATCGCTTGCGCAGGCGATCTCCCAACTCGGCTGCCGCACGGCGCACGATCTGCACATCGACATGGCGCAACGTGATAACCGTCAGGCGGGCATAGGGGGGATAAAGGTAGCTTTGGCGCTCGGCCAACTGCTCGTGGGCCATCGCCCGAAAATCATCGTTAAGCACCTGCCGCAACACGGGGTTGGTCGGATCGGCAGTCTGGATCACCACCTCGCCACCTGCGCCCCGTCGTCCGGCACGACCGGCCACCTGTTGCAAGAGCTGAAAGGCTCGCTCCGAAGCGCGGAAATCGGGGTTCAGCAGCAGGTTGTCGGCATTGAGTACGCCCACCAGCGAAACAGCCTCGAAATCAAAGCCTTTCGTAATCATCTGCGTACCTACCAGGATGTCGGTACGGTGTGCCGAGAAATCCTCGATGATGCGGTTCAGGGCACTCTCCGAGGTGAGCTGATCGCGGTCCAGGCGCGCCACACGCGCCTCGGGGAAGAGCTCGGCAATCTGCTCCTCGATCTTCTCCGTACCGAAGCCCATGGGTTGCAGATCGACCACCTTGCACGAGGGGCAACGTGTTACGACCGGCTCACTGTGACCGCAGTAGTGGCAGACGAGTTGTGCGCGGTATTTGTGGTAGCTGAGTGTCACGTTGCAATGGGGGCAACGCGCCGTCCAACCACATTGGGGGCACTCCAGGTAGGGGGCAAAACCGCGCCGATTCTGGAAGAGCATCACCTGCTCGCCACGCTCAAGCGCACCACCGATTTTATCGATCAGGAGTTTATTGAAGTGGCCGTGGCGTTCGCCTCGTTGGGCGGCACGGCGTGTATCCGAGAGGTAGATTTGGGGCAGCTCGGCCTCGCCATAGCGCTCCGTGAGGCGGGCGTGGCCATACTTACCCGTCGAGGCGTTGAGCCACGTCTCGAGCGAGGGGGTGGCACTGCCCAGAAGCGTACGACCGCCCGTTTGGTGCGCCATCCAGACCGCCACATCGCGCGCCGAATAGCGCGGTGCAGGGTCGGCCTGCTTGTAGCTCGCATCGTGCTCCTCATCGACGATAATAAGTTGCAAATGCTTCAAGGGCAGGAAGATCGACGAGCGAACGCCCACCACGAACTCGCCCCCCTGCGAGCGATTCAAACGCAGGTAGTTCTCCGAGCGGCGCTGGTTCGTCAGGCGCGAATGGTAGGCCGTGACACGCGAACCGAAGATGCGCTCCATGCGCTCGATGAGTTGGGCCGTGAGGGCAATTTCGGGAACCAGCAACAGCACATCCCCACCCCGCGCCAACACCTCGGCAACAAGATGGATATAGATCTCCGTCTTGCCCGATCCCGTCACGCCGTGCAGCAGGGCCGTCGTACGCCCCGCGGCAAAGTCCGCGCGGAGCTTTTCGAGCGCCTCCTGCTGGTGCTCGGTCAAGATCGGCAGGCGGAACGAGGGGACACCATGCTCCTCATCGGGCGTATGCTCCGTGCGGCTCAGGATACCCTTCTTAACGAGTGTCTGCAAGGGGGTTGCATCGACCGAAAGGAGTCGGCGTGCCACCTCCTGCGTGCCCCGCTTATCCAACTCGGCGGCCACCTCCAGCAGCGCCTCATGCAGGCGCGGCGCACGGCGCTCCATGCGATCCAACGTCTCGTTTAGGAGCTGCTCATCGCGATAGGCCTCCGAGAGGGCGTAGTAACGCTCCGTGCGGGGGTAGAAGGTCTCCTCCAAGAGCTGACTATCGCTATCGGCCGAGGGTTTAATGAGCGAGGGCAGGGCGCAACGCATCACCTCGCCGAGCGACGACATGTAGTAGGCCGCCACCCACTCCCACAAAGCTCGTCCGCGCTCGTCAATCAGGGGACGGTCATAAACCTTGCGCACGATCGGCTTCACCTGCTTCACCCGAGGGCGTTCGTCGTGCAGTCGCCAGACGATGCCCGTATAGTACTTCCGAAGACCGAACTGTACCGACACAGCCTCCCCGACCTCCAACGCCATCCCCTCGGGAACGGCATAGGTGTAGGCCGGCTGAGCCAGCGGCAGGACGATATCGGCGTACAAATTCAAAATTAAGAATTAAGAATTAAAAATTAAGAATTAGGGGGCAGGGGGGTTGGGGGCAAAAATTAAAAGGGTGCTGAAAGAGAACCCTTAAGAACCTTTCAGTACCCTTAAGTACCCCTCTTATCCCAAATGAGGCGATTAGATCTTGTTCAGCGTTTCGAAGCCCTGGCCATAGACACCCATAACCGAACCAACGGTCATAAAGGCACCCGGATCGACCGACTTGACATACTTCAACAGCATCGGTGTCTCGCGCTTGCGGCACACCACCATCACCACCTTCGTATCCTTCTTCGAGTACCAGCCCTGGGCATCGAGCAGTGTCACGCCACGGTGCACATTGTTGGCAATGGCCTCGGCCATCTTCTCGGGATCCTGCGACACGATAAGCACCTGATTCGACTGCTGACTACCGGCCTGGATCATATCGACCGTATAACCTACGACGGCCGTCATGATGTAACCGTAGATCACCGTGGCGATGTCGTAGCCCACGAACAGGGCCGAACCGATGATAAAGAGGTCGCTATAGATCAAAATCTTACCGTAGCTTACCGTGCGGTAGTGGTTGATGATCACGGCTGCGATATCCGTACCACCCGTCGAGCCACCCTGCGCAAAGCAGATCACGATACCCAAACCGGCGCAGACACCACCCAGCACAATGGCCACGATCGGATCCTGCAGGCCAAGGAAGTTACCCGGAGGCAGCAACTCGATCCACATGTTCATACTCATCGAGAGCACCACCACGCAGTAGATGGTCTTAAAGCCGAAGTTCCACCCCACGATAAAGCCCGATATAAGGAGCAGGATCGCGTTGATGATCAGCACCATCGTACCGATTTGCAGGTCGGCAATACCGGCTTGTGCCAACGCCTTGCAAAGCACCAGGGCAAGACCCGAAGCACCACCGCCCGTACCATCATTGGGAAGGATACAGGCCACCCAACCAAACGAGTAGAACAACATACCGGCAGCCATGAAGATATACTCCTTGGCTACCTTGAAAATTTTATCAAACGAACTCATTGTCGCTTTGTTTAATGAATGATTCTCTTTTTTATCCCTTTTCTGTGGGCAAATTTATAAAAAATTCGCCTTGATAGGTACGCTTTTCGGCCAATCTTTTTTCGAGCATGGCCCACAACTGCTCGTTGCGGATCATTCCCCACGAAGGGCCTTCGCGAAAACGGGGCGGAGCCTCCGAGGCAAATCGCTCCACCACCAAATCGGGGCGCAGGCGTCTGAGCACCTCAACCATCAGGTCGATATACTCCTCCACCTCCCAAAAGCGGAAACGCTCGGGGTGCTGTCGATACTCCTCGGCCATCGCCGTCCGACGAAAGAGCTGCAACTGGTGAAATTTCACCGTCGTCAGCTTCAGGCTGTTGATCCGCTCCACTCCGGCGAGGATCATCTCCTCCGTCTCGCCGGGCAATCCCAGGATAAAGTGCGCGCCACAATGCAGCCCTCGCTCGGCCGTCATGCGTACCGCCTCCTCAGCCACCCGAAAATCGTGTCCGCGATTTACCGCCCGAAGGGTCGCATCGTAGACCGACTCGATGCCGTACTCGACGGCTACATACTTCTCGCGCGCCAACTCGGCCAGGTAGTCCAACTTCTCCTCATCCACGCAGTCGGGACGGGTTCCGATCACCAAGCCATCGACCTCGGGGTGCGCAAGCGCCTCTTCGTACCGCTCACGCAACACATCGAGCGGTGCATAGGTGTTCGAGAAGGACTGAAAGTAGGCCAAATAGCGTTGTGCCTCCCGATAACGGCGACGGTGGAACGTGATTCCCTCCTCGATCTGCTCCCGAATCGACAACCCTCGCCGACAATAGGAGGGGGTAAAGGCATCGTTCGAACAGAAGGTGCAACCACCCGTCGAGAGTACGCCGTCGCGATTAGGGCACGAGAAGCCCGCATCGACCGAAAGTTTCTGCATCCGTCGGCCCATGAGTCGCCTGAAGTACCCCGAATAGGAGTTGTAGCGGCGCTCGTCGCCCCACGGATAGCTCATCTTCGGCCCCCTCGTTTGGTGTTAGAAGGTCCAGTCCGAAACAGTGTAGCTCTCCTTCGGCGCGTTGGGCACATTGCCGAAGAAGGTAAGGCCCGTAAGCTCCTCCATCTCCTTCACGGTCAGCAGCATGCCCTTCTTTTCGTAGTCGGCCGGCTTGGGCACTTCGCCCTTTTCGTAGGTGCGGTGCTCAACCAGCACGGCGATACACTGCAACTCATCCTTCGAGCACTCGACAACCCACTTATTCTTGTGGTTCTTCGTTCTGAGCAGCACTTTGTAGTAGTGGGTCGGGATGGTCGTGCCGCTCACCTTCTTCGGGCTCTCGGCAGGGTCCCAATAGCAACCGATGACCTGGTAGGTCGTATCGGCAGCACCTACCCACTGCTTGTCCACCCACTCTTCGAGTGTGTTCCAAGCACCACCACCCGTGTTGAAGTAGGTCGAGTGCTGCGGCGCGATGTTCGAGTAGTAGAATACCTGGTCGTTGGCCTTGCGGCTTACCAGGCGCTCGGCCGAACCAAGCAGGTGACCACGCGTATAACCCGACCACTTACCCGGCTGCGTAAAGTCGAAGTTCGGGTCGGTTGTGTAGTTATCCTGACGCGAGGTGTTCTTCGTGGCATAGAAGTCATGCATCGGTGCGGCGATCCAGATGGCGCACATCTTATCCGTCGAGTAGCAGGCCGAGTAGTTGCGGGCATAAGCACCGTTCGACTTCACGTCCGTAATGTGATAGGTGTAGTGCCATGCCGCATTGTCGATCGTCGTCGGCAGCTCGGCCCAACCCGCTACGAGCGTATTGCCCGAGGGGGTCGGCGTGGGATCGGGATCAGGTGTGGGATCGGGGTCAGGGGTCGGATCCGGATCGGGCGTGGGGTCGGGATCAGGCTCAGGCTCCCCCTCGCCGGCCGGCTGGCTGATCGTTACCACCACGGGCTCGCTATTGCCGTAGGTGATCGTCAACTCGGCCTTGCGTGCCTCGCCACGGTTTGCGGCAGCGGCATAGGTAATCGAGGCCGTGAAGGTGGGAAGACCGAGGCTGTTCGTACCCGTCTGACCCTTGGTCGAGATCGACGGATCGATCCAGGCGGCCGAACTCTTGGCCACGGCAATCATCTCGCCATGAGGATTGACCACCGTGTAATCGATCACACCCTCCGTAGCGTTGGCACTCGGCAGGTTGATCGTAGGCGAGCAGCTGATGCTCAATGCAGGGGCGAGGTTGGGTGCTACCACCTCGTCCGAATCGTCGCAGGCGTGGCTCAGCGTACCGACCACGGCCAGGGCGAAGACCCAAATAAGCAGTTTCTTCATAATGGTTTTTATTTTTGTTTCTCTCTTTTGTCGTTGTTTAGGCATAGGCGCACCGCTTAGCGGTTTTTTGAGTCGATCCAAATCGTCACCGGACCATCATTGACCAGCGAAATCTGCATATCGGCACCAAACTCGCCCGTCTGCACCTTGCGCCCCGTCAGCGACTCCATGCGCTGCACGAAACGCTCATACATCGGGCGCGAGACCGCCTCCGGCGCGGCGGCAATGTAGCTCGGCCGATTCCCCTTGCGGGTCGAGGCCTGGAGCGTAAACTGACTCACAATCAGCAACTCTCCACCGACCTGCTGCAGATCAAGGTTCATCACCCCGTTCTCGTCATCGAAGAGGCGAATCTTCAGCAGTTTCTGCGCCAGGTACTCCAAATCCTCCTCCGTGTCCTCATGCGTGACACCGACCAGGACCAGGAATCCCTTTTCGATCGCCCCCTTTACCGTCCCCTCGATCTCGACCGAGGCGCGACTTACGCGTTGTATTAAGAGTCGCATCGCTACAAAGTTTCAAAGTGAGCCCATAGGTTATCCCCCTTCGGCACGGGTGCCGTCACCTCCACCAACTCGTGGCGCACGGGGTGGTCGAAGCAGACCCTGCGCGAGTGGAGCGAGATGCCGCCTCCGGGGATCGAACGCTTGGCCCCATACTTCAAATCGCCCCGAATCGGGCAACCGATGGCCGAGAGCTGGGCGCGAATCTGGTGGTGGCGACCCGTCAGGAGCTCCACCTCGAGGAGCGTGTAGTGGGTACCCGCCCCCTTCATCGCATAGTTCAGGCGCGCCTCCTTGGCATCGCCCTTGGGCTGCGCGTAGGCCTTCGATCGGTTCGTGCGTCCGTCACGCAGGATGTAGTGCTTGAGTGCACCCTCCTCCTGCTCGGGGCGGTTCTCGACCAGGGCCCAATAGTATTTCTTGATCTCCCCCTCACGGATCATCTCATTGAGGCGCACCAACGCCTTCGAGGTCTTGGCAAAGACCACCGCACCACTTACGGGGCGGTCGATGCGGTGCACCACGCCCAGGAAAACCCGTCCGGGCTTCGCATCGCGCACCTTAATATAAGCCTTGATCTGATCCTCCAGGGCACTCTCGCCCGAGGGGTCGGGTTGCACCAGATCGCCGCTGTGTTTATTGACCACCAGCAGGTGGTTGTCTTCGTAGAGTATGTCGTCGGGTGAAAACATCGTCGTTTAGAGGATAAAGGTGAAGGGCAGGAGCAGCTCGGTCGAACGCACCACACTGGCCGATCCGCCGCCATACATGATGACGCGAATCGAGGATTTTTGGCGACGTTCGGTATCGACCAACACCTGACGACACTGCCCGCAGGGGTAGCACTCGCGCTCCGAGGGGTCGGAGGCGATCGCCAGCGTGACGATCGGGTCGTCGGCATGGTTGGCCTGGTGGTAGAAGAGGAGCGAGCGCTCGGCACACAACCCTGCAGGGAAGACCTCGCTCTCAATGTTGCTACCCGTCAGGATGCGCCCGCTACGCAGGCGTGCCGCCGCCCCGACATGGAATTTCGAGTAGGGAGCAATGGCACTGCGGGTGGCCCTCACGGCCGCCTCGACCAGCTGACGATCCTCCTCGGCCATCTCACCGAGGGAGGCGTAAGCCTCGTATTGAAAGACAAACTGCTTTTCCATAGCCTTTCACTTAAGTTGATAATCGGTCAAAGATAGCAATTTTAATTAAGAATTAAAAATTAACGGTTAAAAATTGATACAGACACGACTAAAAGGGGATTCTTGGATTCTCGAAAACGAGCGGGAGGATAACTTTCGTGACCCTTAGCATCCCTCAGTCATCCTTTCAACGAATTTTTAATTTTAATTCTCAATTTTTAATTTGGAAAAGCGTATCTTTGTTTTCCAAAACCGAAAGAAAAGTATGCAATCCGAGATATTAAAGGGGCTGAGCGAAGCGCAAAGAGCTGCTGTTGAGAACTTTGAGCAGCCGTCGCTCATCATTGCCGGTGCCGGATCGGGCAAGACGCGTGTTTTGACCTCGCGCATCGCCTACATGATCGAGCGCGGCGTGAAGCCGTGGCAGATCCTCGCCCTGACGTTTACAAACAAGGCGGCCGCCGAGATGCGTGAGCGCATCGAACGGATGGTGGGCGACGGAAGTCGCTATATCCGCATGGGTACGTTCCACTCCGTCTTTTCGCGCATCCTGCGTGAGAATGCCGAGCGCATCGGCTACCCCACCACGTTTACCATCTACGAGCCGAACGACGTAAAGAGCCTGCTAAAGACCATCATCAAGGAGATGCAGCTCTCGGACGACAAGTATAAACCCAACGTCATTGCCTCGCGTATCTCGATGGCCAAAAATGCCCTCATCACGCCGGGGGCCTACCTGGCCAAGACCATCTATGCCACCGAGGATCGTCAGGCGCAGATTCCCGAGTTCGGCAACATCTACAACGAATACTGCCGTCGCTGCAAGCGCAACGGTGCGATGGATTTCGATGACCTGCTGCTGCAGACCAACATCCTGCTAAAAGATTGCCCCGATGTGCTGGCCAAATACCAAGAGCAGTTTCAATATATCCTCGTGGATGAGTATCAGGACACGAACTACGCCCAATACATCATCATCCGCCGCCTCTCGCAGCTCCACGGTCGGGTCTGCGTCGTAGGCGACGATGCGCAGTCGATCTACTCGTTCCGCGGAGCAAAGATCGAGAACATCCTCTCGTTCCGCAACGACTACCCTGCGGCACAGGTCTTTAAGCTCGAGCAGAACTACCGCTCGACCCGCACGATTGTCAATGCGGCCAACTCGATCATCAAGAAGAATGCCCGCCAGCTGGAGAAGACCTGCTTTTCGCAGGGCGACGAGGGCGATAAAATCCGCGTTCTGAAGGCCTACACCGACCGCGAGGAGGCCGAGCTGGTGGTCGGCGATCTGCGGGACAAGATCCGCGAGACGGGCGACAAGTGGTCCGAGGCGGTCATCCTCTACCGCACGAACAACCAATCGGCCGTCCTGGAGGATAACCTCCGCCGCCGCGGTATCCCCTACCGTATCTATAAAGGTTCGTCGTTCTACGACCACAAGGAGATCCGCGACCTGATGGGCTACATCCGCCTGGTGATCAATCCACGCGACGACGAGGCCTTCAAGCGCATCGTAAACTACCCTGCGCGCGGCATTGGCGACACGACCGTCGAGCGCATCGCCCAACTTGCCGCTGCGCGCCAAACCTCGATGTGGGAGGCGGTGGATCAGCTCGTCGAGGAGCCCGTGGAGGATGCCGTGCAGCGCGCCATCGTCCGCAAGGTCAAGGAGTTTGTCAATCTGATCCGCACCCTCTCGTTGGCGCGTACCACGATGGGGCTCTATGACTTCGGTCTGGAGATTGCCAACAAATCGGGCATCCTGCCCCTCTATCGCCAGGACAACTCGCCCGAGAATGCCTCGGCGCTCTCGAACATCGAGGAGCTGTTGAACTCGATGCAGGAGTTCAAGGAGCGGGTCGATGCCGAGATTCGCAACGGCGAGCGTGACGAGATGGAGGAGGCCACCATCGAGGAGTGGCTGCAGGGGGTCATGCTGATGACCGATATGGATTCGGACGACCCCGACGACCAGAACAAGGTAACGCTCATGACAGTCCACTCGGCCAAGGGGCTGGAGTATAAATATGTCTATATTGTCGGCCTGGAGGAGAACCTCTTCCCCTCGATGCGTGCCGCCGAGTCGGCTGAAGGGATCGAGGAGGAGCGCCGCCTCTTCTATGTCGCCCTGACACGCGCCAAGTGTGCCGCCACGATCTCCTATGCCGAGATGCGTTTCAAGTGGGGCAACATGGAGTTCTCGCGCCCGAGCATGTTCCTGCGCGAAATCGACCCCGCCTACATCGAATCGGAGGTCGATTTCCGTGCCGAGCGCCAGCGCCCCGCCCCCAGCGAGGAGGGTGCGCAGGCCATCGACGAGCTGCGCCGCCGCTTCGACTACCGTTTCCAGCAGAAACGGCAGGAGGGGGCTTCGGCAGGCGGCTACGGCCAGCGCAACGGCTATGGCAACAGCTACCGCACCTCGGATGGCGAGTCGGGACGTGTGCAACGCTTCACGCGCCAGAATGATCCCTACCGCAAGCAGGGGTCAACAAGCTACCCCAACACCCGCACCCAATTTGACGGGCAGGTAAAAAATGCCGTCGAGACACTCAAGGGCGAGCCGCGCCGCCTGGTGAGCACCGCCACCGTCGCGCCGACGAGTGCCCCCCTCACCGACTGCGCCTTCCACGCCGGCGATCGGGTCGAGCACGCCCTCTTCGGACGGGGTGAGATTCTGCGCATCGAGCGCGCAAACGGCGATTGGAAGCTGGTGGTCGATTTCCCCAACGCAGGGCAGAAAACCCTGCTGACTAAATTTGCCAAACTCAGAAAGTTATAGCCATGACCCTGCAAGAACGATATGCCGGTATCATCGCCTATTTTCAGCGCGAGATGCCCTCGGCCGAGAGTGAGCTGAACTTCGAAAATCCCTGGCAGCTGTTGGTGGCGGTCGTCCTTTCGGCCCAATGCACCGACAAGCGGGTCAATATGACCACCCCAGCCCTCTTTGCGGCCTATCCCACCCCCGAAAAGATGGCCGAGGCCTCGGCCGAGGAGATCTACACTTTCATCCGCTCGATCTCCTACCCCAACAACAAGGCCAAGCACCTGGCCGCCGCTGCCCGCATGCTCGTCGAGGAGTTCGGGGGCGAGGTGCCTGACGACCTGGAGCAGCTGCAACGCCTGCCGGGCGTAGGGCGCAAGACGGCCAACGTGCTCGGTGCGGTGCTTTGGCAGCGGGAGGTGATGCCCGTCGATACGCATGTATTCCGCGTAGCGGAGCGCATCGGCCTGACGTACCACTCCAAGACCCCGCTTCAGACCGAAAAGACCCTCTCGAAACATATCCCGGGCCATCTTCTGCCCGTAGCACACCATTGGCTCATCCTGCACGGTCGATACACCTGCATTGCCCGCAACCCCAAGTGCGACAAGTGCGGCATCACGGCGTGGTGCCGACACTTTGAAAAGGAGGCTATTGGCCGTTAAGATTTTTTTACTATCTTTGCAAAAGTATGGAGTTCCAACGCGCACATATCGAACAGCTCAAAACCTGGCTCGGAGAGCGTCCGATGAAGATCGTCACCGTCTCGCACACCAATCCGGACGGCGATGCCATCGGCTCGTCGCTGGCCTGGGCCGAGCTTTTGCGCACGATGGGGCACACGGTTACGTCGATCGTGCCGAATCGTCACCCCTACTTCCTGAATTGGATGCCCCACATCAAGGATTTGGTAATCTTCAAATTCGACTCGGAGCGGGCGCTGGAGGCGATTCGGGAGGCCGATATGATCTTCTGCCTCGACTTCAACGCCCTGTCACGTCTGGAGATTCTGACCGATGCCCTGTCGGAAAACAGCCACGCCCGTCGCGTGCTGATCGACCACCACCTCTCGCCCGAGGAGGGTTTCGACCTCTACTTCTCCTTCCCCGAGGCATCGAGCACCTGCTTTCTGGTCTATGAAATCATCGAGGCGATGGCCGGTGTGGAGGCAATCAGCAAGGAGATGGCCGAACTGCTCTATGTCGGCATGATGACCGACACGGGCAACTTTGCCTTCTCGCACCTCACGCCCGAGCTGTTCCGTGCCGTGGCCGTCCTGCTCGAGCGCGGCATCGTGATTCCCGATATTCACAACAGTGTCTATAACGCCTACACGGCCGGACGAGCCCGCCTCTTCGGCTATGTCATCAACCGCAAAATGGAGCTGATCCATGGTGGCCGCGTGGCCTATATGTCGCTCAACGAGCAGGAGATGCGCCGCTTCGGTTTCCAGCAGGGAGACTCGGAAGGATTCGTCAATTATCCGCTGACAATCAAGAAGATGAAGATGTCGGCCATGTTTATCGAGCAGAACGGATTTATCCGTATCTCGTTGCGCTCGCGTGGCAAGGTCGATGTCAATCTCTTTGCCCGCAAATACTTCAACGGCGGCGGCCACAAGAACGCCGCAGGAGGTAAATCGTTCGACCCGATGGAGCAGACCCTCCGCCGCTACGAAGAGGCGGTCGAGGAGTTCGCCGCCGAGGGTGGGTTAGGATAAAAAAAGAGAGCCGCGGGGCTCTCTTTTTTTAGCAGTCAGCAGTCAGCTATTAGCAATCAGCTATCAGCAGTCAGCAGTCTGCTGTCGGTAGGGGGTCGACTTTAGAATGCGAAGTTGCAATTCTCCAGGCGCAGGTGCTGATTCTCATGGCCCGAAAGTTCGGTTTTCAGCTTGCCGCCATCGACCGTAATGTGGAAATTCTCCAGTGTCAGGTTGCGCACATCGGTTACGCGGAACTCCTCTTTATTGGTCACCACCTCGAAGTTGCGCAGCGTTACCCCATCGGCATCGACCATATCCACCACATAGGGCTTCGGCTGGGGCTTGTAGTGGCCGTAAGCCGACTGCGACTCATCGCGGCGCGTATCGGCCTTCACATGCTCAATCAGGATATGCTTGGCGGGGCTTTCGGGGATACCCTGCACATAGAGGAGCATGCGGCAGCCCTCCACCTCGATATCGCGGATCGTCACCCCACGGAACGAGGGGGTGAGGTGCGTGAGCGGGGGTGCGGGCAGACGCGAAGCCAGACCACCCACGAAATTTGCTGTGCCGAGCATCTCCCAGGCCATGGCCTCGGCCTCGGTCTTGAGGCGCACACGCTCGAAGTAGAGGTTCTCGCCACCACCACCGCGCGGACGGCGGGTCTTCAGACGAATACCTACGCGCGTACCCTCGCACACGCAGTCATGCGCATAGACATTACGGCACCAGCCGCCCGTCTCCGAGCCGACCGTAAGGCCGCCCATGCCTCGCAGCGAGAGACAGTTACGCACCACGATATTCTCCGAGGGACGACCTACGCGGTAGCCGAATTCGTTACGACCACCCTTGACGGCAATGTTGTCATCGCCGCAGTCCGTGGTCACATACTCCACCAGCACATAGCGGCAGCAGGTGATATCCACGCCATCGCCACAGGGCTGACCGAACGACGAAATGCTGATACCGCGAATCACGACATTTTCGCAATAGACCGGAGCCACATTCCAGAAGGCGGTCTGCTCGAACGAGACACCCTCGAGATAGACATTTTTGCAGTTGATCGGGCCGAAGAAGGTCGGGAGCTGGATCGCGCGCCCCTTCTTGCCATCGAAGATACGCTCCTCAACGGGGGTGTCGGGGTCAATCTCGCCATCGTTCTGCGGACGACCCTCCCGGATCGAACCACCCTTGGCAGGGCCGATCAGGCGACCCTTACCCGTCAGGGCAATGTTCTCCGCCCCGTTGGCATAGATGCAGGCTCCGAGCGAGTAGAGCTCCACACCCGCATTGGTCGTAAAGACCACGGGGAGGAAATCCTCCACCTCGCCGCTAAAGCGCACGGTCGTACCCTCCTCGGTGTGGAGTTCGACGTTGCTTTTCAGCGTGATACGTCCCGTCCAAAAGTCACCCTTCGCAAGCGTTACGCGACCTCCGCCCTGCTTCGAGAGGCGGTCGATCGCCTGCTGAATCTCGCGGGTCTGCATGCGACCATCCGTAGCAGGAAGAATCGTAATTTCACGGTCGGGGAAGACGGGCTTTTGGAGTTGCGGCATGTAGAACGGGGCCTCGATCGGGGCGATCGTCTCCGGAAGGCAGGCAGCACCCACCTCCTCGTGCGTAGGGATATGAACCTGGGCCGAGGCGGCAACCGTTACCAACCCCAGCAACAATGTCAGCAGTCGTTTCATGGCTGCAGGCGCTTATTTCTCCACGATGCGGATCGAGAGAATCTTATCGCCCGGGCGGATGTCGTCGATCACGTCCACGCCCTCAACCACCTTACCGAAGCAGGTGTGACGGCCGTCCAGGTGCTGCGTATTCTCGCGGTTGTGGCAGATGAAGAACTGCGAACCACCCGTATCCTTACCGGCGTGAGCCATCGACAATACACCGCGGTCGTGGTACTGGCGCGGAGCCGACGTCTCGCACTTGATGCGGTAGCCCGGGCCACCCGTACCGTCACCCTTCGGGCAACCACCCTGGATCACGAAGTCGGGAATCACGCGGTGGAACGTCAGGCCGTCGTAGAAGTTGTGGCTGGCCAAATCGACAAAGTTCTGCACCGTGCCCGGCGTTTCGTTCGTGTAGAGTTCGGCCGTCATCGTACCCTTCTCGGTCTCGATTACGGCATACTGGATTTTTTGTGTCATAGTCGTAGTGTTTTGAATTTGTTGATCGACGGAGTGCTCCTTCATGCAGTTCATCGAGAACCAGAAGAGGAGGATCGTGGCGGCCAAAACGGCCAGCAGAAGCAGGAATTTTACCGATGTACGCATAGCTTTTGATTGCAATTTTAGCAAAGATACGCGCTTTTTGGCACAAAGCGAAACGGAATCCCGATTTTTTTGCGTATCTTGCAGTAGATTTTAACCCGACCAAACACCACATCAAGATGAAAATAACGAAACTTCTCATTTTTACAATGGCCCTTTTCGCGTGCGCGCCCGCAACACGAGCGCACCACCGCGTGGAGGCAGGCCACCTGAAGCTGTGGTACAAGCAGCCGGCCGCGAACTGGAACGAGGCGCTGCCTGTGGGCAATGGTCGCCTGGGTGCGATGATCTTCGGCACGGCTGATGACGAGCTGCTGCAGCTCAACGAGAACACCCTCTACAGCGGTGACCCCGAGAGCCGTTGGAGCGACCTGGACATCACCTCGACCTACCCCGAAATGGTCTTGCTGCTCGAGAGCGGCAAATACCTCGAGGCGGCCGAGCTGCTCAAGCAGTGGACGGGCCGTCTGCATGAGTGCTACCAGCCCCTGGGCGATTGGCACATCCACGACTACCGGGGCGGTAAGGCGAAGAGCTACCGTCGCTACCTCGACCTGGAGCGTTCGGTGGCCACCGTGCAGTATGAGCGCGACAACTACCAATTCCGCCGCGAGATCTTCGCCTCGCACCCCGACCAGGTGATCGTCATGCGTCTGACGACAAACTGCCCCGTAGGTTGGGATATCGCCCTGCGACTCTCCTCGCCCCACCCCGTGACGACCAAGATCGATGCCCGCAAAGGCGTGCTCAAGATGGGTGGTCAGGCCCCGGGCCGTGTCGATCGTCGCAACTACTCCGACTTCGAGGCGTGGGGACACGAGGAGCGCCACCCCTACCTCTTCAACGAGGATGGTTCGCGCACGGGTAAGCCCCGCGTACTCTACGGCGAGGATATTGACCACCGCGGCATGTTCTTCGAGGGTCGTCTGGAGGTGCGCGTGTCGAATCCCAAGTCGATGACCGACCTGGGTGGTCAGCTCCGCATCCGTGGCGAGAAGGAGATTCTGTTGATCTTCTCGGCCGCCACGAGCTACAACGGCCCCTTCCGCAGCCCCTCGAAAGAGGGCGTAGATGCCGCCAAGAAGGCCGAAGAGGCACTGAAGAGCGTGCGCACGAAGTCCTACGAGACGATGCTTGCCGCCCATGTGGAGGATTATCAGTCGCTCTTCAACCGCCTTGCGCTGACCCTGCCGTCGGATCCCGAGGCCGAGCTGCTGCCCACCGACCAGCGCATCCAGCGCTTTGCGCGCCAATTCCGTGCCACGGGCGCACCGACCGACCAGGAGCTTGTGACGCTTCTCTTCCAATATGGCCGCTACCTGATGATCAGCGGTTCGCGCGAGGGAGGTCAGCCCCTCAACCTGCAGGGTATCTGGAACAAGGATCTCATCCCCTCGTGGAATTCGGGCTACACGGCCAACATCAATATCGAGATGAACTACTGGCCCTCGGAGGTGGCCAACCTCTCGGAGTGCCACCTGCCCCTCCTCGAGATGATCAAGGAGTGCGCCGAGACGGGCCGCGAGACGGCGCGCGGGATGTACCACCGTCGCGGCTGGGTGGGTCACCACAACTGCTCGATCTGGCGCGAGACCTACCCCAACGATGGCGGTGCCGCCACGGTCTTCTGGCCGATGATGGGTGCCTGGTTCTCGTCGCACCTCTGGGAGCACTACGCCTACACGGGGGACAAGGAGTTCCTCACGAAGGAGGCTTACCCCGTGATGAAGGGGGCTTCGGAGTTCTTCCTCGACTGGATGATTCAGGACAAGGATGGTCACTGGATCACCCCCGTCAGCACCTCGCCCGAGAATCTCTTTATCGTGCCGGGCACGGATCAAGCCTGCGGTGTTTCGCAAGGCTCGACGGGCGATATGTCGATGATCCGCGAGCTCTTCACGCGCACCGTGGCAGCTGCCGAGGTGGCCGGTGTCGATGCCCCGTTCTGCGATACGCTGCGTAACCGCCTGCAACACCTGCTCCCCTTCCGCGTGGGCGCTTTCGGTCGTCTGCAGGAGTGGAACAAGGATTTCATGGATCAGGATATCCACCACCGCCACGTCACGCACCTCGTGTCGCTCTACCCCTTCGGGCAGATCAACCCCTCGACCCCCGAGCTCTTTGCGGCAGCCCGCAAGACACTCGAGATTCGTGGTGACGAGGCTACGGGCTGGTCGAGCGGCTGGAAGATCAACCTTTGGGCACGCCTCCTGGATGGTGAGCGCGCCTACAAGCTCATCGGTACGCTACTGCGCCCCGTCGGCTTCGGCCCCGAGCAGGAGCAGTCGTCGGGTGGCGGTGTCTATATGAACCTCTTCGATGCCCATCCCCCCTTCCAGATTGACGGCAACTTCGGCATGACGGCCGGTGTCTGCGAGATGCTGATGCAGAGCCACGAGGGGATGATCCGCCTCATGCCCGCCGTACCGGCCGTTTGGCGTACGGGTTCGGTGCGTGGTCTGAAGGCGCGTGGCGGCTACACGATCGACATGGCCTGGGAGGATGGCAAGATCACCGAGCTGAAGATCCACTCAGCAACGGGCAAGCGCTGCAAGGTCAGCTCGGCATGGGCGCTGCCCGAGGGCGACTACTTCGTAAACTGCAAATAATCAAACTAAAACCACAATACCATGAAAAAACAATTCCTTTTGGGTGCTCTGCTGCTCGCAGGTCTGTGTTGGACACCGAGCGCCGAGGCACAGCAAGTCATCGAGGCTACGCCCGAAACCTTCAACGAGGCCGTCACGGCGCTTCGCAAGGCGGTAAAGAAGCAGAAAGAGGATGTGGAGTTGCGCCTGCATGGCGGCACCTACTACCTCGCACAGCCGCTCGTGATCGACGAGTCGCTGGGTGGCAAAAATGGCAAGAGTGTGAAGATCGCCTCGGTCAAGGGCGAGGAGGCCATCCTGAGCGGTGGTGTCGAGATCAAGGGCTGGGAGCAGGTGCATGGCAATCTCTACAAAGCCCCGTTTAACCACGATCAGAAGCTCCGCACGCTCATCGTCGGCGGTAAGCGCGCCCGCATGGCCGGCATGAACGAGCCGGTGCAGGCCCTGGGCAGCTACGGCCAGATCGAGATCACGGGCGAGGAGTCGTGGGCCTTTGGTGCCGGTACGACCCCCGAGGGAATCCTCTTCGAGCAGAGCTCCGAGGTGATGCCCTACCGCAACCCCGAAGATGTGGAGCTGATCCAGAACAATGTCTGGACCGAGAAGATCCTCTGCGCGGCCGATGTACACAAGTGGGGCAAGCAGATCGCCATCGAGCTGCAGCAGCCCTACTCGGCCATTCTGAATTCGCTGGCTTGGGCCGGTAAGACGAAGTTCGAGGGTTCGTTCCTCATCCGCAACGCCTTTGAGCTGCTCGATGAGCCGGGCGAGTTCTACTTCGACCGCGCCGAGCAGACGATCTACTACATGAGCCACGGCGAGAATCCGGCCGATGTAGCCGTCATCGCCCCGATGACCGAGGGTCTGCTGCGCATCAAGGGTACGAGCTGCTCGTCGAACGTGGAGAACGTGACGATCGAGAACCTCACCTTCTCGTATGATGCCTGGAATCTGGTCGAGGTGGAGGGTTCGCACGGCTTCGGCGGCATTCAGTCGCTGGGTCTGGCGATGAAGTACATCCCCAACGGCAACTGGCACCCCACGAAGTACAACAGCGTGGATGTTCCCGAGGGTACGATCCAGGTGGAGAATGCCACGGGTATCCGCATCCTGCGCAACAAGTTCCTGCACCTGGGTTCGGCCGTTTCGGTAAATCTCTCGAACGATGTAACGAACTCGGAGGTGATGGGCAACTTCTTCAACGACTGCCTGGGTAATGCCGTGGCCGTAGGTCACCCGCAGCACTACGAGATCGGCGATGGCGACGAGGGTGCCGTCTATGCACCGGGCATCGAGGGCCTGTGCGAGAACATCAACATCTCGAACAACCTGATCCGCAACGTATCGCTCGACTTCCGCCAGGTGGAGGCCATCGTCGGTTTCTTCTGCAAGAGCGTGAAGATCGACCACAACGACATCTACGGCACGCCCTATGGCGCTATCGCCTTAGGTTGGTGGTGGGGCAATGCCGGCATTCCCGAGTCGAAGAACGCCGGTAACAACTCGATCAGCTACAACCGTTGCGGCCACACGCACACGATGCTCACCGACGGTGGTATTATCTACATGCTCGGCCGTCAGCCGGGTTCGGTGGCTCGTCGCAACTACGTCTTCGACGGTCCGCGTTGCATCTATCCCGATGACGGTTCGTCGGGCTGGCTTATCGAGGAGAACTTCGTCGTGAGCCTCTACCAGCTCTGGCTGCACCTGGATTCGGATCGCAACTACGACATCCTGATCCGCAACAACCATGTCAAGGACAACCGCTTCTGCAACAGTGGTAACGGCACGATCGTCGAGGGTACGAAGATCTACCGCAACATCCCCTTCGGCGATGAGGCGCTGGCGATCCAGGATGCTTCGGGTCTGAGCCACGAGTACCATGACCTGATGCCGCGCCGCGAGTACGATCCGATCGTCGTGATCCCGACCGTAGGTGCCAAGCGCAAGGCGGTGTTTTAACAAATTAAGAATTAAAAATTAAAAATTAAGCATTTAAGTTTTTGAGATAGCATGAAGGTCTTTCGTTATCTGCTGGTGAGCATGCTCTCACTGCTCACCCTCTCGGCCGCCGCGTCGAGCCACTATAAGGCTGCACCCTACCGCGTCACGAAGGGCGGTGCAACCTTCACCACCACCACCTACACGAACCCCTTCACGGGTTCGGACTGCAGCGTGCTGCAACTCACACCCGAGATTGACGGTCTGCAGGGCTTCCGCCTTGCCGTCAACGAGCAGGGAGCCATGCTGCCCGCCACCGTGGAGCTGCAGCTGCAGCGCTCGGGTAACCTGCTCGTAGCCGCCACCTCGAAGGAGGCGGTCGAGGCCGTAGCCTGGGGCAAGGGCAAGCTCAACACGACCCCCGCACTGAAGCGCGCCCTGCGCGTGACGGAGTGCGAGGTGATGGATATCTACGCCGTGCGCTTCGCAGGTGGCAAGCAGACGATCACGATCCCTGCGGGCGTGAAGGGTCAGATTGCCGTGGTAGGTTACACCTCCGCCACGAAGTTTGCCGGCACGGATGCCGCCTTGGAGACGGGCACCGATTACCCCTCGTTTGTCATCGAGGGTTTCTCGGAGAAGCCCGCCCTGTTTGAGATCATCGGCGGTCAGGATGACCCCGTGGTAAACGAGGGCATGCCCGGCACGGAGGGTATCCAGGGTGGTTTCGAGGGTGGCCAGATGATCAAGGTCGGCGACACCTACCACATGTTCCCCACCGAGCGCGCCGGCGAGATTGGCAAGCCGGCCTATTACGACCGCATCAAGACCCGCATCGGCCACTGGACCTCGAAAGACGCGATCCATTGGGAGCGTCAATCGACCCTCTACCAGTCGAGCGGCAAGTATGCCATCTCGCACTACGACCACCCGATGAACGACCGTCGTGCCGCCATCTGGTCCTACATGCCGATCTTCAACAAGGAGAAGAACCGCTGGCAGGGCCACTACCTGGCCTACACCTGCGACTTCGATGTAGCCCCCAACCACTCGTTCGGCCGCATCTGGCGTTGTGAGTCGGTAGTCGAGGGTATCGAGGGTATCGGTGGCCCGTACCGCGACTGCGGCATCGTCATCGAGCCGGGTCTCGACAGCCAGCTCTGGGAGGGTCGTCAGGGCGTTGCTTCGTTCTTCCCCTACCAGGTGGGCGATAAGTGGTACGGCTTTATCAGCGGTGCCTACCCCTACCAGACCAAGGCCGACTACCCCTTCGGTGGCAAGCCGACCCACTGGTATGTGGGTCTGGCCGAGTCGGACAACTTGGAGGGTCCCTTTACGCGCATGAAGGAGCTGAACCCCATCACCTCGATTCACCCCCGCTTTGTGGAGAACCCGATCGTATCGCAGCTCCCGAACGGTCTCTATATCGCCGTATTTGACGGTGGTCCGGAGTGGTTGAAGTTGCCGAACATGATCGCCTACACCCTCTCGAAGGATGGTATCCACTGGAGCGAGGCCCACTACCTACCGATCGACACGAAGGTCAAGAAGTGGTGGCACACGATGCGCACGCCGCTGGGTCTGATCCCCGAGGGCGACGATATCTATACGATTGTCTATGCCGCCGTGAACAACGACATGCGCTTCCACCCGATGGGTATGGTGCAGGTGAAGCTCAATCGCGAGGTGCTGGACGAGATTACGAAGAATCTGTAAAAACAAAAATAGAAGATGAGTAAGAGAAAGTATGCAGGCGTGGTCGTACCGATGGCCACCCCTGTCAAGGCCGGTTCGGTCGATTTGGAGGCCGTCGAGAAGATCATCCGCTCGTTTGCCGAGGCGGGTGTCGATGTCCTGGTGATGGGTACGACGGGCGAGGGCAACCTCGTTCCGCAGGCCGAGGGTATCGAGATGGTCGCTACGGCGGTGCGTGCCGCCGAGGGTAAGATTACGATCTACGCCGGCGTGACGGGCCTCTGCCTCAAGGAGCAGGTGGCCCAGATCAAGGGTTTCAAGGAGGCGGGTGCCGATGTGGCCGTGGCGATTCTGCCGAGCTACTACGCCCTCACCGAGGAGCAGATGGTGGCCTACTACACCGCTCTGGCCGAGGAGTCGGTGCTGCCCGTGATGCTTTACAATATCCTCGCCACGACCCACCTTTCGATCCCCGTGGAGGCGGTGCGCAAATTGGCCGCCCACCCCAATATCGTAGGTCTGAAGGACTCGGAGCGCGACCTCGAGCGCATGGAGCAGTGCATCGCCATCAAGAATGAGGCGGAGGATTTCGCCTACTTCTGCGGCTGGGCTGCCCAGTCGGCTCACTCGCTGGAGCTGGGTGCTGATGGTATCGTGCCCTCGACGGGTAACTTCGTGCCGAAGCACTTCCAGAAACTCTATGAGGCTGCCGTAGCAGGCAACATGGAGGAGGCAAACCGCCTGCAGAAGCTCACCGACGAGATGGCCAAGGTCTATCAGCAGGGCCGCCCCTTAGGTAAGCAGCTCGCCGCCCTGAAGTGTATCATGCAGGGTATCGGGTTGTGCGGAACGGAGATGTTCGCCCCCCTGACCGAGCTTGCGGAGGAGGAGTATCGAACCATCCGCGAACAGATTGCCCAATTTGACCTCAACCTGTAACCCCTAAAACCCAAACTTTTTCAAGAAACCACTATGCATTGGATAGATATCACGCTGGTCATTGCCAGCATTGTATTTGTGATGCTCTTCGGTCTGAAGTTCGCCCACAAGCAGAACTCGACCGATAGCTACTTCGCCGCAGGCGGCTCGGTGCCGGCCTGGGCAATCGGTATGTCGATCTTCGCCACGCTCATCTCGTCCGTCACATTCCTCGCCTATCCGGGTGCCGCCTACGGTGGCAGTTGGATCCTCCTGGTGCAGGGTCTAATGGTGCCGATTGTCCTGGTGGGTATGATCTGGTTTATCGTACCCCTCTTCCGCAAGGCCATCAAACTCTCGACCTACGAGTATTTTGAGCGTCGTTTCGGCTTCGGTGCCCGTCTCTACGGCTCGATCGCCTTCCTGTTGACCCACTTCTCGAAGCTCGGTACGGTCTTCTTCCTCGTATCGCTCGCCATTTCGCAGTTCATGGGCTGGGATATCTACATGGTCATCGTCGTCATCGGTATTGCCGTGACCTTCATCACCCTGATCGGTGGTATGGAGGCCGTGATTTGGATGGATGTGATCCAGGGCTTTATCCTCATCGTGGGTGGTATCATCTGCGCGGCCCTGCTGCTCTTCACGCCCGAAGGCGGTCCGTCGGCCGTATGGGAGATTGCCATGCGCGACAACATGATCAACGTGGGCGAGTTCCACTGGAGTTTCGTGGAGCTGACCTTCTGGGTAATGGCCATCAACGGTGTCTTCTACGCCATTCAGAAGTATGGTACGGACCAGACGATCGTACAGCGCTACCTCACGGCCAAGGATGACCGCTCGGCCAAGCGTGCCGCCTACATCGGTGTAATGACCAGCGTGCCTGTTTGGACGCTCTTCATGTTTATCGGAACGTGCCTCTACGCCTACTACCAGATTGAGGGTGCCGAGGCGGTTGCCGGCATGAAGGCCGACGAGGTATTCCCCTACTTCATCGCCACGGAGTTGCCGATCGGTGTGAAGGGTCTGATCATCTCGGCCCTGGTGGCAGGTGCCATCTCGTCGCTCGACTCGGATTTGAACTGCTTTGCCGCAATCGGTGTACAGGACTACTACGTCCGCTTCCGTCCCGAGAGCACGGATCGTCAGCGCCTGGTATTGGGTCGTTGGATCGTCGGTCTGGCCGGTGTGGCTTCGATCGGTATCGCCTCGATCTACGCCTTCTGGGGTGGCGAGGGTATCCTCGGCGTGCTGTTTGGTCTCTACGCTATCTTCTCGTCGGGTATCGTCGGTCTGTTCCTGCTGGGTCTTTTGGTCAAGCGTGCCAACAAGCAGGGTCTGTGGGTCGGTCTTGTGGCCTGCATCCTCTTCACGGCTTATGCCGTACTCACCTCGTCGAAGTTCACGATCGACGGCGAGAAGCAGATCCTTGTGGACCTCGGTGCCTGGAACTTCACGCACCACAAGTATATGTTGGGTGTCTACAGCCACCTGATCGTATTCTTTGTCGGTTGGGCCGCCTCGTACCTCTTCCCCGCACCGAAGGTGGACGACAGCCTGACGATTTATGGTTATTTGAAGGAGCGCAAGGCCGCAAAATAAGAGAACCCATGAAATTGATTACCTTACAACAACCCTCGCGCATCGTTCTGGGCGAGGGTGCTGCCGAGCGCTTTGCCGAAGAGTTCGCGGCGCACGGCTTTCAACGACTTTTCCTGCTCACCGCACCGCCGATTCGTCCGCTGATCGAGGGGATCCTCCAAAAGATCGAGGCGACGGGAGCTACGATTCAGATCTACGACCGCATCACGGCCGAGCCGGCCTTGGATGAGGTGGTAGGCATCATCGACGAGGCGCGCTCGTTCGGTGCCGACAGCGTGGCCGGTATCGGCGGCGGTTCGGTGCTCGACACGGCCAAGATTGTGGCCGCCTTCCTCAAGAGCAAGCAACAGGTGGCCGACTGCTTCGGCACGGGACTCATCAAGGAGCGCGGTGTATGGTGCGCCTGCCTCCCGACCACTTCGGGCACGGGTAGCGAGGTGTCGCCCAACGCCATTCTGTTGGATCGCGCCGAGAAGCTCAAGAAGGGCATCGTAAGCCCTTACCTCTTGGCCGATGCCGCCTATATCGATCCCCTGCTGACGCTCACCGTACCGGCCAAGATCACGGCCGAGACGGGTATGGATGCCCTCTCGCACTGCATCGAGAGCTTCACGAATCGTCACGCGCATCCCGTGGTAGATGCTTACGCCCTGCAGGGCATTGAGCTTATCGCCAAGAACCTGGAGCGCGCCGTGAAGAACGGGCAGGATCGCGAGGCGCGTGCCGCCCTTTCGCTCGGCAGCTACTACGGCGGTTTGTGCCTGGCTCCCGTGAATACGGCAGCCGTACACGCCCTCTCCTATCCGCTTGGTGGCGAGTACCACATCTCGCACGGCTTGGCAAACGCCATCCTGCTGCCGCCCGTCATGCGCTTTAACCTCGAATCGAACCTCGAGAAGCACGCCGCCATTGCTCGCGCGATGGGTGTCGATTGCGAGGGCCTTACGACCGAGGAGGCCGCCAAGAAGGGAGTCGAGTTCGTAGCCGAGCTGGCTACGCGCTGCGGCATTCCCGCAACGCTCACCGAGCTGGGTATCCCGCAGGACAAGGTGGAGGAGCTGGCCGATGCTGCGATGAAGGTGACGCGTCTGCTGGTGAACAACCCCCGCGAGGTGACGCGCGAAGATGCGATTGCAATCTATAACGAATTATACTAAAAAGCTATGAATAACTTACCGATTTTAGCCATTACGATGGGTGATCCCGCGGGTGTAGGCCCCGAGATTATCGCCATGTCGCTCGCCCAGGAGTATCCCTATACGGTTTGCCGCCCCGTGGTCATTGGCGATGCCAAGATGATGGAGTTAGGTGTAAAGTCCGCCAAGGTGGAGCTGCAGGTTCGTCCGATCGAGCAGGTGGCCGATGCAAAGTATGAGCGTGGCGTAATCGATGTGCTGGACCTGAAGCTGATCGACCCCGCAACCTTCGCCTATGGCGAGGTGCAGGCGCAGTGCGGTCATGCCGCCTTTGAGGCAGTACGCACGGCTATCGAGCTGGCCATGAAGGGCGAGGTGGATGGTACGGTGACCGCACCGCTCAACAAGGAGGCACTGCATGTGGCAGGGCACAACTTTGCCGGCCACACGGAGATCTACGCCCACTACACCGATACGAAGAAGTATGCCATGCTGCTGGCCGACGATAAGATGCGTGTAATCCATGTTTCGACCCATGTTTCGCTGCGCGAGGCGTGCGATCGAGCCAAGAAGGAGCGCGTAATCGCCGTGACGGAGCTTATCCGCGAGGCCTGCCTGAGCTTCGGCATCGAGAACCCGAAGATCGGCATCGCGGGTCTGAATCCCCATGCCGGCGAGGGTGGTCTGTTTGGCGACGAGGAGATCCGCGAGATCATCCCCGCCATCGAGGAGATGAAGGCCAAAGGGTGGAATGTGGATGGTCCCGTGCCGCCCGATTCGCTCTTCTCGCGTGCCCGCTCGGGCCAGTTCGACGGCTGCGTAGCGATGTACCACGACCAGGGCCACATCGCCTTTAAGGTGGGTGGCTTCGAGTGGGATCGTGAGACGCAACGCATGGTGGCCGTGAAGGGTGTGAACATCACGCTCGGCCTGCCGATTATCCGCGTTTCGGTCGATCACGGTACGGCCTTCGATGTGGCAGGTAAGGGCATCGCCAACCCCGATGCACTCCTCATGTCGATCGAGTACGCCGCCCTGATGGCCAAGAACCGTAAAAAGTAGATGCTGACACTCGTTATTGCCGATGACCTGACGGGGGCCGCCGAGATTGCCGGTGTGGCCCACCGTTTGGGTTGTCGTGTGCGCCTCACAACCGCACTCGAACAGCTCACACCGCAGGATGAGGTGGTGGTCATCGCCACCGATACCCGCTCGATGACGCGCGAGGAGGCCCTGCAGGCAACGCAAGAGGTAATCGCACAGATTGCCCGCCTCGGCCTGCGCCCCGATCGCCTCTTCAAGAAGACCGACTCGGTGCTGCGCGGCCATGTGCGGTGCGAACTGGAGGCGTTGCAGGCGCTGAGCTATCAGCGCGCGCTGCTCCTACCGGCCAACCCCTCGAAGGGGCGACTGATCCGCCGCCGCATCTACTCGATCGGAGGCACTCCCCTCACGCGCACCCTTTTTCGACACGATCCCGAGTTCCCGGCAACCACCTCGGATGTGGTACGCCTGGTGGGGGGCCATGCACCTTATATTTCTACGCGCACGCGACGCAAGACCCTTGCGGAGGGCGTTACGCTCGGCGAGGTGGGTTCGATGGAGGATTTGCGTTACTATGTAGCGCGATTCGACAGCCCCGAGGTGGTGCTGGCCGGTAGTTCGGACCTCTTTCAATGCCTTGTGGAGCACCACGGCAGGCAGCCGGTCGAGCGCCCCGCCTTTGCAGGATTCGGCACTCGCCGTTCGCTCATCGTGCTGGGAAGCACGGCACGTCACAACCTCCTGGAAGAGCCCTTCTTTCAGCGCAACCGCGTAGCGATCGCGCCGATGCCCGATGAGGTCTTCGCAGGGGGAGCAACCGAGGGTTGGGTGCGTGAGGCACAACGTCTCCTCACCGAACACGACTCGCTCCTGCTGCGCATTCCGCAACAGATTTCGCACGACGAGGGGCGCGCCCTGCGACTTCGCCACCAGATGGCCGAGACGGTCCTGGCACTCCTCGCCGATGGTGAATTTGAGGAGGTAATCATCGAGGGAGGTGCTACGGCCTTCACGATTTTGAAGGGGCTTCGGTGGGGCGAATTGACCATTGCCGATGAGATTGCCCCGGGTGTTGTGCGCCTGCACCACGCCCAAAGCGATACACACCTTACATTCAAACCCGGCAGCTACCCCTGGGGAGCTTGCTTTCGGTAGAGGAAAGAGGAGAGAGGAAAGAGAGAATTAGAGAAAGAGTTTTTAAGATAACGAGATTAAAGATTTTAAGGAGATTAAGGAGCTATTCTTTAATCTCCTTAATTTCGTTATTATCCTTAATATCTTTGCTCTTATTCAAACAATCTGGGATCGGGAAGGATCGCGGACGAGAGGTTGTGGAGCGCAAGACCACGCTTCATCGCTCGGAGGAAGGTGTACTGCGTACCGCCACGCGAACCGTCATACCAGGCCACCAGCGCCGAGGCGTGATCGACCAGAAAGTCGTTGCGCTGTTGGTAGCAACCGCGGTGGTAGCTCGAAGCAAGCAGAATCACCTCATCGGCCTCGGCCAAGATGCGCCGAAAGCGGGCTCGATTCTCCTCCGTGAAGGAGGAGGACTGCGTAGCAAAGGGAATCACGGCGACGAGTTGCACCTTCAGCCCCTCGCTCCGCAGCGCTACGACCGCCTCGGCAGCGGCCAGATCAAAACCCTCGGCCATGCCGCTCAGGAAGGTGGTGTAACCCTCCTGCGCCAAGCGACGAATCTCGGCACAAAGAGCCTCGCGGGCCTCCCCCGTATAGGTGCGGTGGCCCGTAAAGGCAACGGTATGGTGACGGTCGATAGCCATATTCTTCCGCAAAAATAGCAATTTTGGCGCGTAGTTTGCTCGTTGGAGGGCTACACACCTTAAAAAAAGTTGCTATGAAACACACAGGTATTTGTATGATTTCCCTCTTGGGAGGAATGATCGTTGGTTCGGCGTTGGCGATGCTCCTGACACCGCAGTCGGGCCCCGAGTTGCGCACGAAGATCAAAGAGTGGGCCGAGGAGGAGGTCGAGAAGGCCAAGACGAAGGCCGAGAAGTTGCAGCAGCAGATCAAGAGCCAGATCGAGGAGGCTCGCTGCCACTGCGAATCGAAGGAGGCTTAACGGCGCGGCAAGATGGAGCGGACAACGAAGGTGGGCGGGCGGCTCATCACGGCCCTCTTTATCTTTGCCATCAGCCTCTTCTGCACCGTGCTGACCGCGATCGGGGCGCTGGTGATCTGGCTGGCCGAGCGCATCGGATCGCTCGTTACGGCGGCACTCGTTGTCGCGCTCTTCTTCGCGGTGCTCACCACGGTCAGCTACCTGCTCTCGATCCGCGAGATGATCGCACGCTTTCGCGATGAGCTGGAGACGGTCTACGAAATGGCCAACCACTTCCGCAAGGGCTATAGATGGTTTAGGCGACAACTCGGCTGGCTGATCGGAACAAAAGAGGAGCGTTGAGCGATAAAAGTGAAAGCGGGTGTCCGACGATAGTCGTGACACCCGCTTATTTTGCGTTGGGCGAGCAGTTCTCGTCTTGTCCATGCGCAACCAATCGGTTTTTTGCTTTTTAGAGGAGCAGATTTTGCCACAACGCAGTTGAGCAAGGAGGGAGCATACTCGACGTATGTGACCGACTTGATCGACAAGGCGGGGTGAAAGCTGCCCTATAAAAACAAAAAAAGGGGCTTATTGGTCAAAATTAGTAGATAAAATCGGGGCAATTGATTGATTTTTATATATTTGCACTATTTGCGTTAGAAATGGATAAAAAGTTTGTCCAAAATGTGGGCAACGAACCCTCGTCAGAGATGGCTA
>JAGAMA010000014.1 GCA_017624955.1 Alistipes sp.
CAGCCTTCTAAGCTGCCGGTCGAGCGTTCGAGCCGCTCCGCGATCACAAGAAGCACTCCGCAAGGGGTGCTTTTTGTGTAAGAGGGAAGAGCGAAGAGGAAAGAGAAGAGAGCAAAGAGGAGAGAGGAAAAGTTCCTTAAAGTGCCTTAAGGGAGCTTAAGGGGGCTTAAGGGATTCCTTTAGCAACCTTTAGTTTCCTTTAGCAACCCTTTCTCGCCTTTTCTCGCCTTTTCTACCCCCATCTGAAATCAAATTTCCCTTATTTTTCAACGATTTTTCGATTCAGAGTGTTGGATTTTTGATTTTATCGCATTATCTTTGCACCCGAAATAAGCCGAAAGGCTGAGCGTTTTTTATTAACCTTACAAAATTTTATAGCAAAATGGCTGTTAAAATTCGTCTGGCACGTCACGGTAAGAAGGGTTATGCCTTCTATCACATCGTTGCCGCAGATAGCAGAGCGCCACGTGATGGTAAATTCATCGAGAAGTTGGGTACCTACAACCCCAACACGAATCCTGCTACGATCGACCTGAACTTCGAGCAAGCACTGGGTTGGTTACTCAAAGGCGCACAACCTACGGACACCTGCCGTGCCATCCTCTCGTACAAGGGTGTACTCTACAAGAAGCACCTGCTGGGTGGTGTAGCCAAGGGCGCATTCACCGAGGCTGAGGCTGAGGCTCGCTTCAACAAGTGGGCAGAGGCCAAGTCGGGCAAGATCGAGGCCAAGACCTCGAAGCTCGCATCGGATGCCAAGTCGGCCGAGAAGGCTCGTCTGGCTGCCGAGGCTAAGGTAAACGAGGAGCGTGCCAAGGCTATCGCCGAGAAGAAGGCTGCCGCTGAGGCTGCTGCTGCCGAGGCTGCTGCTGAGGCTGCCGAGGAGGCTACGGAGGCTGCTGTTGAGGAGTAATTCCTTGACCGCTTACCGAAAAAGAGGCTGTTCCGAAAGGAGCGGCCTCTTATTTTGTTTTTTTGTTCGAAATTCACTAATTTTGAATGCTGAATTCTAAACTTTGAATTTGTCATGACGCTTTGTGGTCGCATCAATAAACTCTTTGGCACGGGCGGAGGCCTGCGCCTGACACTCTACGAGTCGTTCCCCGAGGATTTCAACCCCCAAACCACCCCGCTCATCGTCGAGATCGACGGGCTGGAGGTGCCCCTCTACTGCGACGAATTCGACTATGTAGGGGCTTCGGGAGCCTCGGTGCGCTTTGCCGACATGGACACCGAGCGCCGAGCCGAGGAGCTGCTGGGCAAGGAGTTCTCGATCGAGCTGGAGGCCGAGGAGCGCGAGGAGGATGAGTTCTACCTCGAAGACCTCATCGGCTTCCGTGCCACAATCCTCGAAATGGGCACGGAGCGCACCTTCTCGGGCGAGGTGGCGGACTACATCGACAGCGAAATCAACCCCCTGTTCGAACTCGACATCGAGGGGCGCGAGGTCCTCGTTCCGGCGGTGGACGAGATGATCGGCGGCATCGACTTCGAGCGTGAGCAAATCAAATTCATCCTCCCCGAAGGACTTATCGATTAACAAGTTATGGCGCGCGTAGTAGTTGGACTTTCGGGTGGCGTGGACTCCTCGGTAGCGGCCTATCTGCTCAAGGCGGAGGGGCACGAGGTGATCGGCCTCTTCATGGTCAATTGGCACGACACGACCGGCACGTTGGAGGGCGACTGCCCCTGGCACGACGACCGCGTATTTGCCGAGCTGGTGGCCAAGAAGCTCGATATTGCGCTGCGCGTCGTGGATCTCTCGGAGGAGTATCGTCGGCGCGTGGTCGAGTACATGTTCGCGGAGTACGAGGCGGGGCGCACCCCCAATCCCGATGTGCTCTGCAACCGCGAAATCAAATTCGACGTCTTCCTAAAAGAGGCGCTCAAGCTCGGTGCCGACTATGTTGCTACGGGCCACTACTGCCGTAAAACGACCACTACCCTCCCCGACGGCACGGAGCGTTACCACCTCCTCGCCGGCTCGGACCCCAACAAAGATCAAAGTTACTTCCTCTGCCAACTCACGCAGGAACAGCTCCGCTATGCCCTCTTCCCGATCGGTCACCTCTTAAAGCCCGAAGTTCGGCGCATCGCCACCGAGCAGGGGCTTGCCACGGCCAAGCGCAAAGATTCGCAGGGCATCTGCTTTGTGGGCAAGGTCGATCTGCCTACCTTCCTCCAGCAAAAGCTCGCCAAGAAGGTGGGTAACGTCCATGAAATCAAGCAGGAGTGGCCGAAGTTCGACCGCCGTCCCCACTATACACCATCCGATGATGAGCCAAGCGATGAACTCCTCGAAGCACTCGCCGAGGGGTGGCACTACACGGTGCGCGACGGCAAGAAGATCGGCACACACAACGGCGCCCATTTCTACACGATCGGGCAGCGCAAGGGGCTTGGCATCGGCGGGCGCAAAGAGTCGCTCTTCATCCTCGCCACGGATGTTGCCGAGAATGTGATCTATGTGGGCGAGGGGGATAGCCACCGCGGTCTGTGGCGACCCACGTTGAAGATTGAGCGTGAGGCGATGCATTGGGTCGATCCCGATCGCGCCATTGCGGAGGGCGAGACGCTCCGCTGCCTGGTGCGCATCCGCTATCGCCAGCCGCTGCAAGGGGCTGTGCTCTACCGCCGTGCAGGGGGCTTCTACCTGCTGTTCGACGAACCGCAACGCGGCATCACGGCCGGCCAATTTGCCGCCCTGTACGACGACGAGGAGCTGATCGCCTCGGGCGTGATTTGCGAATAGATTCGCAAATTCAAAATTATTGCGGTCACAATAAAGCGTGTCAGCCTTTTGGTTGCCAATGGCAACCGATTTGAAAAAGAGAAATCCACCTTCCCAAGCAAGGCTTGGAGGTGGATTTCTCTTTTTCAAAGCCACCTAAAGGCGGCTACACAAGGCTGAAAAAAGATTTGACAAAGTCAATCAATATAAAAAAAATATAGACAATCCTCCCAAACCCTCCTTTGATAAGGAGGGCTTAGTCGCTTCGCTCCTTGGGTAATACTATGAACGGTTGGGGAGCTGCGACAAAATTCTATCCCTCGCAAAATGTTAGGCAGAACTAACATTGCAAGGTATACCGATGCATATAAAATGGCATGATATTTAGCTTTGTGAGAAAGAAAGTATGCCATGATTTCGCCAATCGATCAATACATTATTGATGCTGTCCGCAAGATGCGACGCGAGCAACATATCTCGCAAGCGATGTTGGGAAGCTGGATTGGTGTATCGCGTGGTTTCATCGGGCAGGTTGAAAGTCCGAAATGCGATGTAAAGTACAGCCCGACACACCTCAACGAAATTGCCAAATATCTTGGTTGCTCGCCCCGCGATTTTCTACCCGAAAAGCCGCTCTAACCATGTGGCGTATTCTCCTATCACTCACACTGATTACCATCACGCAACCCCTCGTTGCGCAACTGCGGTTTGGCTATTACGATGTCGATCGGCTCTATGATACCGAGCCGTCGCTCTTCTACGACGATACGGAGTTCACGCCCGAGGGGCGCTACAAGTGGGACTCGACACGTTACGAACGAAAAGTAAATCAGGTTGTTGCCGTCATCGACTCGCTCCGATGCGATGCCGTGGCGCTCTATGGCGTGGAGAGTGAGCAGGTGGTGCGCGATATCGCCCTGCGCCTGAAGGGCGACTACACCTATCTCCACCGCACAATCAACTCCTTCGACGGCATGGACTTTGCCCTGCTCTACCTGGCCGATCGGCTGGAGCCCCTGCATGCCGAGGCACAACGAGCGGCCCTGATCATCGAGGCGCTCATCGGCAGGGATACGGTCAATCTTGTGCTATGCTCCGACAGTCGCTTTGCCGACCTGCACATCGAGGAGCTGATCGAGCGCCATCCCGAGCGGGGCATGCTGGTAGCAGGAAAGCTCTACAACCTCGATGCTACAGCCTACGGGCTGCATGACTGCCTCGCTGCGGCGGCTCGTCGCGGGCAGGGCAACCGCATCTACCGCGGGCGTTGGCGGATGCGCGATCGCATCTTCACACGCCCGCCCCTCCGTGGTCATGAGGGGGCGGTAGTGATTCGCCGCGAGTGGCTCGATGAGCGCACCGCAGAGCCGCTTCCCACCTACCGCGGCAACCGCTACACCAAAGGTGTAGGGGCTTACCTGCCCCTCTGGTGCGAGATTGAGTAGTTTTTTCTTGCACAGACCAAAAAAATATACTATATTCGCAATCCGCAGTTTGTGGAGCAAGATTTTTAGCAAAAAGATAAAAACAACAAACAATTTTCAATATTTTTTTAATAACACTATCATTTTATGGCAGACGTAAAACGAGTTTATACCTTCGGTAACAAAGAGGCCGAGGGTAATGGTAAGATGCGTGAGCTGCTGGGTGGTAAGGGTGCAAACCTCGCTGAGATGAACCTCATCGGTATGCCCGTACCTCCGGGTTTCACGATCACGACGGACACCTGCGCCGAGTACTACGCACAGGGTAAGGAGGCAGTCGTAGAGCTGCTCAAGCCCGAGGTAGAGAAGGCCGTGGCTAACATCGAGAAGCTGACCGGCCGCAAGTTCGGTGACAAGCAGCAGCCCCTGCTGCTGTCGGTACGTTCGGGTGCTCGCGCTTCGATGCCCGGTATGATGGATACGATCCTCAACCTGGGTATGAACGACGAGGCTGTAGAGGCTATGGCCAAGCTCAGCGGTAATCCCTGGTTCGCATGGGACTCGTACCGCCGTTTCGTACAGATGTACGGTGACGTAGTACTCGAGATGAAGCCCGCTTCGAAGGAGGATCAGGATCCCTTCGAGGAGATCATCGAGAAGCAGAAGGAGAAGCGCGGTATCACGAAGGATACCGACCTCACGGTAGAGGATCTGAAGGAGCTGGTAGCTTCGTTCAAGGCCGCCGTAAAGGCTTCGACCGGCAAGGATTTCCCCGCTTGTCCCTGGGAGCAGCTTTGGGGTGCTATCTGCGCCGTGTTCGGTTCGTGGATGAACGATCGCGCCATCCTGTATCGTAAGCTCAACAACATCCCCGCCGAGTGGGGTACGGCCGTATCGGTTATGGCCATGGTATTCGGTAACATGGGTGACAACTCGGCAACGGGTGTAGCCTTCTCGCGTGACGCCGCAACGGGTGAGGACATCTTCAACGGTGAGTACCTGATCAACGCTCAGGGCGAGGACGTGGTTGCCGGTATCCGCACGCCGCAGCAGATCACGATCGAGGGTTCGCGTCGTTGGGCCAAGGCTCAGAACATCTCGGAGGAGGAGCGCGTAGCCAAGTATCCTTCGCTCGAGGAGGTAATGCCCGAGGTTTACAAGGAGCTGGATGCTATCCAGAACCACCTCGAGGATCACTACCGCGATATGCAGGACATCGAGTTCACGATCCAGGACGGTAAGCTCTGGATGCTGCAGTGCCGCAACGGTAAGCGTACGGGTGCTGCCATGGTGAAGATCGCCATGGATATGCTCCGCGAGGGTATGATCGACGAGAAGACGGCCGTACTGCGTTGCGAGCCCGCCAAGCTCGACGAGCTGCTCCACCCCGTATTCGATAAGAAGGCCATCGCTTCGGCCAAGGTGATCACGAAGGGTCTGCCCGCATCGCCGGGTGCCGCTACGGGTCCCGTTGTATTCTTCGCCGACGATGCCGCCAAGGTTCTGGCCGAGACGGGTCAGCGCGCTATCCTGGTGCGTATCGAGACCTCGCCCGAGGACCTGAAGGGTATGTTGGATGCTGCCGGTATTCTGACCGCTCGCGGTGGTATGACCTCGCACGCAGCCGTAGTTGCCCGTGGTATGGGTAAGTGCTGCGTATCGGGTGCCGGTGAGCTGGAGATCGACTACAAGGCTCGCACGATCAAGGTTGACGGTGTAACGGTTAAGGAGGGCGATTGGATTTCGCTCAACGGTTCGACGGGTGAGGTTTACCTCGGTGAGGTAGCTACGCGCGCTGCCGACCTGAGCGGTGACTTCGGTAAGCTGATGGAGCTGGCCGGTAAGTACTCGGTACTGAAGGTTCGCGCCAACGCCGATACGCCGAAGGATGCAGCCCAGGCATTTGAGTTCGGTGCCGAGGGTATCGGTCTCTGCCGTACGGAGCACATGTTCTTCGAGGGCGACCGTATCAAGGCTATCCGCGAGATGATTCTGTCAGACGATGAGGCCGGCCGTCGTGTAGCACTGAACAAGCTGCTGCCGATCCAGCGTGGCGACTTCGAAGGTCTGTTCAAGGCCATGAAGGGTCACCCCGTAACGGTTCGTCTCCTGGATCCCCCCTTGCACGAGTTCGTTCCGCATGACCTGAAGGGTCAGCAGGAGATGGCCGACGAGATGGGTGTACCCGTTGAGAAGATCATCGCCAAGGTAGAGGCTCTGGCCGAGTTCAACCCGATGCTGGGTCACCGTGGTTGCCGTCTGGGTAACACCTATCCGGAGATTACCGAGATGCAGACGCGCGCCATCATCGAGGCTGCCATGAACGTAAAGGCTACGGGTATGGATGTACACGTAGAGATCATGGTTCCGCTGGTTGGTAACCACAAGGAGCTCCGCTACCAGAAGAACATCATCGACAAGACCGCCGAGCAGGTATTCTCGGAGCGCAACGATAAGATCGACTACATGGTAGGTACGATGATCGAGGTTCCCCGTGCAGCCGTTACGGCTAACCAGATCGCCGAGGTTGCCCAGTTCTTCTCGTTCGGTACGAATGACCTGACGCAGATGACGCTTGGCTTCTCGCGTGACGATATTTCGAAGTTCCTGCCGATCTACCTCGAGAAGGGTATCCTGAAGAACGACCCGTTCCAGATCCTGGATCGCAACGGTGTAGGTCAGCTGATCCGTGAGGCCGTATTCAAGGGTCGCGGTACGCGCGATAACCTCAAGTGCGGTATCTGCGGTGAGCACGGTGGTGAGCCCTCGTCGGTAGAGTTCTGCCACTATGCAGGTCTGAACTATGTAAGCTGCTCGCCCTTCCGCGTGCCCATCGCACGCCTGGCTGCGGCACATGCTGCCCTGAACCAGAAGTAATTCTGCAAGTTCAGCATACGAAAAGAGGTCGCTCGAATGAGCGACCTCTTTTGTTTTTGGATGAGAAGGGCGAGAAAGGGGACTAAAGGATACTAAAGGTGGCTAAAGGGAGCTAAAGGATATAAAAAAAGAGATTAAAGAAACCTCTTTAATCTCCTTTAGTAACCTTTAGTAACCCTTAGTCGCCCTTAATCTCCTTTTATAGCGAGGCAGATGCCAAAAGAGCCTTGTACCACACTTCGATTAAAAAGGTTTTAACAAGAGCTATTTTGAAGCTGCTCGAAGTCTGCGAAGTCCGAAGCATACTTTTTGGTATGTGAGGATTTCGCAGGCAAGGCAGATGCCGAAATAGCCTTGTTAAAACCATTTTATTTGGTTTTGTAGGCCGCACGATACTTACCCTTCGACATGGCCAGCAGCTTGCTCTTTAAGAGCTGGCGGCGCAGCGGTGCCAGGCGGTCGGTAAAGACCGTGCCGTCGAGGTGGTCGTACTCGTGCTGAATGACGCGGGCACGGAAGCCCTCGAAGAGTTCGTCGTGCTCCTCGAAATTCTCATCCAGGTAGCGCATCCGGATCGCCAACGGGCGACGCACATCCTCGTGCAGACCCGGCAGCGAGAGACACCCCTCGTTAAAGAGACCGGTCTCCTCCGACACCTCGTAGATCTCGGGATTGATGAAGGCGCGGCGATAATCCTTGCACGCTTCATCCTCCTCGCCCCAAGGCGAGCAATCCACCACAAAGAGGCGCAAATTTTTGCCAATCTGCGGGGCAGCCAGACCCACACCCTCGGCTGCATCCATCGTCAGGAACATATCCTCGATGAGCTTCTTCAGATCGGGATAATCCTCCCCGATCTCCACGGAGGGTTTACGCAACACCTCCGAGCCAAAAATCACAATTGGGTAGATCATTTCGTTCCAAATTGCATGTAATCCTCCAAAATAATCGTGGCCGCAATCTTATCCACCACCGCCTTATCGCGGCGGGCCATCTTCTTCATACCTCCGTCAATCATCGCCCGATGGGCCAAGACCGAGGTGAATCGCTCGTCGTAGAAGAGCACCTCCTTATCGGGATAGGCGGCCTTCAGACGGCGCGAAAGAGGCTCGATAAAACGCCAGGTCTCCGACGGGCTGCCGTCCATCTGCTGGGGCTTACCCAGCACGATGGTCGTCACATCCTCACGGCTGAAGTAGTCGGCCAAAAAGCGTTCCAACTGCTTCGTCTCGACCGTAGCCAATCCCCCCGCAATGAGGCGCAGGGGATCACTCACGGCCAAGCCCGTGCGGCGCACGCCGTAGTCGATGGCAATGATGCGGCCCATCGGCGTTTTAGAGGTTCAGTTTCTTAAAGAGTTTACGGTACGAGCACTCCTCGTCCACCATGCGGCGCAGCTCCGAGATCGCAACACGCTCCTGCTGCATCGTATCGCGGTGGCGTACCGTGACAGTGCCATCCTCGAGGGTCTGGCCATCGACCGTCACGCAGAACGGCGTACCGATGGCATCCTGGCGGCGGTAGCGCTTACCTACCGAGTCCTTCTCGTCGTAAACGACGTTGTAGTCGTACTTCAGCTCATCGACGATCTTACGAGCCACCTCGGGCATACCGTCCTTCTTCACGAGCGGCAGCACGGCCACCTTAACGGGAGCCAACGCAGCGGGGAACTTCAGCACGATGCGCTGATCGCCACCCTCCAGCTGCTCCTCGGTATAGGCTGCCGACATCACCTGCAGGAACATACGGTCCACACCGATCGAGGTCTCTACGACATAGGGAACGTAGCTCTCGTTCGTCTCGGGATCGAAGTACTGAATCTTCTTGCCCGAGAACTTCTGGTGGTTCGACAGGTCGAAATCCGTACGCGAGTGGATACCCTCCACCTCCTTGAAGCCGAAGGGGAAGTTGTACTCTACGTCGGTGGCGGCGTTGGCGTAGTGGGCCAGCTTGTCGTGGTCGTGGAAGCGGTAGTTCTCATCACCGAAGCCCAGGGCACGGTGCCAAGCCATACGCGTCTCCTTCCACTTGTTCCACCACTCCATCTCGGTACCGGGGCGCACGAAGAACTGCATCTCCATCTGCTCGAACTCGCGCATGCGGAAGATGAACTGACGGGCTACGATCTCGTTGCGGAAGGCCTTACCGATCTGTGCAATACCGAAGGGGAGCTTCATGCGGCCCGTCTTCTGCACATTGAGGAAGTTCACGAAGATACCCTGTGCCGTCTCGGGACGGAGGTAGATCGTGTTGGCACCCTCGGCCGTCGAACCCATCTGGGTCGAGAACATGAGGTTGAACTGGCGCACCTCGGTCCAGTTGCGCGTACCCGAAATGGGGCAGACGATCTCGCAATCGAGGATGATCTGGCGCAGCTCGTTCAGGTCGTTGTTGTTCAGTGCCTCGGCAAAGCGGTTATGCACCTCATCGCGCTTGGCGGCAACCTCCAACACGCGGGGCGAGGTGGCACGGTACTGCTCCTCGTTGAACTGATCCTTGAAACGCTTCCGCGCCTTCTCGACCTCCTTCTCGATCTTCTCGTCCTGCTTGGCCATCCAATCCTCGATCAGCACATCGGCACGATAGCGTTTCTTCGAGTCCTTGTTGTCGATCAGCGGGTCGTTGAAAGCGCCCACATGGCCCGATGCCTCCCACGTCTTGGGGTGCATGAAGATAGCGGCATCCAGACCCACGATATTTTCGTGGAGCTTCACCATCGAATCCCACCAATAGCGCTTGATGTTATTCTTCAGCTCGACACCGTTCTGACCGTAGTCATACACAGCGCCCAGACCATCGTAGATCTCGCTCGAGGGGAATACAAAACCGTACTCCTTGCAGTGAGCGACCAATTTCTTAAAGAGTTCTTCCTGTGTCATGTTCTATGTAGTGTTAATATTTTTTCTCTAAAGGGCAAAGGTACGAAAAAGTGTATAAAAAAAGGGACTAAAGTCCCTTTAATTTTTATGCCTATCGATCGATTTTACAACAAGCCTCCCCGTTTGAAGGAAAAATCGCCTTCGCGGGCAATAATCAGATGATCCAGCAGCCGAATATCGAAGAGCGCGGCAGCCTCCTTCAGGCGGCGTGTCAGGCGACGATCCGCCTCGCTCGCCTCGGCCGCTCCCGAGGGGTGATTATGCACCAGGACAAGCCGCGTGGAGAGCAACTCCAAAGCGCGCTTGACGATCAGTTTATGATCCACAACCGTCCCCTGTACACCGCCCTGGCTCACCTTTTGGCACTCGATCACGCGGTTCGAATGGGTCAGGTAGATCGCCCAGCACTCCTCGTACTTCAGCCCCTCCAGGCGCGGGCGCATGATGCGCACCACATCGTCGCTTGTCGTGATCACCTCGGCGATGCCCTCTCCCTCGGCAGCCGCTACCCTACGCCCCAGCTCCGCAGCCACATGCAAACGACGAGCCCGCGAGAGCCCCAGCCCGCCGATCATCCGCAGTCGGGCACGCTCCTCGCGCACCAAAGCCGTGAGCGACCCACAAGCCGCCAACAGCTCATGCGCCACCCGCTCGTCCTCCACCAGGAGGGCGACAAGCTCCTCATCGCTCAGCGTTTGCACGCCTCGCGCATCCATCTTATCGGTGATATGATTCATATAAAAAAAGGCGCATTATTGCGCCATACGTTGCTCTTCGTCACCACCCTTGCGACGCTCCATGCGGTCCACGCGGTCCAGCATCGAGGCGCACTGTTCGTCGCTCATAAAGGATGCCACCGAGAAGGCGGCCTTCTGCTCGGCCTCCTTTTTCGAGTCGCCTGCACCGTGCCCCATCTCCATCCCGTCGATCATGACCTTCGTGTAGAAAACCGGATGGTTCGGCTTGTAATCCTTGTCGCGCTCCGTATCGAAACGGATCTGGTGGTGGTTCTTCTGACACCACTCAATCAGGCGGCTCTTGAAGTCGGTCTCCGAATCCGAGAGGCGCTCGACATTCAGATACCGGGCATAGATCTTATTGATCAGCAGGCGATTGACAAAATCATAACCCTGATCCAGGTAGATCGCCCCCATCATCGCCTCAAAGGCATCGCCGAAGATGTGTTTTTGCGAAGCGCCCTGTACATGGTTCGAGATCACATAGCGATCCAGCCCCAGCTCCTCGGCCAGGTGGTTCAACGATTGGCGCGAGACGATCTTCGAGCGCAGCTGCGTCAGGAAGCCCTCGTCGCGGTCGGGATATTCGATAAAGAGGTAGTCCGAAGTCACGGCCTCGATGACCGCATCGCCCAGATACTCCAAGCGTTCGTTGTTGATGGGTTGGCGACCCTCCACAGTGACCGAAGCCGACTTGTGGATCAGAGCCAATTTGTAAAGCTCGATGTTGCTCGGCAGGAAACCGAACAGATCATCGACCATGGCATAGAATTGCTTATCCTGCCCGAAACGACGACGGATAGGCCGTAACAAAAAATCAAACACGGCGCTACTCGGCTTTTTCGGGTTGGTATCTCTTCAGAATGAGCGTCGAGTTATGGCCACCGAAACCGAACGTGTTGCTCAGCGCGTAGTTCACCTTGCGGCGCTGGGCCTTGTCGAGCGTCAGGTTCAGGTTCTCGGGAATCTCGGGATCGCGCTCACGGCAATTGATCGTCGGAGGCACCACGCCACGCGTGAGGGCCATCACACAGGCCAGCGCCTCCACAGCGCCCGTAGCGCCCAGCAGGTGGCCGTGCATCGACTTCGTGGAGGAGATGTTGATCGAGGGCAGCGCCTCGCCAAAGACCTCCATCAAAGCCTTGATTTCGGCTACATCGCCCAGCGGGGTCGAAGTGCCGTGTACGTTGATGTAGTCGATCTTGTCGGGCGTGATGCCGGCATCGCGCAGGGCATCGCGCATCGACTTGATTGCACCGCGACCCTCGGGGTGCGGAGCCGTAAAGTGGTAAGCATCAGCCGAGTTGCCACCGCCGACCACCTCGCAATAGATCTTTGCACCGCGCGCCAGGGCGTGCTCCAACTCCTCGAAGACGAAGGCTCCGGCGCCCTCGCCCACCACAAAACCGTCGCGGTTCTTATCGAAGGGGCTTGAGGCATGCTCGTAGTCGTCGTTGCGGGTCGAGAGGGCCTGCATGGCGTTGAAGGCACCGACGGTCACCTCATTGACCGTGGCATCCGAGCCGACCGCCACAATCACATCGGCGCGACCGTAACGGATCGTCTCCATGGCGTTGATCATGGCGTGGTTCGACGAGGCGCAGGCCGAAACTACCGAGTAGTTGGGGCCCATGAAGCCGTGCTTCATCGAGATAAAGCCGGCCGCAATGTCGATGATCATGCGGGGTACAAAGAAAGGGCTAAACCGAGGGGTGTTACCACCCTCGGCATAGCCCACAGATTCGTCAAAGAAGGATTTTACGCCTCCTATACCCGAACTCGAAATCACACCGCACTGCTCCAGATCGAGCTTCGAAAAATCGAATGCGGCATCCTCGATCGCCTGATCGGCTGCGATCAGGGCATACTGCGTAAAGAGGTCGTAGCGACGGGCCTCCTTGCGATCGAAGTAGTCGTTCGGATCGTAATCTTTGATTTCGCAAGCAAATTTGGTCTTAAACTTTTCGGTATCGAAATGGGTTATCGGGGCGGCAGCCGAATGGCCCGCCTCCAAATTCGTAAAGTACTCTTCAATGGTCTTACCCAGGGGGTTAATCGTGCCAATTCCGGTAATTACAACTCGTCTCTCTGCCATGATAAAAGTTTAAGTATACAAAGAACTTGCCGCGAAAAGCTTCGCTAAAGCTAAATTATTTCTTCTGAGCCTCGATGAAAGCGATAGCATCGCCTACGGTCGAGATCTTCTCGGCTGCCTCATCGGGAATCTCGAGGTCGAAAGCGCGCTCGAACTCCATGATCAGCTCTACGGTATCCAGCGAATCGGCACCCAGATGGTTCGTGAAGCTGGCTTCGGGTACTACCTCCGACTCCTTAACACCCAGTTTGTCAACGATGATCTCGACAACTTTAGCTTGAATTTCAGACATGACTTTAAGTTTTTAGTTAAACAAATATTTGGTATAGAATCTATTTTCCTACCCAATTTGGGGCAAAAATAACACTTTTTTTATTACTTTTGACAAAAGAGCACGATTTTTTTATGCCAATTTTTTCGACATTTAGAACAATCGAACGCAAAACAAACTAAACAACAGATACTTATGAAACTGCTGCTTATCTCAAATTCTACCAACGCAGGGGAGGAGTACCTGCGCTACCCGCTTCCCCAGATCGAAAATTTCCTGCAGGGCATCCGCGAGATCGTCTTTGTTCCCTACGCCGCCGTCACCTTCTCCTACGCCGCTTACGAAAAGAAGGTGCAGGCTCGTCTGGCCGAGATCGGCATCCGCGTTAAGTCGGTACACCGCGCCAAGGATCCCGCAAAGATGATCCGCGAGGCGGAGGCGATCTGTGTCGGTGGCGGTAACACCTTTGCCCTGACCAAGAAGATGCAGGAGCAGGGTCTCATGAAGGCCATCCTGAAGAAGATCAAGGCCGGAACGCCCTATGTCGGTTGGTCGGCAGGTTCGAACGTAAGTTGCCCGACAATCTGCACGACGAACGACATGCCGATCGTGGAGCCCGAGTCGTTCCGCGCCATTGGTGCCATCCCCTTCCAGATCAACCCCCACTACCTCGATGCCAATCCCGAGGGTCATGCCGGCGAGACGCGCGAGCAGCGCATCCTGGAGTACATCGAGGCCAACCCGAAGCGTTGGGTGGTGGGTCTGCGCGAGGGTTGCATCCTGCGTTACGAGAATGAGAAACTGGAGCTGATCGGTCAGCGTCCGATGCGCATCTTCAAGAAGGGCATCGCCCCCTATGAGGTGCAGGCGGGCGACGATCTGTCGTTCCTATTTAATAAATAGGTATGAAAGTTTTTATTGCCGGTCTGGGTCTGATCGGAGGTTCGCTGTCGTTGGCGCTCAAGGATCGCGGCCTGGCCGATGAGATCCTGGGCATGGAGATTGGCCGGGAGCGCGCGGCCGAGGCGTTGGAGCTGGGTCTGGCGGATCGCATCGTCTCGTTCGAGGAGGGTGTCGAGGAGGCCGACCTGACGGTGCTGGCCACCCCCGTCGATACAATTCCGCTCATGGCCGTCAAGGCGCTGAACCGTGTGCGTGAACCGCAGGTAGTCATCGACCTCGGCTCGACGAAGGGCGAGTTGTGCGAGGTGATCGAGCAGCACGCCAATCGCGGTCGCTTTGTCGCCGTGCACCCGATGTGGGGTACGGAGTACAGCGGTCCGCGTGCCGCCGTACATGGTGCTTTTGCAGGGCGCACGACGGTCATCTGCGAGCGTGAGAAGTGCGACGAGGATGCCCTCTACACGATCGAGGAGCTCTTCCGCGCCCTCGAAACGCCGCTGATCTACATGGGTGCCGAGGAGCACGACCTGCACACGGCCTACGTTTCGCACATCTCGCACATCACCTCCTTTGCGCTGGCCAACACCGTCCTGGAGAAGGAGCGCGAGGATCGCCACATCTTCGATTTGGCGGGCGGTGGTTTTGAGAGCACGGTACGTCTGGCAAAGAGCTCTTCGACAACCTGGGTGCCGATCCTCCTGCAGAACAAATACAACGTGCTGGATGTCCTGCGCGAGCACATTCATCAGCTGCAACTCATGCGGCGCATGATTGAGCGCGACGACAAGGAGGGGCTCGGGGAGATGATCGATCGAGCCAACTCGATCCAGCGCATCATTCACTAAAGTTCACGCCATGGAGCGGCACGAAACAGCGCGTGGGCGCATCGGACGGCTCGGCGAGGAGGCAACAGTCAACCACCTCCGCAGGCTGGGCTATGAGATTTGCGCCCGCAACTGGCGCAGTGGCTCTTACGAGATCGATATTGTGGCACGTCGCTACGATGTGTTGCACATCATCGAGGTCAAGACCCGCCAAGCCGATGGCCTCACCACCCCCGAGGAGGCGCTCACCGAGGATAAGATCCGCTCGCTGCATCGTGCGGCGCGGATCTACATGGGCGTTTATGCCCGCCGCTATGAGGGGTTTGAGGTGCAGTTCGACCTGGCCTCGGTGCTTGTCGCCAAGGATGAAACGATGCAGGTCGAGCTGACCGAACGGGTGGCCGACTTTGGTTGGTAGGGCCGTTTGTTTGCCTTTTTGATTTATTTGTATTATTTTTGCCACGCAAATTAGCAACAAGGTAGTTAGCATGTGGTTGTACGACTTGATCATGAAACTCTACGCCGGAGCGATTCGTCTCGTTGGTATGAAGAACGAGAAGGCTCGCTTATGGCACGAGGGACGCAAGGATCTCTTTGAGCGGATGCGCGCAAAGATCGACCCGAAGGATCGCGTTGTCTGGATACATGTCGCCTCGCTGGGTGAGTTCGAACAGGGTCGTCCGATCATCGAGGAGCTGCGCCGCACGCACCCCGAATACAAGATTCTGCTCACCTTCTTCTCCCCCTCGGGTTACGAAATCCGCAAGAACTACGCCGGAGCCGACTACATCTTCTACCTGCCGATCGACACGCGCCGGAATGCGCGCCAATTCCTCGACATCGTACACCCCGAGGTGGCCATCTTCGTCAAATACGAGTTCTGGCTCAACATGCTCTACGAGCTGCGCCGCCGTCGTGTGCGCACCTTTGTTATCTCGGCCATCTTCCGCCGCAATTCGATCTTCTTCCGCTTCTACGGAGGCCCGTGGCGCGAGGCGCTGGAGAGCTTCGAGCTGCTCTTCGTGCAGAACGAGGAGTCGAAACGACTGCTCTCGGAGCTGGGCTTCGACAATGTGGCCATTGCAGGAGATACGCGCTTTGACCGCGTGGCTGCGATTGCCCGCGAGGCGAAACGAGTGGAGTTAATCGAGCGCTTCAAGGGGGATAAGAGGCTCTTTATTGCCGGCTCGACGTGGGCACCGGATGAGGAGCTGCTGATTCGTCTGATGTACGACAATCCTTCGCTGAAATTTGTCATCGCCCCGCACGAAATGCACGAGGGGCGCATCGAACACCTGATTGCCGCTACGCATGGTGGCGCTGTGCGCTATACGCAATGTACCCCGGAGAGCGACCTCGAATCGCCCCAACTGCTGATCCTCGACACGGTGGGTCTCTTGGCTTCGGCCTATGGCTACGCCTCGTGGGGCTACATCGGTGGCGGTTTCGGTGTCGGCATTCACAACACGCTGGAGGCAGCCACCTTCGGTCTGCCGATTGCCTTCGGCCCGAACTACAAGAAGTTCAAGGAGGCCTGCGACCTGATTCAGCTCGGTGCTGCCGCCTCGATTACGACCTACGAGGAGCTGGCCGCCTGGTTTACGCCTCTGCGCGATGAGGAGCAAACCCTCGCAGAGCGCTCCCGCATTGCCCGCGACTACACGCGCCTCCACCAGGGAGCTACGCAACTGATCACAAGCACCATCTTCCCGCACAAAGCATAAAGCCACAAAACGCTTTTTACGCGCTTTGGCTATTTCCTATATTTATTTGGAGGGAATCCACCGCGATTTTTAGCACCACCCATGGAGCGAAGCGACTAAGCCCTCCCTTTCTCAAAGGGAGGGTTTGGGAGGGAATGTAAGTATCTTTTTATTTAAGTAGGGTTCCTATCTGCTCATCTCTTTCAGCCTTTTGCGACCTCCGAAGGAGGTTATGAAAAGAAAATCCACCACCAAGACTTGCTTGGATGGTGGATCTACTTTTCATAAGAATTGCCTTTAGGCAACAAAAGGCTGCATGACAACCTATCAGTGCGCCATAAACAGCGCAGCCAACTGCTCCTTCTCAATTTGTCGCACCTCGCATCGTCCGATCGTACGCGGCACCACGAGGTGGATCGTTCCTCCCGAGCTCTTCTTATCCTTGCCCATCTCTTTGACGAGTTTCTGCATCGCCACGGGCGGTTCGGTCGGAAGTCCCAGGCGCTCAATCACGGCCCGCACACGATCCCGCTCCGAGGCCGAGAACCACCCCTGGCGCACCGCCACATCGGCTATGGCCACCGTGCCGACAGCCACCGCCTCGCCGTGAATCATCGCCGGACTGCACTTCTCGATGGCGTGTGCCAAGGTGTGGCCGAGATTCAGCAGACGGCGATCGCCCGCCTCACGCTCATCGCGCTCCACAATCTCGACCTTAACCCGCACGGCCGAGCGCACGGCCGCCGCAAGCAGCTCGTGATCGCGCCTTAACTCCTCGATCGTAGCCCCCTCCAGACGGCGGAACATCGGCTCGTCGGCAATGATCGTCGCCTTGATGACCTCCGCCATGCCGGCACGAAACTCGCGCTCGGGGAGCGTACGCAACATCGCAGGGTCGCAAATCACAAATTCGGGTTGCGTGAAGCACCCCACCATATTTTTATAGCCGTCGAGGTTCACGCCGTTCTTGCCGCCCACCGAGGCATCGACCTGCCCGAGCAGGGTCGTGGAGATAAAGCCGAAGCGCACGCCACGCATATAGATCGAGGCCACGAAGCCCGTAATGTCGGAGATTATTCCCCCACCCACGGCCAGCAGGAAGCACTCGCGGTCGGCACCCAGGGCAACCAAGCGACGGATAATCTGCTCGACGGTTTGGAGTGTCTTGATCGTCTCGCCTCGTCCGATGAGAATCTTCTCATAGGGGGACAACAACTCCTGGTAGAGCCGGTCGATCGTGGCATCGGTAACAACCACAACACGCCTACCCTCCACCAAACGAGGCAGTAACTCCATGGCCGAAGCGATGTAAACACGGCTCGCAGCGCGCACCGTAAAATCGGGATTCATCATTCGTTGTGTTTTTACGCCCTCAAATTTAGTATATTTTCGAAGAAAATAGCTACATTTGTGCGTCAAAAAATTTCTCTATGCAAAAACTGCGTAATATTGCCATCATCGCTCACGTCGATCATGGCAAGACGACTCTGGTCGATAAGCTCATTCAGGCAGGCAACATCCTACGCGAAAACGCCAAGACCGGAGGCGAACTCATTCTGGACAACAACGACTTGGAGCGTGAACGCGGCATTACGATTCTTTCGAAGAATGTCTCGGTCATCTACAAGGATTACAAAATCAACATCATCGACACCCCGGGACACGCCGACTTCGGTGGTGAGGTGGAGCGTGTGCTGAACATGTGTGACGGCGTGCTGCTCCTGGTCGATGCCTTTGAGGGCACAATGCCCCAGACCCGCTTCGTACTGCAGAAGGCCCTCGCACTGGGCAAGAAGCCGATCGTGGTGGTCAATAAGGTCGATAAGCCCAACTGCCGCCCCGAGGTGGTCAATGAGCAGGTCTTCGATCTGATGTTCACGCTCGATGCCACGGAGGAGCAACTCGACTACAAGACCATCTACGGCTCGGCCAAGCAGGGCTGGATGTCGCACAAATGGAACGAGCAGACCGACTCGCTCGTGCCGCTTCTGGATGCCATCATCGACGAGATTCCCGAGCCGGCCTCGGTGGAGGGTACGCCCCAGCTGCTGATCACCTCGCTGGAGTATTCGGCCTATACGGGTCGCTCGGCCGTGGGTAAGCTCACGCGCGGCACGCTGAAGGCGGGTCAGCCCGTAACACTCGCCAAGCGCGACGGAAAGACGATGCTCAAGAGCCGCATCAAGGAGCTGATGGTCTTCGACGGCCTCTCGAAGCGCAAGGTCGAGGAGGTCCAGTGCGGCGAAATTTGCGCCCTGCTGGGTATCGAGGGTTTCGAGATCGGCGATACGATCTGCGACTTCGAGAATCCCGAGCCCCTGCCCCCGATTGCCATCGACGAGCCGACGATGTCGATGCTCTTCACTATCAACAACTCCCCCTTCTTCGGCAAGGATGGTAAGTATGTCACCTCGCGCCACATCAAGGAGCGCCTGGATCGTGAGTTGGAGAAGAACCTCGCCCTGCGCGTTACGCCCGGTCCTTCGGCCGATTCGTTCAATGTCTTTGGTCGCGGTGTGCTGCACCTCTCGGTGCTGATCGAGACGATGCGCCGCGAGGGGTATGAGTTGCAGGTTGGTCAGCCGCGTGTGATCATCAAAGAGATCGACGGCGTGAAGTGCGAGCCGATCGAGGAGATGACGGTCGATTGCCCCGAGGAGTATTCGGGTACGGTCATCGAACTTACGACACGCCGCAAGGGTGTGATGACCAACATGATCTCGAATGGCGACCGCGTACGCCTCGAATTCGATATTCCCTCGCGCGGTATCATCGGTCTGCGTTCGAACATGCTCACGGCCACGGCCGGCGAGGCGATCATGACCCACCGTCTGAAGGGCTTCGAGCCGTGGGTGGGCGAGATCGAGATGCGCACCAACGGTTCGATCATCGCCTCGGAGACTGGTACGGCCTACGCCTACTCGATCGACAAGTTGCAGGATCGCGGCCGCTTCTTCATCGCCCCGATGGATCCCGTCTATGAGGGTCAGGTCATCGGCGAGCACACGCGCCAGAACGATATTGCCGTCAATGTCACGAAAGCCAAGCAACTCACGAACATGCGCGCCTCGGGATCGGACGACAAGGCGGTCATCGTACCCCCGAAGGTCTTCACGCTGGAGGAGGCACTGGAGTACATCAAGGAGGATGAGTATGTGGAGGTTACGCCCCACTCGATGCGCCTGAGAAAGATCCTCTTGCACGATGTGGATCGCAAGCGTGCCGCCAAGACCGAGTAAGCCGAAAAACCTTAAAACATCAACCAACGATATGAAAAAAGTAGGTATTGCCAGCGACCATGCCGGCTACGAAATGAAAGAGTTTGTCGTGGGCTATCTTCAGGCCAAGGGCTTTGAGGTCTACGACTTCGGTACGCACTCGCCCGAGAGCGTCGATTACGCCGATTTCGGCCACCCGCTGGCCGAGGCTGTCGAGAAGGGCGACGTGGCGTGCGGCGTGGGCCTTTGCGGCTCGGGCGAGGGTATCTCGATGACGCTCAATAAGCACCAGGGCATCCGTGCCGGTCTGTGCTGGTTGCCCGAAATCGCCCACCTGATTCGTCAGCACAATGATGCCAACGTAGTGGTACTTCCCGCCCGATTCATTACGAACGACGAGGCCGTAGCGATCCTCGACGAGTACTTCTCGACCGAGTTCGAGGGGGGTCGCCACGAGGCCCGCGTAGCCAAGATTCCGGTGAAGTAAGTTTTGAGAGATAATTAAAAAGATGGCTGTTCTTTTCGAACAGCCATCTTTTTTAGTCCCCTTTAGCCCCCATTAGTTTCCTTTCGCAACCTTTTTTTACAACCGATACACATAGGGCGTATCAATTTGGCGCGCCTTGGTTTCGTCGTCGAAGAGGCCGAAGACGGTCGAACCGCTGCCCGACATCGAGGCGTAAACGGCTCCTGCCTCCAGCAATGCCTCTTTGGCCTGGCGAATCGTGGGATGCGTCTCAAAGATGTGGGGTTCAAAGTCGTTCTTCACACTCCCCTGCCACTCCTCGACGGGGCGCAGGATGCGCTCACGGAGCGGCACGGCAGGCACATGCGGCTTCACACCGCCATAGGCTTCGCGGGTCGAGACCCCCTCTTCGGGCTTAACAAGCGCTATCCAAAGCCCCGCAAGCGGCAGTTCGATCGGCACCATCTTTTCGCCACGCCCCGTGCAGAGTTGGGGGGTATTGCGGACAAAGAAGGCGGTATCGCTCCCCAGCCGTGCGGCCAGGTCGATCAGGGTCTCTTCGTCAAGGTTCAGCGCGAACAACTCGTTGAGTGCCAGGAGGGTCATCGTACCATCGGCCGAGCCGCCACCCAAGCCCGCACCAAACGGCACGCGCTTATCAAGGGCGATGCGCACCCCATCCACGCCATAGCGGTCGCGCATGAGGTGGAAAGCCTTAAGGCAGATGTTATCCTCCGCAGGACAATCGACCGCCAAGCCGCGATTCTCAAAGACCGCTCCCGTACCCACAATGCGCTCCACCTCCAACTCATCGTAGAGCCCCATGACGGGTACCATCACCGTCTCCAACTCATGAAAACCATCCGCGCGACGGCGCAGGACATCCAAGCCAAGATTAATTTTACAGTTTGCCTTCCACTTCATATCACAAAGGTAAGAAATTTTGTAAATTTGTCCCATGAAATTTCGCACAGAAGTAAAAATAGCCCCCTTCAGCCGCCCGATCGCCCTCAACGAGCAGATCGTGGCTCTCGGTTCGTGCTTTGCCTCGGAGCTGAGCGAGGCGCTCACGGCACGCAACCTTCAGGTACTTTGCAACCCACTTGGCCCGCTCTATAACCCACTTTCGATCGCGGCCGCCGTGGAGCGTGCCTTGAGCAAAAGGGCCTTCTCGGCCGAGGAGATTGCCACCAATGGCGAGGGGGAGCGCTTCTCGTTTGATGCCTCAACCCGCTTTACCGACCCCTCCTGCGAAGAGCTCTTAAAGCGGCTCAACACGACCAATGACCGCCTCTGCGCGGCAATCGAAAGGGCCGATCGGCTGATTCTGACCTTCGGCACGGCGTGGGTCTTCCGCCTCGCGGAATCGAACGAGGTGGTAGCCAACTGCCACAAAGAGCCGGCCGTGCGTTTTCGTCGTGAGCGGCTCTCCGTAGGCGAGATTGTCGAGCGGTGGAAGGCACTCCTGCAAGGTCCCCTGGCCGAGAAGCAGATCATCCTGACCCTCAGCCCGATTCGCCATCTGGGAGATGGTCTTGAAGGCAATGCGGTCAGCAAGGCGACCCTGCGCCTGGCCATCGAGGAGTTGGTGGCGGCCTGTCCGAATGTCAGCTACTTCCCCGCCTATGAGCTCCTGCTGGATGACCTGCGCGACTACCGTTTCTATGCCGAAGACCTCGTGCACCCCTCGTCGCAAGCCGTGAAATATATCCTGGAGTGCTTCATCGAGGCGGCCTTCACGCCCCTCGACCGCGCCTACCTCGCCCGCATCGACCGCGCCTTAGCCTTCTGCCGTCATCGTCCAACGAATCCCCGCTCGGCAAGCTACCGACAAGGCATCGAGCAGACCCTCGTCGAGCTGCGCGCCCTCGAGGAGGAGGTAAAAATCGACTTTTCGGCACAAATCCAAGCGCTCGAAGCACTACTATAACGCGAAATTCGTTATCTTTGTCACTTGAATTTCAATTTCGCACGATGAAACGTCTTTTAACCATATTGCTACTGCTCTCGATCGGCCTGCAGGCCACGGCCAAAGCGCCCCGTCTGGTGGTGCAGATTGTCGTAGGCTCGATGCGCGCCGGAGATCTGGAGCGCTATGCCGACAACTTCACCGAAGGTGGCTTTAAGCGCCTGATGGAGGGCGGTGTCTACTTCACCGAAGGTCGTTACGACTACCAGCAGACCACCACCCCCGTATCGTTGGCAACCCTCACGACGGGAGCCATGCCCTCGATGCACGGCGTGATTGGCGACTATTGGTTTGACTACACCGACAACTCGATTGTTCGACTCACCGCAGGACGACGTGGCGATGGCGGCTACCACCTCGTAGCCCCCACCTTAGCCGAGACGCTCTGCCACCACAACGCCCAAAGCAAAGCCGTATCGTTGGCCCTGGAGCCCACGTCGGCGATTGTCATGGGCGGTCGCAAGGGGGAGATCTTCTGGATCGAGCCCACGGAGGCCGAGTGGACCACCTCGCTCTACTACACCAACTCGATGCCCGAGTGGATTGCCCGCAGCAACCGCGAGGGGTACAACCTCTCGTACCTGCTGCCCGACTGGCGACAGATTCTCTCCAAGGAGCAGTACCACAACACGCGCCACTCGGATATCCGCCTTGTGGTGGGCGGTAAGCGCCAGGCGAGCACCGAACCGCGCCGCGCCAATCCGCAGAACTATGGCGAGCGCCTCTGCTTTACGCCGGCCGGCAACAGCGTCGTGATCGGCATGGCCAAGCAGGTGATTGCCCAATATGGCCTCGGCAAAGATGAGCATGGCGACCTGCTGAACATCTATTTCGACTCCTCGCGCCACATCAACCAGATCTACGGCCCCGAGTCGATCGAGGTGGAGGATATGTACTACCGCCTGGACAAGGAGCTGGAGGATTTCCTGACCTTCCTCTTTGCGCAGGTCAAGGAGGAGGATTGCCTGGTGATCCTCACTTCGGACCACGGCACCAGCTCGTCGTATGACCTGAAGGAGGATCAGCCGGCTGATCGCTTCAATGTGCAGCAATTCCGCGTTATTGTCAATGGCTTTCTCAACGTGCGTTACGGTACGGGCAACTGGGTGTTGGGCTACCGCGACCAGTCGATCTACCTGAACCACAACCTCATCTACGAGCGTAACCTGCGCCTGGACGAGGTGCAGAACGAGGTGGCCATCTTCGCCCAGCAGTTCAGCGGCGTATCGCATGCCCTGGCCGCCACGGCGCTCCGCACGAGCTACTTCGGCAGTGGCTATGCCCGCCGCATACAGAACAGCTTCTACCCCCGCCGTTCGGGCGATGTGATGCTCAACCTGCAACCCGGTCAGATCGAAGAGCGCGACCTGATGCGCTCCTCCTCCGGCTCGATGTACGGCTACGATACGCAGGTGCCGCTGATCTTCTTTGGCAACGGCCTCGCAGCCCGCGAGATTCGCCGTGAGGCAGATATGACCTCCGTAGCCCCCACGGTGGCCTACTTATTGGATATTCCGGAACCCGAAGCCTCCGAGGGCGCTCCGCTCGAGGAGTTGATTCGATAAAAACCATCATAAGCAATGGATGCAATTCAAGAGGAAATCATCGAGGAGTTCTCGATTTTCGATGACTGGCTCGACAAATACGACTACCTGATCTCGCTGAGCGAACAGCTCCCAGCGATCGACCCCGCACACCGCACCGAGCAGTACCTGATCAACGGTTGCCAATCGCGCGTGTGGATCGATGCGCGCGAGGAGGAGGGCAAACTCTTCTTCTCGGCCGACAGCGATGCGATCATCACCAAGGGAATCATCTCCCTCTTAATCCGCGTGATGAACGGCCGCACGGCCCGCGAGGTGCTCGATCTGGAGCTCTACTTCATCGAGGCGATCGGCCTCCAGGCCAACCTCTCGCCCACGCGCTCGAATGGTCTTTTGGCCATGATCAAACAGATGAAGCTCTACGCCCTGGCCTACGCCAATAAAACCCACTAAGAAGATGATGACCCCCGAAGAGATTTTACAGGTTGAGAAGGATATTGTCCTGACACTGAAGAACATCTACGACCCCGAGATTCCGGTCAATATCTACGATCTGGGCCTCATCTACGAGATCGACTTCACGCCCGACGGTGTGGCCACGATCCGCATGACCCTCACGGCCCCCAACTGCCCGATGGCAGACATGCTGGTCGAGGATGTGAATGTGCAGGTGGGCAAGGTGAAACATGTCAAGGAGGTAAACGTGATCCTGACGTTCGAACCCGTCTGGGATAAGAGCATGATGTCGGAGGAGGCGCTGCTCGAACTCAACCTCTTTTAGCCCCCAAAGCGATGTCCGACGAGCGAGATAACGCCCTGATTGAGCGCCTACGGCGCGATGCCGAAAACGGTTCGCCCCGTTGCGGACAGTTTCTTGCCGCACTCGATCCGTTGTTTCGCACCCAGCTCTACACGACACTGCTCTACGAGCGCCTGGAGCGCAAAATGCAGCTCGTCCATGACCTCTATGTGGAGAGTGGCGAGAATTGGAATCAGACCTTCTACCTGCTCTACTTCCGCACCCTGGGCGACAGCCTGAACCAGGAGGCCTACCTCGAGTTGGCACGTCGCGTACCCTACCGCATTGTCCTTCGTGAACGGCTCACGCCCCACGGCATCGAGGCGATGTTGATGGGCGCATCGGGGCTGCTGACCCTCTACCCGCACGACGAATATACCCGCATGCTCGAAAGCGAGTTCTTCCACCTCAAGGGTAAGTACCAAATCGAGCCGATGGCCGTGTCGGACTGGGTGTTGCGCGAGATTCGCCCCGCCAACCACCCCACCCTGCGCCTGGCACAAGCGGCCGAATTTTTCCGCCAAGACGACTTCGTCTTCAACCGCATGCTCTGTTGCCACAACGAGGAAGAGGTCGAACGCCTCTTCTGCATCGAGGCCGACCGCTATTGGCGCGACCACTATGTGCCGGCCGTCAAGCAGGAGAACTCCCGTCCGAAACGGCTCGGTGCCTTCAAGGCCCACATCCTGGCCATCAACCTGGTGGCGATGCTCCAATTTGCCTACGGATCCTACACGGGCAAGGAGCACCTGCGCGATCAGGCACTCTCGCTGCTCGAAAAGCTCCCTGCGGAGGATAACCGCTACATCCGCGCCTGGCAAAATCGGGGACTCGATCCGCGTGATAGTTTCGAGACGCAGGCGCTGCTGCAACTCTCGACCATGCACTGCCTGAAAAAGGGGTGCAAAGATTGTCCCGTTGCGCGGCGCATCCTGCACACAGTCAAATAATTTGTACAAAGAGGACAAAAACAAGAAAAAGAGATCTGCACGGGGTCTCTTTTTTGTTGTTTTGAGTTTTTATTCCTATCTTTGGAGGATTTATAGCCATTACGCAAAAATAACAAAACCAACGATATGGACATTTTAGCCAGTCTGATTAAATTGGTCTTCGGTTCGAAAGCCGACAAAGACCGCAAACAAATTGAGCCTTACATCCAGAAGATCAAGGCCATATACCCCTCGATCGAGCAGCTCTCGAACGATGAGTTGCGCGCACGCAGCGAGGCGCTGAAAGCAAAGATTGCCGCCTTTATCGCCGCAGACGAGGAGCGCAAAGCAACGCTCAAAGTAGAGCTCGAGAAGCCCGAAACGGCCCTGGAGCAGAAGGAGAAGCTCTCGAAGGAGATCGACCAGCTGACGAAGACGATCGACGAGAAGATCGAGCAGGTGCTGGACGAGATTCTGCCCGAGGCCTTCGCCATCATGAAGGATACGGCACGCCGTTTTGCCCAGAACGAGACGGTGGTCGTAACGGCCAACGACTTCGACCGCAACCTGGCGGCCGAGAAGGAGTTTGTCACCATCGAGGGCGACAAGGCCATCTACCAGAACCACTGGATTGCCGGCGGTAACGACCTGAAGTGGGACATGGTGCACTACGATGTGCAGCTCTTTGGTGGTGTCGTACTGCACAAGGGTAAGATCGCCGAGATGGCTACGGGTGAGGGTAAAACCCTTGTGGCTACGCTTCCCGTATTCCTCAACGCCTTGGCGTGCAAGGGTGTACATGTGGTAACGGTGAACAACTACCTGGCGAAGCGTGACTCGGAGTGGATGGGCCCGATGTACCAATTCCACGGCCTCTCGGTCGCCTGCATCGACGATACGCAGCCCAACTCGGAGGCGCGTCGCCGTGCCTACATGGCCGACATTACCTTCGGTACGAACAACGAGTACGGCTTCGACTACCTGCGCGACAACATGGCCTCGTCGCCGGCCGACCTGGTACAGCGCAAGCACCACTTCGCCATTGTCGATGAGGTCGATTCGGTGCTCATCGACGATGCCCGAACGCCGCTCATCATCTCGGGTCCCGTGCCCAAGGGCGATGACCAGCTCTTCGAGGAGTACCGCCCCGCCATCGAGCACCTGCACAACCTGCAGAAGAACCTCGTCACGAGCCTGCTGGCCGAGTCGCGCAAGCTGATCTCGGAGGGCAACGAGGTGGATGGTGGCGTGAAGCTCTACCGCACGCACAAGGGTCTGCCGAAGTACAAGCCGCTGATCAAGTACCTCTCGGAGCCGGGTGTGAAGGTGCTGATGCAGAAGACCGAGAATATCTACATGCAGGACAACAACCGCCGCATGCACGAGATTACGGACGATCTGTACTTCATCATCGATGAGAAGCTCAACACGGTAGAGCTTACGGATAAGGGTCACGAGGCCCTCTCGAACTACTTCCATGAGGATGGTTTCTTCGTGTTGCCCGACATCGGTTCGGCCGTAGCCGAGATCGAGAAGAGCGACATGACGGCCGAGGAGCGTGCCGCCAAGCGCGACGAGGTGATCAACGAGTACTCGATCAAGTCGGAGCGCGTACACACCGTGCACCAGCTGCTGAAGGCTTACGCCATGTTCGAGAAGGATATCGAGTATGTCGTGATGGACAACAAGGTAAAGATTGTCGATGAGCAGACGGGCCGTATCCTGGAGGGTCGCCGCTACTCGGATGGTCTGCACCAGGCTATCGAGGCCAAGGAGCGCGTGAAGGTCGAGGCTGCTACGCAGACCTTCGCCACCATCACGCTCCAGAACTACTTCCGCATGTACCACAAGCTGGCCGGTATGACCGGTACGGCCGAGACGGAGGCATCGGAGTTCTGGTCGATCTACAAGCTCGACGTAGTCGTTATTCCGACCAACCGTCCGATCCTGCGCCACGACCGCGAGGATGTGCTCTACAAGACCAAGCGCGAGAAGTACAACGCCGTCATCGACGAGGTTGTGAAGCTCGTAGGCGAGGGTCGTCCCGTGCTGGTGGGTACGACCTCGGTGGAGATTTCGGAGCTTCTGAGCCGCATGCTGAAGATTCGCGGCATAAAGCATAACGTACTGAATGCCAAGCAGCACGCCCTGGAGGCCCAGGTAGTGGCCGAGGCGGGTCGTGCCGGTCAGGTGACCATCGCAACGAACATGGCCGGTCGTGGTACCGATATCAAGCTCACGCCCGAGGTAAAGGAGGCCGGAGGTCTGGCCATCATCGGTACGGAGCGCCACGAGAGCCGTCGTGTTGACCGCCAGCTGCGCGGTCGTTCGGGTCGTCAGGGCGACCCGGGTTCGTCGCAGTTCTTCGTCTCGTTGGAGGATGACCTGCTGCGTCTATTCGGTTCGGGGCGCATCGCCTCGATGATGGACCGCATGGGCCACCAGGAGGGCGAGGCCATCCAGTCGGGCATGATGTCGAACGCCATCGAGCGCGCCCAGAAGAAGGTCGAGGAGAACCACTTCGGTACGCGTAAGCGCCTCTTGGAGTACGATGATGTGATGAACTCGCAGCGCGAGGTGATCTACTCGCGTCGTCGCAACGCCCTCTACGGTGAGCGCATCGAAATCGACCTGAACAACATCATGTACGACTACGCCGGCGATTTCGTTGATCGCAACGAGGGTGCCGAGTATGAGGACTTCAAGTTTGAGTTGATCCGCGAGGTGGCTGTCGAGCCTTCGTTCGATGCTGCCGCCTACGGCAAGTTCAAGCGCGATGAGCTGCTCGATGCCATCGTCAAGGATATCAAGGCAACGACGGCGCGCCGTGCGAAGGCCGTGGCCGATACGGTGCGTTCGACCATGGAGCGCATCTACGAGGATCGCAAGGATCAGCTCGATATGAAGATGTACTTCCCGATGACGAACGGTCACCTGGGTTACAACATCCCCGTTGAACTGCGTAAGTGCAAGGAGACGGATGGTGCCGAGATCTACCGCGTATTCTCGAAGGTGGTGATGTTCACGACGATCGACGATGCTTGGCGTGAGCACCTGCGCGAGATGGATGACCTGCGCACCAGCGTACAGAACGCCACCTACGAGCAGAAAGACCCGCTCCTGATCTACAAGTTCGAGTCGTTCGGCCTGTTCCAGAAGATGCTGACGAAGGTCAATCGTGACACGCTCGCCATCCTCTGCAAGGCCTATATTCCGGTCAATGACCAGCGCGCCGAGTCGGCAGCCCAGCGCCAGCAGCAGCGCGCCAAGGTGGATGTGAACAAGCTCCAGGCTTCGCGCATGCAGGCGGCCGCCCAGGCAGGTCAGGCCGAGAAGTCGAAACCGATGCCGATCCATGTCGAGAAGAAGGTAGGCCGCAACGATCCCTGCCCCTGCGGATCGGGCAAGAAGTATAAGAACTGCCACGGTAAAGGAATGTAACAAAAGAGATAAGAGGAGAGAGGAAAGAGGCAAGTTTTCACCATAAAACACTTTGCTCTTCGCTCTTTCCTCTTTGCTCTTATTACAAATCGATAAACCGACAACAGAAAGCGCATTATGGGATACCAAGAGGAGAAGCAGCGACAGCTGGATATTCGCTACCTGAAGATGGCCCGCATCTGGGCCGAGAACTCCTATTGCGTACGTCGCAAAGTGGGAGCCTTGATCGTCAAGGATAAGATGATCATCTCGGATGGCTACAACGGTACGCCGTCGGGGTTTGAGAACATCTGCGAGGATGAGGATAACCGCACGAAGGCCTATGTCCTCCATGCCGAGGCCAACGCCATCACGAAGGTCGCCAAGTCGGCCAACAACTGTGACGGCTCGACCCTCTACATCACCGCCGCCCCCTGCATCGAGTGCTCGAAGCTCATCATCCAGGCAGGCATCAAACGCGTGGTCTATGCCGAGGAGTACCGCTCGGAGGAGGGCATCAACCTGCTGAAGCGTGTCGGCATCGAGTGTGTGCAGTACGACGAAGCGTAGGTAAGTTGAAAGTTGAGAGTTGAAAGTTGAAAGTTAGCTCAACAAAAAGGGAGATAGCCACCGGTTTAGGCTATCTCCCATTTTTTGTTGAGCGGATGAAAGCAAGAAAAAACTTTCAACTTTCAACTCTCAACTTTCAACTTATTAATCCTTGATCTCCTCGGCGCGTTCGATCGACTCGTCCTCCTTCGGAGGTTCGGGATGGAGGTTGTTCTTATAGAGGAAGCGGCGAATCTTCATCGAGGGGGTCTTGATAAACTCCTCCTTCTGCTCGACCACCTCCGAGAGGCGCGAGAAGCGGCTAACCTTCTCATTCACATACTCCTGGATCTCCTTGCGAAGCTCCTCGGTCTTGGCCTCGATGGCCTCCTTCTTCGTGCGCCACTGATCACGCCAATCCTCCAGCGTGCGCTCCACCTGCTCCTTATTGAACTGCACGAGCGCCACCAGACGACCGTCCAACTCCGTCACGAGCGACTCGCTCACGGTCACATGCTGGTTGATCACATTCTCGATATCCTCGGGGTAGATATTCTCACCACCCGGGCCCAGAATCATATTCTTCAGGCGGCCCTTGATATGCAGGCGATTCTCCGAGTCGAACTGACCCAGGTCGCCCGTATGGAACCAGCCATCCTTGTCGATCACCTCGGCCGTAGCCTCCGGATTCTTGTAGTAACCCATCATCAGGCAGGGGGTCTTGGCAACCACCTCACCCTGCTTTGTTTCGGGGTTGATGTTATCCAGGCGCAGCTCGACATAGGGGACTACAACGCCCGTCGAACCAACCTCCTTCTTAATAGGTACAGCACCTGCCAACAAGGGGGCAGTCTCCGTAAGGCCATAGCCGATACCGTGCGGGAAGGAGGCATCGACCAGGAACTGCTCGGTCATCGCATCGAGTTTTGCACCACCCACGCCCAGGAAGCGCAGACGGCCACCAAAGACCTCCATGAGCTTCTTACCGGCCACCTTATGCAGCAACTTCTGCGTGGGGCGAATGCCGTAGAAGAACTTCATCACGGCGTTGGCATTGAACTTCGTAAGCACCTGCGAGCGGAAGATCTTCTCGATGATGAGCGGCACGATGAGCATAATCGTCGGGCGCACCTGACGCAGCGCCGGCAGCAGCGCCGAAGCTACGGGCGGACGATCCAGGTAGTAGACCGGCACACCCTGCGAGAAGGGGAAGATCAGACCCAGCGAGCACTCGTAGACGTGCGACATCGGCAGCACCGAGAAGAACGAATCCTCGAGGTTGATCGGGAAGAGCTTCTGGCAGAGGTCGGCATGGATAGCCAGCGCCTGCTGCGAGAGCATCACGCCCTTGGGCGACGAGGTCGTACCCGAGGTGTAGATGATCGAGGCCAGGTCCTCAGGCTGAGGTACAGCCATCGAGCCTTCGCCCTCGACACGCTGCGAGAGCACCTTGAGATTCTTCGTGCGAATCACAATGTTTAGCGCCTCGACCGAAGCCTTGGGAAGTTTTGCATAGAGTTTATCCGAGACCAGCAGGGCCTTCGATTCGGAGTGTTCCAGGATTTTGGCCACCTCCTCGCCCGAGAAACCGGGAAGAATCGGTACCACCACCATTCCGGCCGTCACGACCGAGAAGTAGCTGACACCCCAATTCGGCATACTGCTGCTGTAAAGAGCCACCTTATCGCCGGGCTTCAAGCCGGCCGAGGTAAGCATCTGCTGGACCTTTTTGATGCGCTCGCCCACCTCGGAGAACGAAACCTCCTCGCCGTCGAGCATCTTAAACGCCAAACGATCCGAGAACTTCTCGATGCTTTGGCGCACCAGGTCATACATGGTTTTGAATGCCATAGTTTATTGGGTTTATGATTGTGAAAAATTGCGTGGCTACACCACCCGACAAATGTACGAAAAAAAGGGTAATTATGGCAATTTCAATGCAATAATCCGACAAAAAAAGGTCGCACCGACAGGATAAATCCTCGTGCGACCCGAATAGCGGAAATTATTCCACCCTACGCTATGCGTAGAGGTGGCGTTTGATGGAGTGTTTCGGCGTATGAACAAAGCCACCCTCAACCTGCTCGATCTTGGCAATCTGGCTGTAAGCCGGAAGCTCGGCATTGGCCAGCTGACGAGCCTGCTCCATAAGCACCTCAAAGGGCTCGGTGGCCGTCTTCATCTGCTCCTCATGGGGCGTTACAAGAGCCACCAGGCGCTTCTCACGCTCTACGATGAGCGACTCACCGACGTAGGGCATCGTGTTGAGCTTGGCCTCGATCTCCTCGGGGTAGATGTTCTGACCGTTCGAGGTCAAAATCATGCACTTCGAGCGACCACGGATAAAGATGTTACCCTGTGCATCGATTACGCCCAGGTCACCCGTGCGCAACCAACCATCCTCGGTAAAGGCCTCCTTCGTGGCCTGCTCGTTCTTGTAGTAGCCCATCATGACATTCGAGCCACGCACCTGCAACTCGCCAACCACCTTCTGGGGATCCTTCGAATCAACACGCATCTCGGCGCAATATACGCAACGACCGCACGAACCCGGAGCGAAGGTCGACCAGTGCTCGTAAGCTACCAGCGGAGCGCACTCGGTCATACCGTAACCCACCGTGTAGGGAATCTTGGCAGCGCGCATCACCTTCTCAACGGCCTTGCTCAGCGCAGCACCACCCATCACGATCATGCAGGCGTTGCCACCGAAGGCGTTCATGATCTGCTCGCGGATCTTCTTGTAGATCACATTCTTCAACACGGGAATCGAGGTCAGCACACGCATCATGGGCTTCTTCAGCACGGGCATTACCTTACCCTTAATCACCTTCTCCATCACCAGAGGCACCGTGATCAGGATGTAGGGCTTCACCTCCTGGAAGGCGGCCATCAGCACCGTGGGCGACGGGGTCTTACCCAGGAATGTCACATGCGCACCACCGCAGAAGGGATAGAGGAACTCAAAGGCCAGACCATACATGTGGGCCATCGGGAGCATCGACATCATCGTTGCATCCTTCGGCACGGGAATCTTATTGAGGGCGAACTCGATGTTGGCGGCGATGTTACGGGCCGTCAGCATGATACCCTTCGGCGAACCGGTCGTACCCGAGGTGTAGTTGATCACGGCCAGCTCATCGAGCTTGTCGTAGGCGAGATTCAGGTTATCCTTCTGCACACCCTTCGGGTAGGCCTTCTTGAAGGCATCCTCCAGACCGTCGTAGGCAGCCTTTACCTCCTCGTTAGCGGCATACATCAGCGTAAAGTTGTCGATGTTGATGGCAGCCAGCAGGTGGGGCAACTTCTTGGGATCGAGATTCTCCCACTTCTTGGCCTCGGTGAAGAGCACCTTGCTCTCCGAGTGGTGCGTCAGATCCTGCAAACCCTCGTTCGTGAAGTCGGCCAGGATCGGCACGGCAACACCGTGGAAGGTATTCACAGCCAGGAAAGCCATGGCCCAGTGAGCCGAGTTGTTACCCGAAAGGGCGATCTTATCACCCGGCACAAGACCGAAGCCTTTGAAAAGGAGGTGCAGGCGGGCAAATTGCTCGGCCACCTGGGCGCTCGTGAAGGTTGCACCACGGTAGTCGCTCAGGGCAGGTTTCTCCCAGTTGCGACGCAGGCGATTCTCAAGAAGAGTGCAATAATGTTCCATGTTGTTCGCGTTGTTTATCTTTTTTTACTAAATTTGCTTCTCGAATAGCAGGCTGATATCCTGCAAAATTCAGGACGAAGGTCGGACAAAATTTCGAATTCGTAAAATTTAAGGGATAGAAGCCCCGACGAAGGGCAAAAAACCGAAATACGGGGCGAAAATCGCTATTTAGGGGCGAAATTTACACCTAAAGCATTGATTGAGGTAAAACGAGGGGCGAAAAGAGGGGTTATGTTACAACCGGAAGAGATCAAAAAAGCGGCTGCGGCGATCGGTTTCGATGGCTGCGGCGTGGTCGCTGCGCGAAGGCTCGATCACTCCCTGGAGCGCTTCCGCGACTGGCTACAGGCCGGGCATCACAGCTCGCTCGGCTACTTGGAGCGCAACATCGAGAAGCGCTTCGACCCCGCGTTGCTGGTCGAAGGTGCGCGCACGGTCATCGTGTGTGCCGTGAGTTACAAAAGCCCGATTAGCGAGGGCTACCCGACCGATCACCGTACCAAGGTAGCCTCCTATGGCTGTAATCGGGATTACCATGTCACGCTCAAAGAGATGCTCCGTGAACTGCTCGCCTCGCTCCAAAAGGGCCATCCCACGCTTTCGGGCCGTGCGTTTGTCGATTCGGCACCCGTGGCCGAGAAGCAGTGGGCGGTGGAGGCCGGTCTTGGGTGGATTGGTCGCCAATCGCTCTTAATAACCCCGAAATTCGGCTCGTTTATCCACCTGGGGGTACTGATCATCAACGAGACTTGCGAAAGCTACGACAGTCGCTTTGAGGGGTCACGATGCGGCACCTGCCGTGCCTGCCTGGAGGCCTGCCCCACGCACGCCATTCTGGAGGGGGAGCGCATGATCGACACGGGCCGCTGCATCGCCTGCCACACGATCGAAAAGCAACCGACAACCGACATTGACCTTGACGGCTGGATCTTCGGTTGCGATGCCTGCCAAAGTTGCTGTCCCTACAACCACCACGCCCCGATGCACCGCCACACGGCATTCGATCCCCTCTTCGATCCACGCACCCTCGCGCCTTCGGATTGGCAACTTATGACCGAAGAGGAATTCAAAAACCACCTCGGCACCACCCCGCTCACGCGCAGCGGATTAGCACGCATCCAAGAGAACATCAAGAGCAAAGAGATAACTTTGCGATTAAGGCGAGCGCACACGCTTGCGTGATGCCGAGCCGGAGCAAAGTCAAGCCACCGAAGGTGGGTTAAAGAGGAAAGAGAGAGTTGAGAGTTGAGAGTTGAGAGGGTAAAGATTTGAAAGAAATTAAAGAGAATAACGATATTAAAGAGGGCCTGCCCTTAATTTCCTTACTATCATTAAATGCTTTAATCTCCTTTAGTCGCCTTCATCCCCTTCAGCAACCCTTTCCCGCCCTACATCGGGGTTGTTCGGTGCCGTTCATCCCGAAAATCGGGCTTTTCGTCCGATTTTTTCGGCTCTACATACCTATATTTGACAAAGATTGTCTATCTTTGCAACCATTATGAACAAAAACACCACGCATAGCACACGCTATTCCACCCATAACTTGCTGAGGGGGGGGATTTAGCATGTACTAACGCGAACTTGGTCGCCATGGCGGCCAAGCGATTTGTTCGGATATAACGACAAACTGCATCAGAGGGTGCAGCTTGTCGTTTTTTTTTATGCATTGTAAAACAAAAAAAACTACTACAACATTAAACAATTCAAAAAACTAAAATTATGAAGAAAAACAGCTATGTAGCTCCCGAGCTGGAGCTTTTGGAGCTTGCCGTAGAGGCAGGTTTCGCCGCAAGCACCTTTGATGGTGACGAAGATGATCAGACACCTGGTTATGATCGTGAAGAATATTAATAGATAAGCCTACGCACATGAAGAAGTTTTATTCGTTCTTGGTTGCCGCCGCAATGGTATTGGGCGCAACCTCGTGCCAGCAGGAGGCTGTCAATGAGCCTTCCGAAAATGCCGGAATCAAAAGTTTTGTCGCTTCGGTGAATACCACTCGTACCGAGTTGGGTGCGAACGATAAAGTAATGTGGAATGCGAACGATAAGATTCGCATCTACTCGCAGGAGAACACCGCCGGTGTCGTATTTGAGGGTGATGCAGAAGAGGCCTCTACGGTTGCCACCTTTACCGCAACCGAGCAATTCGCAACCTCGTCAACAGGTTATTTTGCCGTATATCCTGAGGTGAAGCACTATTACAACGCAGGTGCAGCCGACAATCAAAGCGTGGCTGCTACTGCATCATTTGCAAACGATGTTTGGAGCGTACCTGTGCATATTAGCGAATTCCAGGAGCCTGCTGCTGGCGCATGGGACGAGCGTTTCAACATTATGGCTGCTTACACGACGAATAACAAGCTTGCTTTCAAGGCTTGCACTGCTTTGCTCGAGTTCACTTGGACCGGTGTTTCGAACCCGATGGGAGGTGTATCATTCACTGCGACTGGCGCTAACCTGGCTGGCGAGGGTACGTTAAGCTACAGCACAGCTGACGGAAAGATTTCGGTTACTACCGAAGGTACAGAAACCTTTATTTCGCTGATGGGTATTGAGAATGGTCAGACCTATTACATTCCTCTCTTCCCCGGTAAAGTAACCGGTTTCAAATTGACAGCTCTCAACGCCTCATGGATGGCGGAGGATTACATCTCGTATGAAGGTGAGTTTGAGTTTAAGGCTGGCGTTATCTATTCTAAGAAAGCAGGCGACGAGCCCGTTGCAACGCCCAGCCCTTATCAACTTATTTCCGGTGATATGGAAAGTCAGTTCCCGATGGTCATTGAGAATGGCTATCATGTAGCCAAAGGCATTTGGTGCTCGGATAAGGGTTTCTGTTTCTTTGATGGCGAGAATGCCTATACCGCAACAACAGATGTCACCCCCAACGAGTGGCAGGCTACAAAGAACGGTTGGACGGAAGACTACGCACTGATTCCATTCCTCACCAATTGCGACCAAGCCGATATCTACCTTTCGGAGGATGCTTCGATGATGTGCGTAGTGGAAGCTGGTAAACCCGTTCCCGCTATGCCCGAGCCGCAGTATCATATCTACGTTTACAACTCGTCTAACTGGAGTCCGCTGAATCTCTATGTATGGGATGCAGGTGGGCCTATCAATGGCGCATGGCCGGGTACGGCACTGACCTCGACGAAATGGATTGGCGAGGGCGAGTACTTCGTATATGACATTCCGACCGAGTACAACGGTCAGACCATCAACTTCATCATCAACAACGGCTCGGCTCAGACGGCTGACCTTTCGACGGTGGTAGAGGGCGATGTATATTACTACACGAATGGAACGGTTGTAGAAGACCCCGAGTATCCGGTAATCCCCGAGGCTAAAAAACTTTACCTCGTTCCCAATGCCAACTGGAAGAGTGACAACGCGCGTTTCGCTGCTTACTTCTATGGTTCGGGTGAGAAATGGGTTGGCATGACCGATGAGGATGGTGACGGCATCTATGAGTGCGAGTTACCCGAGGGTTATCCCAACGTAATCTTCTGCCGCATGAATCCCGGCACAACCGATAATAACTGGGACAACAAGTGGAATCAGACCGCAGACCTGACTGTTCCGACCGATGGCACGAACTGCTACACCGTTAAAGAAGGCACCTGGGACAATGGTGGTGGTACCTGGAGTACGAAATAATTTCGGGCTCATAGCCTAACAAAAAAAACCGACGCTCAACGATGAGCGTCGGTTTTTTTATGAATGGTTAAACGGCCTTTGCAAGTGTTCAATGCGTAGCGAGACGAGCAATTTGGGCAAAGAGCGCATCGAGTTCTTCAGGGGATGGTTCGGTAGCTGTGGCGACGATACGGCCATCACGATCGACCACATAATTGCGCGGGACGTAGCGCGTGGCATAGCGTTGATAAGTGGATTCGTCCGCATCCAATCCTAAATCGATCGTAAGACCTAATTCCTGACGATAAGGCGCAATCGTCGTGTGATCCTCTCCACGAGCAATGGCAAGCAGCACGAAATCGGAGGTCGAGAGGGGGGCGATACGTTGTTCTATCCCGGAAAGCTCGGCGCGACAATCGGGGCACCACGAGTTAAAGAAGAGCACCAGAACCACCTTCCCACGCTCCGCAGAAAGGGTCATACGCTCGCCATCGAGTGTCGGCACCGAAAAATCGGGAGCCATATCCCCCACCCCAACGCGCGATGTAGCCTCATAGGTGGGGTTCTCCTCCTCGATACACCCAAACAAGCCTATCATCAGGAGCACCACCGTCACACGGCGCAGAAATCTATTTATGGTCACTATCCGCATCCTCAAGGATTAAAAAAGCAGGCCCATAAAGACCTGCTCTAAAAAATTTCTTGGCCCTCTTAATTCACGACACAACGAATATAAGCCATATCACTATCGCCACTGCCTCCATCAGCCTCTACCGAGTTAGCGCCATAGGTATCAAGACCCATGGTAAAATAGTTGAAGTCGTGTGCGTAATTGTAATTGCTATGTGTAGTGGGATTTGATATAGATGCCTTGCGCACTCGATACCAATAGATCACACCCTTGCGCAGCCACAAATCGTAGAATACGGGAAGCGAAGAGGCGATAGTAATTCCACTGCCGTTACCATCCCATCCATTCGGCGAATCAGGGAAATAGTAGCTTCGCTGACCATACTGCAACACGCCATACTTGATATTCGCAGGATTCAAACCCCACGAATAACTATACAGGTCAGCCGCTTTTCGGTGACCGAAGCCCGTAGCAGAGAGGGGGAAGAAGGTGTGATTGCCACCCTGCGAATCGTCCCAAATAAAGATACCCTGCATACCCTTGGTTTGCCCCTCCGCCATATACATATAGGCATCTGTTCCTGCAGGATCATAGGTCGCCACCGTTCGATCGATGGTTGAGGTACACTCATCACCATACATCACGCCATAATAGCGACGCAACGCCTCCAAAGCTTGCCATTGATCCTGCGTAGGAGGAACACCGCCCTCGACATTCATCAGGTTAAAACCACCCGTAGGATCCCATTCTGCGCTACGCCATGTGTAATCGGTATGTTTCACGGGAGTACCGGACGAGGTGTCGATCACATCGTACTTATAGTTGTTGTAGCTGTTCGGATTATCCGTCTCGACCTTCCAGCCCCAACGAATGTTATTGATGGGCAAATAGGCCTTATTTGAGCAGCCAAACTTAAACATACCGCCCTCTAAAAGCGGATTATTCACCAACTTGCCGTTGTACTCCACATTACGGGTGTGCCAGGTTGTTCCGGCCAGATTTACCGTACCCAAACCCTGACTCACAAAAATATAGTGGACACAATTCAGGTTGTGGTACAAGACCTTGATCACACCACATCGATAAGCTGTCTTCGCAATGGTGCTTCCGGGACGATAATCGAAACAAATCTCCGAACCCGTACCACCTGTTACCTTGGCGTTTCCCCATGTCGAAGAGCTCTTGGACTTAATCTGCACCCAGTCGGAACCCTCGATAATCTCGGCACTCCAAGGACCGTCGGAGATCGTTGGGAAGAACTCCTTGGCAAGGTAACCCGTGGCATCTGTATCCTCGCCATCCATCTCCATCAGCGTTACCTCAAAGGGGGTCTGCTTATCTCCCGAGCGCCATATACCGGCCGGATTCACGGCTCGACGCACCTGAATCACCTTCGTATCCATGGTACGCTTCACACCATCAACCGTAGCCGTAACACGAACCGTAGCAATACGCTGGTGACCCGTAAAGGGATTATGTCCCGTAAAGGAGGTTTGCAACGTCAGCGGACGAGTCCAAACACGGACTTTATAGTTCCAGCCGGTGGCAGTCTCGGTTTTCGAGGTAGGAGCCGTTATCTTTTGTTCGGTAGAGTTAGCCCATGCCTTACGGGTATCCGCCGAAATGGTCACTGCTGTTCGCTTCTTAAACGAGAGGAAACCGTTGTAGTTCTCCGTTTGATAGGCCGAATACTTATGCTCGTCATATCCCCACGGGTTATCGATAATCTCGGCACTGAAGTCGGAAACAGTATTGCCTTGAATCACAATGGGAATATCCATGTATTCATTATAGCCATACGAAATATACAAGGGGTTCGGGACGGACAATTCGGGCGACTCCGGCTCATACACAATATGCCAATCGGGGTCGTTGGCGTTGTTCTTAAAGCACAGGGTAAGTTTGAAGTGGTTGTTTCGCTCGGTATTGAAATCGCTCGTCACATCCTTACCCAGCATAAAGCGGTAGATAATCGGGCCCTGCGATGCGTTATCGGCCGATTTATTGACATAATAGCCCTTGACCTCGATATAGGAGCCAAAGGGCTTATTATCCTTCGAATCGTAGTTCTTGTATTGGTGTTTATCCGTGCTCGTGCCCTGCATATTCTCGAACAGGTAGAGCGCATTGGCAACCTCGTGGTGCACACCCTCGGCAACCTCGTCCGAATTGTTCAGACCTCCCGTCGGATTACCCTTCGTAATCATCAAACCGGCAGTCTCCTCTTTGGACGAAGCAGCGCGATGGTAGATCGTCTCGCCATCGGCAATCAGTTGCGAAGTGGCCGTCGGCGTATTGGTTTCACCCAGCAGGCACGAAGTCGGGATGTCTTTAATCTGCACCGTATGGATATAGATATAGACATTCTCGTAGAGATTCGTACCGTCAAAGGCAACCGTCACCTTCGAGGCCAAACGACGCACCCAGGCGTAGAGCGACATCTTGGCCTGATTGATCGTAACGAGAGGAGCACGCTCACGCAGATCATTCACCATGGGCACTTGTGCAGTTGCAGTAAAGAAGCCGAACATGGCATTATTGGCCGCCACATTCGTCTTGTTCCACGAAATAGAGACATTACGCAAACTCTCCTCCGAGGCAACCTGCGCTTCGGTCGGTGTGTAGTTGGCTACCACATAGAAGCGATACTTACCGAAGGGCAGTTTCTCCTGCAAGGCAAATTGTGCACGGCAGGTTTTGCTCTCGGCAAAGTCTGTAGGGTCGGTATTGGGGTTAGCCGGCGAATCGGGCTCATCGGTCGTAAACGACTCGACCGGGAAGCGCCCAAAGAGCGAACCGTCCTCGCGATAGATCACCATGCAAAGCGATTCGATGTGTTTGATGGCATCGCCTGCCGTACGCGTCAGTTGCGAAGCCATAGGGCGGAATTCGACATCAAACAAGAGCTCACTCTCCCCCTTGCCGATCGGATTTACCTCCTCATCGAGGCTCTCGGTACAACCAACAGCACCGAAAACCAACCATATCGTGCTTAACAAGTATAACAGCCAGCGTTTCATCTGCATCGATTCCATTTTATTGTCCGAAGCCGGGATTGAGCCAATATTCGCCATAGGGATAGACTCGCACCGAGCAGTTGAGCTCCTTAAGTTCCGTATTGAGTTTCACATCGACTACGACATGCGTATTACGCGGCAGCGCCTCCAGATTATCGAAGAAGCCGTTTTCGTAGGTCTCGCCATTGAGCGTCAAGGAAATCTTGTAGTTGCGACCCTCCACACCAGGCTGATCATCGTAGTTGCTCTCCAGCAAATAGATCGGATCGAGCGTCAGGGTGGTATTGGCATTCAACTGCGGATATTTATCGGTCAACGATAATTTGAAATTATAGTGCTCGTTGTTGCCCACCATCGGCACATCATACGACTTAATGTATTGTACCTCAGTTTTACTGTCCTCTTCGCTTATCTCCGAGCCATAGACCACATTTTTAGGCAGCAAATACTCGCGACGAGCCAACTTCGAGATCGTCAGCTCCTCCAGCGGGAGATTCTCGCTACTCTCGTTCTTGAGCATGAAGGTAAACTTCACGGCCGCACGCACAATGATCAACTCGACATCGTGATCCGCCTTGGGCATAGCAACCTCATGCGCCTCGCTCATAAAGAGCGGTGTAGCAATCTGGGTCAGCGCATCATTTACCTCAATGAGCGAGGTCTCGATATCCTGCCCTGTCACCTCATCGGTCGGGAAGGGTTTTCCGACTTTGATCGCGCCGAAATCGTAGTCGGCAACTTTGTGACCCGTTGTGAATGTGGTGTTTTCATTCGCAAACAGGTAAATCTTTTTTTGCTCGCCACCCTCCACCTTAAACTTCTCGGTGGTAAAATAGGTGGTCGGTGCTTGGTGGAAGTCGTAGTAGCGGTTATGCTCCACCGTGCCATCGGGGCGCACGATGATAATACGCAGCGTCTGCATCTTCTCATCGTCGCTCACCGCATCGGCTAACGGGCCGCGCGACTGCAAGCCGAGGAAGGCCGCACCATCGGTTACAGCCACTCGGACACCCAACTCCACCTTTTGCGATGTCGGCTCTTGAGGCTCTTGAGGCCCATCCTCACAGATCGAGCAACCAACCAGCAAGAAGCTGATCAGCAACGCCATGAGGTTATGTCTGAAGATGAAAGACATCGCGTTTTAGTAGGTTTACAATCCGTCAATATGGTTCAGACGCACCGTCCAACCATTGATAATAATCTCGACATTGATCCAGCGGAATCCATCGTCGAGGAAGAAGATCATCGACCACTCACTCTCGCGATCGAGGAACTCCTGTGCCGACATATCGGCATAAAGGTCGCTCTTGAGCAGCAACAGGTACTCCTTGAGCGGGATGCTGAAGACCACCTCGCCCGTCTCACGATTCGTGATCGTCAGACGCGGATTGTTCTCCACCACCAGGCGGGCGGTTGAAAGCTCGGCCCAGGCTACCGATACGGGGGTATCGTTATCCTCCCAGCTACCCACAATCTCCTGACCCGTGGTCCAAGGGGTGTAGGTCACCATGCCCTTCGGTACGACGCGGTTGTAGCGATCCATGTAGGAGTTGTCGTCCGTGATCTCGAACTTGAACTGCGAGGCGGCAATCGTCTTACCGTTGATCTGCTGCAACGCGATTTTGATGTTGTTCGTATCCTTGATCATGTAGACCGTACCCTCGACAAAGTCGTCCTCCTCGATCGTTACATTGAGCGTACCGTAATAGAGGCCGTGCAGGGCCTCGTTGCTGAGGAAGTTTGTATGCTTCAGCTCGACTCTCAGGTCGTCGATATGGCTGTAAGCGCGCGTGGCAAAGTCGGGAATCGTAAACGACGACTCGGCGCAGGCTAAACCTCCGTAAGCTACCAATGTATAGTCACCCGCATCGAGCTCCACATTCATGCGGTAGGCCTCATCGGCCAACACATCGCTCGTCTCGGTGAGGGTGGTGACATAGTTACCCGCCTCATCGAAGACATAGAGCGAGAGGCAATCTACCTTCTTGGGGAAGGCATTTGCATACTCCATGTTGTAGTCATACACGAAACGCAGTGACAAACCCCTGAGACAGTCACTTTGATCGGTGAATATGCTATCTTCACACGAAAGACACCCGAAGGCTGCTGCCAAGAGGCACAAAAGCCTCTTGGCGACAGCACAAGGTGAAACTATACTGAAAAGTTTCATTTGATTTGGTTTTCGATGCTCAAATTAGAACTCGATGTGATTTACACGAACTACCCAAGGCAGCACCTTAACCGTAACGGTGAAGTAGTAGTTCAGCTCCTCATCGGGATCGGTCGGATTCTCCGGATCGGGATCAGGATCGTTACCACCGGGAGTCGGGTGGCCATAACGAGCGATCTTATCTACACAAAGCTTGTAGACATTGTTACGAACAACGGCGAACTCCATCTGACCCATCGTATCATTCTCCAGATTGTCGTTGTGACGGTTCCAGTAGTAGTAGTAAGCGTAGAACTTACCATCAGCCTCAGGCGAATAACCCGTGAAGCCGGCATCAGCATAGGTCTGAGCCGTAGCGTTCTCACCGGCAGCAACAACAGCGTTGTAAGCAGCAGCCAGCTCGGCATCGGGCTCAGTATTCGTCTCCGACTTCACGGCAGCAGCCGTTACATCTGCCCAAGTACCATAGAGCTGGTTCTTGAATACATAAATCGTTTCTTTACCCTTCAGAGCATTCTGCAAAGCCTCAGATGCTTTATCGGTAGCCTTAATCTCGCCCTTGAATACAACACCCGTCGAAATACCATGCTCCTGAGCATTGATATTGGGAATCGTATTCTCGATTGCATAGCGCCATACCTTGTAGTCGCTGGGATTGTGATCCTTGTCACCCTCACCGGTCCAATTATCATCCGTAGTCAGCGTAGCAAGCTTCGTCCACTCCCAATCTGCGGGCTTGGTCATATGGTAGTAGAAATTAGCAACCTGAGCCTCGGTGTAACCGGCAGCCTTAGCAGCATAATCCGTGTCAACTACATAGTTCTTGGGGGTTTCAGCACCACCAATAGTCCAACCATTATTCGTACCATCATTCGAAACACGACGCAGCATGTAGAAGTTCTTGCTCATATTGATCAGAGCAACATCCGTCAGTTGGAGATTTACCGTTGCGGCATTCTCTGCATCAACAGCCATCGGATAGATGTTATCAGTCTTCGATGCCATGTAGTCGAAACGAGCCATCACACGCTCAACATAGTGCGACTGAAGGTTCAGCGGGTTGTTGGGCTGGGTGTAGAGCGACAGATCCGAAGGCAACGTAATAGACTGAGCAGCATAAGCATTGGTCATCCAAAACTTATTATCCTTCGTGATGTTCTCAATCGTCTCAGCCGAGGTTGCATCTAAATTCTGATCAGCCTTGCAGTTTGCATAGATGTAAACATCATAAGTAGCATTAGCCTTCAATTCCAATGTGTTGAACGAAGCCACATAAGTATCCGTAGCAGCCTTTGCGGGGACAACATCTTCTGCTACGACATAGTCATCAGCATTACGAAGCACGACATCTACAGTCGAGATAGCGTTCTCCTTGTCAAAACCGACCTCATAGTCGGGGTTAGCGTTCGAGTTCGTGTCACCGGTCTCGTCGGTCTCGCTACGCGAAGTCTCCATCTTCACAGAGAACTGCATGTAGACCTGGCCATTCTCGTTCGGCTTCACTTGCTCCTCATCAGCACCACTGCTGCATGCGCAGAAGGCTGCCAGTGCAAATGCACAGATCAAATACTTCTTCATAAAGTAAAAAATTAGAAAAGGTTAATAAATAAATATAGGTATATATGTTGTTGTTTGTTTATTCGGTCAATTTTGCCAACTGCTCCAGGGCATCTGCCGCCTCGGGGATACACCCCTCAACCAGGCGGAAATAGTCGGCGGCCGCATCGTAATCCTTCTGCAGGGCAGCCAGCACACCGCGCGCATAGAGCGCCTCATCGCTCTTACCCGACTTCTCCAAGAAGCGCTCGGCACCCTTCAGGTTGCCCTCGCTCATCGCCGAGTTGGCAGCATTGAGGTTAGCCACCTCGTCGTTGGGGTACATACGCACCGCAACATCGAAGATCTGGCAGAACTCCTCACTACCCGGCTCCAAGCCCTGGGCTGCCACATAGAACTCCTCCAGGCTGAGCTTCTGCGGGCGCTCCTTGACGATGCGACGAATCTCCTCGGGATCCGAGAAACCACGGATCACATACTCGATACGGTAATCCGAACGACGCAACGCCGGGTAGCAGTTCTGCAACAGGAAGCGATACTCATCGGGGTAGGTCGATTTGATCTTCCACTCCTTGTTATCGGGCTCGCGGTCGCCATCAATCAGGGCGATGATCTCACGGCGATGCGGCAGCGACGACTGCTCGACATAGGCACGCAGGCCCTCCCAGTTCTCCGGCTCGTAATCCGTAGCGATAAAGTCCTCGGGGAAGAGGTAGAGCTGGTTTACATAGACGCGCAACGCCTCGGTACGACCCTTTGCCAGGCGCGTATTGTTCGAATAGGGGCTCTCGGGCGAGGCAAAACCCTTGATCGAAATGGCCGTTACGGTAATATCCTTATCGTTACGCACCGAATCAATCGTACCGGTAATCTTGGCCAGCTCCACGCGGTTGTTGCGGTACTCGGGGCGGATAATGGTCTGCGAGACAGGGAAATCGACAAAGGCCGAGCCCGACAACTCGCGGGTCTTGACCGCCTCGGCCGTCGGGCGCACAAAGGCGAATTTCGGCGTATATACCCAGTTGTGGTAAGCGCCCAGGCGCTCAAAACGCTCATCGAGCATCTTATTGCAGCAACCATAGGTACGGTTACCGATCACGATCTGCGAGCCATCCATCCACTCCTCAAAGGGAACCGTTGCACGGTAATTGAGGATTTCGGGGCAATCCTTCTCCTTATAGATCAGATCCTTCTCCCCACCCAGCGTACTCCAACCGTTGCGGACATAGGTAAAATAGCGACGGCGGCCATAGATACCTACCGAATGCAGATCCACCGACTCGTTCTCCTTGACGATCTTCGGCGAGAGAATCGTTGCACGGTTGTTGTGGACATCGAACTCGGCAAGGTCAATATTCATATTGAGGTACATGTAGTCGCCATTGCGCGTATAGGAGAAGTCGCGGATGGTCACATCACCATCAAAAATCTCTTGAGCATTCACCTCTGCGAGGCAGCAAAACAGGGCAAATAAAGTAATGATTCGTTTCATTGCGGCGAGGTTTTAGAAGAGATAGACAATACCAACAGCTATTTTCGTAATTCCCCAGTAGTGATAGGGGACATCCGACTCGAGCTGACGACCACACTCGGGGCACTCAAATTTATCGTACACGGTATAGACATAACCGGCACCCAGTTCTAACTCCAGATTCCAGTGACGACCCAACACAAATTGGTAACCATAGCCCAAACCTACGCCGGCATACCATCCCTGATAGCGATAGTCTCCCAGCTTGGAGAAGTCGGTACCAAAAATTTTGATATCATTATCCAGATTGCTGAAATTGTACTTGCCACCCAGACCGTGCAAGCCGAGGAAATGACCCGAGAAACGGTCGCAGAACCAGTAGCGAAGTTCGGGTTGTACGAGGTAGTGTTTCCACATGGTGCGACTCGACTTGTTTGCCCACCAAGCGTTGTAGTTCCCCGAAAGATCGATTGTCCAACGAGGAGCGAGTCCTACCTCGATTCCGGCATTGATGGTTTTGGTTGCATCGTAGAGCAGGTTGGTTTTCAAGGCCACATCCTGTCCCTTTGCCGTATCAACGAAGCATATTGCGCTGACGGCCATGACCAACAAAAGAGTTAGTTTTCTATACATAAAAGTGAACTAAAAGTCCACTAAAAGTCCACAATGTCGCCCAATTGTTATAAGTAATCCATATAGTTCTTGTGATTTTTATAAAAAATAAAACAAAACGGCAAATTTTATCAACGAAATTGATTACATTTTGGACGAAATTTTATATTTTTGGACATAAATGCGTACGCGTGCTTGCGTGTGAGAAAATGTACGCATGAATTAAACGAAAAAACAGAGAGACAAAATTGCTTTTTTATGTATAAAAAGATGATGATATAGCGCAGTATATCGGCTGGAGAAATCGAGACGGGGAAACAATTAAGATTTTGGCTGTCAAACAATTGCGCAACCAACCACAAAGAAACATTCCTAACACGACCTATTCAATGGCCCTTTTCACCAATCCTAACAAAACAAAAAGGGAGCACCTCGGTTTGACCGAGGTGTTTTTGTATGAATATTCCACCAAACGAATCGAACCAACGCATCGCATGCAACGACACGCACAATAACAAAAAGAGGCCTCGAACCATGCGTTCGAGGCCTCCAGAATACGGGAAAAACCGTTGAATTTTCTACTTATTCAGCTCGGCGAGAGCGGCCTTGGCGTTCTCGGCAGCGGGGCCGGCCGTAACCTTCTGGAAGGCGGCGATAGCCTGATCGCGCTGCGAGAGGGCATTATGAGCGGCACCTACCTGGAAGTAAGCCATGCTCTTGTCGGCCTCGTCGGTCTGAGCGGCAGCAGCCTCCTCACCCAGCTCGATGACCTTCTTATAGTCCTTCTTGCCGAGGTAAGCCTGCAGACGAACCAGCTGGAACGTGGGGCTTACGGGGTTCTTGGCCAGCTGCTTGTCAGCCATGGCGATAATACCGTCGAAATCGCCGGCACCCTGCAACTTGGCAACCTCGTTGTTCGTGTAGAGGGCCATCTGCTCCTTAGCCTTGGCTGCATCGGCAGCGTACTTGGGGTGCTTCTTGGCAGCTACCACCTCGTAGATGTCCATACCCTTCTCGAACTCGCCCAGCTCGCAGTAGCTCATAGCCAGGTTCAGTGCCATAGCCGTATTGTTCTGGTCGGCAGCGTAGCCCTTCTCAAATACGGCAACAGCCGTAGCGTAGTCCTTCGAGTTGAAAGCCTCACCACCCTTCATCTGGTAGATGCGGCCAACCCATACCTTGTACTTGTCGGCGTTCGTAGCGTCGCCATACAGCTCGGCCTTGTCGGCAGCCTTCGTGAAGTTTTCCAAAGCTACATCGAGGTTCTTGGCCTGTGCGGCACGACCTCCCAGCATGTAGTAGCACTTGGGCAGATAGGTCTTGGCCGAAGCGACCGTCGACTCCATGTCGGGCATATCCATACCCTCGGCGATAACCTGCTCGAACTTCTCAGCGGCGAGCTGGAAGTTCTTAGCCGTATAAGCAGCACCACCCTCGTTGAACACCGTCTTCAGATCCTGCGCCGAAAGCGAGCATACAGCGAAGAGCGCAGCTACCAATACAAAAAGTTTTTTCATAGTTTTATAAAGTTTTTGGTTATTAAATTTGCTTTTCCGTGCCTTTCAAAAACGGCAACAATGCGACAAAATTATACAAAAGTTTTCAAACTTTCAAATTTCACCCCCACTTCGCGGCATCTAACGCCTGAGCGAAGCAAAAAAATCGCTCATCAGCGCCTCGCACTCCTCCACCAATACGCCGCTGCAAACCTCGGTCTTGGGGTGAAAAACCCGCTCCGAGTAGGTTCGGTAGCCCTTCTTCGGGTCGTCGGCTCCCCAGACGACCCTGCCGACCTGTGCCCAGGAGATCGCTCCGGCGCACATAATGCACGGCTCGACGGTCACATAGAGCGTACATTTGGGGAGGTACTTTCCGCCCAGGGTCTCGGTGGCAGCCGTCAGGGCCTGCATCTCGGCATGGGCCGTAGGGTCTTGCAACGTCTCGACCAAATTATGGCCTCGACCGATAACGCGCCCCTCGCTCACGATAACCGCACCAATCGGGACCTCCTGCTTATCAAACGCCGCTCGGGCCTCGTTTAGTGCCTGACGCATGAAATTTTCATCAATTAGCCGTTGCTCCACCATATTTTTTCGCAATTTTCGGCAAAATTAACACTTTTAATGATTACCTTTGCTCGTTAAATCGCATTTTTTAGCGTTAAAGACGAACAAAACACATACAACCATGTACAGAACTCATACCTGTGGCTCGCTTCGTATCGAGCACAAGAACGAAACCGTCACCCTCGCCGGATGGGTGCAGAAGGTGCGTAACCTGGGTGCCATGACCTTCATCGACCTGCGCGACCGCTACGGTCTGACGCAGATCGTCGTAGAGGAGAACTCGGCTGCCGAGGTGCGCGAGACGGCCCTCAAGGTGGGTCGCGAGTGGGTACTCCAGGTGACCGGTACGGTCTTGGAGCGCCAGTCGAAGAACCCCAAGATGCCGACGGGCGATATCGAGGTGGCCGCTACGGCTATCACGGTGCTGAACGAGGCACAAACGCCCCCCTTCACGATTGAGGAGAACTCGGACGGTGGCGACGACCTGCGCATGAAGTACCGCTACCTCGACCTGCGCCGTCCGCCCCTGCAGCGCAACATGATCCTGCGCCATAAGATGGCCCAGGAGATTCGTCGCTTCCTCGACCAGGAGGGTTTCCTCGAGATTGAGACCCCCTACCTCGTAGGTTCTACGCCCGAGGGTGCGCGTGACTTCATCGTGCCGAGCCGCATGAACCCCAACCAGTTCTACGCCCTGCCGCAGTCGCCCCAGACGCTGAAGCAGCTCCTGATGGTGGCCGGTTACGACCGCTACTTCCAGATCGTGCGCTGCTTCCGTGACGAGGACCTGCGCGCCGACCGTCAGCCCGAGTTTACGCAGATCGACTGCGAGATGGCCTTCGTCGAGCAGGAGGATGTGATCTCGACCTTCGAGAATTGGGCCAAGCACATGTTCCGCGAGGTGATGCATATCGACTTCACGGAGCCCTTCCGCCGCATGCCCTGGATCGAGGCGATGGAGAAGTATGGTTCGGATAAGCCCGACCTGCGTTTCGGCATGGAGTTCGCCGACCTGACGGAGTTGGCCAAGGGTCACGGTTTCTCCGTTTTTGACGATGCGGAGTACATCACGGGCTTCGCCGCCACGGGTTGCGCCACCTATACGCGCAAGCAGATTGATGCCCTCACGGAGTTCGTAAAGCGCCCCCAGGTGGGTGCCAAGGGTCTGATCTGGATCCGCGTGGAGGAGGGCGGCGTGAAGTCGTCGATCGACAAGTTCTACACGCCCGAGGAGGTCAAGGCGATGGCCGAGAAGTGTGGCGCGAAGGCCGGCGATATGGTCTTCATCCTCTGCGGCAAGAAGTTCAAGGCCCTCACGCAGCTCTGCGCCCTGCGCCTCGAGGTGGGTCAGCAGCTCGGTCTGCGCGATCCGAAGAAGTTTGCCCCGCTGTGGGTAGTCGATTTCCCGATGTTCGAGTGGGATGAGGAGACGGAGCGCTACTACGCCATGCACCACCCCTTCACCTCGCCCAAACCCGAGGATGTCGAGTTCCTCGAGAGCGATCCGGGTCGCGTGCGTGCCAACGCCTACGACTTTGTCTGCAACGGTACGGAGATCGGCGGTGGTTCGATCCGTATCCACGATGCCAAGCTGCAGGCTACGATCTTCAAGTGCCTCGGCTTCACGCCCGAGCGCGCCCAGGAGCAGTTCGGCTTCCTGATGAACGCCTTCAAGTTCGGTGCGCCCCCGCACGGTGGTCTGGCGTTCGGTTTCGACCGCCTCTGCTCGTTGTTCGGCGGCTCGGAGTCGATCCGCGACTACATCGCCTTCCCGAAGAACAATGCCGGCCGCGATGTGATGCTCGATGCACCGGGCTATGTCGATCAAACACAGCTCGACGAGTTGTATTTGAGCCTCGTTAAACCGGAGTAAGTAAAAAAATAGTTAATATATCACAGGTGAACACTAAAATAATCTAACTGATTGGTAACCATTTCAATAGATGAGATTGTTCCCAGCTATATGTTTATTATTATTCTCTCACAATCTCTCTATTTCTCTATAAATCACCGAGTTAAATTA
>JAGAMA010000015.1 GCA_017624955.1 Alistipes sp.
CGGAGGCCGCCTTCTACGAGCTGGAGGATAATATGGAGATGGCCGAGGAGTTCCTCAAGTACCTGATCAACTACGCCCTGGAGAACTGCCGCGAGGATCTGGAGTTTATGAACAAGATGTGGGATCCGGAGCTGATCGAGCGCCTGAACTTCGTTGTTGCGAACGACTTCCAGCGCCTGACCTACACGGAGGGTATCGAGATTCTGAAGGCTTCGGGTCAGAAGTTCGAGTTCCCCGTCGAGTGGGGTTGCGACCTGCAGTCGGAGCATGAGCGCTACCTCGTAGAGAAGCACTTCAAGCGCCCCGTGATCCTGATCAACTACCCGAAGGAGATCAAGGCCTTCTACATGAAGCAGAACGAGGATGGCAAGACGGTACGCGCCATGGACGTATTGTTCCCCAAAATCGGCGAGATTATCGGCGGTTCGGAGCGCGAGGCCGACTATGGCAAGCTTTCTGCACGCGTAGCCGAATTGGGTATGAGCGAGAAGAGCCTCTGGTGGTACCTCGATACGCGCCGTTGGGGTTCGGCTCCGCACTCGGGCTTCGGCTTGGGCTTTGAGCGCCTGCTGATGTTCGTGACGGGTATGACCAACATCCGCGATGTGATCCCCTTCCCGCGTACCCCGCTGCACGCAGAATTCTAATCGGTCGAAAAAAGACTGAACGAAGACAAAATTTAATGGGACTTCTGCGCGTTTGTGTTACAGAGGTCCCATTAAATTTATAACCTATGGCACTGAGTCAAAAACAGATAATCTCGCTTCAGCAGAAGCTCTCTCCGCAACAGATCCAGATGATCAAGTTGCTGGAGCTGCCCACCGTGCAACTCGAGCAACGCATCAAGCAGGAGATCGAGGATAACATCGTCCTCGAGGAGGATGAGCGTCGCTCGGAGGAGGATGAGCCGAAGGAGATCTCGGTCGAGGAGTACCTCAAGGAGGATGATACGCCCGCCTATAAGAGCCGACTGAACCATTTCTCGCGCGACGATAAGCAGCGACCGGTCTATCTGACCGAGGGGCGCTCGTTGCAGGAGTACCTGGTTGAGCAGCTCGGCTATCGCAACCTCACGGAGAGGGAGATGCGCCTGGCTATCTACCTCGTGGGGAGCATCGACGAGGATGGCTACCTGAGGCGCGATCTGGAGTCGGTGGCCGACGATATCGCCTTCACGGTGGGTGTCGAGACTACGGTGGAGGAGTTGGAGCGACTGCTGGGCGTGATCCATGAGTTGGAGCCTGCAGGCGTGGGTGCGCGCAATTTGCAGGAGTGCCTGCTGCTGCAAATCGGGCAGCTGCCCCAAACGACCGCCACACGCCGCCTCGCCACGAAGATTCTTACGGACCACTTCGAGGAGTTCGTCAAGAAGCACTATGAGCGGCTCATGAGCCGTCTGCAGGTCTCGGAGGAGGAGTTCCGCGAGGCGATCAGCGAGATCAAGCGCCTTGCCCCCAAGCCCGGCAACCTCTATGCCGAGGGGGGTACGAATACCACGCCCTACATCATTCCCGATTTCCTGCTCGACTACCAGGATGGGGAGTTTCAACTCTCGCTCAACTCCTACAATGTCCCCGAAGTGAAGGTCAATCGCCGCTATGTGGAGATGATCCGCGATATGGTAAAGGCCGATGGCAAGGTGCGCGAGGAGGATAAAGAGGCGTTGCAGTTTGTCAAGCAGAAGATCGACTCGGCCAAGTGGTTTATCTCGGCCATCAAGCAGCGCCACGATACGCTGATGCGGACCATGCAGACCATCCTGGATTACCAGCAGGAGTATTTCCGCACGGGCGACCGCTCGAAGCTCCGACCGATGATCCTCAAGGATATTGCCGACCGCACGGGGCTCGACGTATCGACCATTTCGCGCGTGGTGAACAGCAAGTATGTGCAGACGCAGTTTGGGATTATTCTCCTCAAATCGCTCTTCTCGGAGGCGATGCAGACCGCTTCGGGTGAGGAGGTCTCCTCGTATGAGATCAAGACCCTCTTGCAGAAGTGCATCGACGAGGAGGATAAGCGCCACCCCCTGACGGACGAAACATTGATGAATATTCTCAACGACCACGGCTACTGCATTGCCCGTCGTACGGTGGCCAAATACCGTGAGATGTTGAATATTCCGGTGGCACGCTTAAGAAAACAAATCTAAAAAAAGACGACCTGCTATGTGTCGTCTTTTTTGTTACTTCTCGATGTAGCTTCTCAGCGCCTCGACATACTTTTCAAAGGCTCGGATGCCCTCCTCCGTGATGCGGCAGAGGGTGCAGGGCATCTTGCCGCGGAAGGTCTTTTCAACGGCGATGTAGCCCGCCTTTTGGAGCTTGTCGAGTTGCACACTCAGGTTGCCCGCCGTAGCGCCTGTCTCTTGTCGCAGGAAGACAAAGTCGGCCTCCTCGACCCCCAACAGGATCGACATCACCCCCAGACGGAGCTCCGAGTGCAGCAACGGATCGAGCGATTTAAGCATGTTTGCGCGTTTTGGCGTTGATGATATGGCCCGGAATAATCATTCCGCAGATAAACAACAAGGCAAAGATAAGCATTTCTCCTTTATATAAAAAGAGGGTGTATTCGTTTACGTTTTCGACCACAACCGCATGGCGCATCGAGAACTGATGGAGGGCCATCGCCACCGTGCCGCACATAAAGAGCGCGCCGCCCCATGTCACCGCCTTCATGGCGATCAGTCGTCCCGAAACGAGTGTGCCGATGCTGATAATCAGCGTTACAAGCGGCAGAATTGATACGCGGTAAAAGAGGGCGATCGCAAAGGCGGGAATCATTGCCACCGAGCAGGCGATCCAGACCGCCTCGACGGCACGGTCGATGTAGTTCTTCGGCTCGGTGGGTCGCTTGCGGCAGGTGAGGAGCATTAAGGGGAATCCCAGCAGGGGGATGAGCCACCAGGCAAACATCCAATAGAATGACCAGCCGTTTACGACTACCAGCCACTCGAAAAGGGCTACACCGGCTGTCAGATAACCCCAAATAAGGTAGGGCTTTCCGGCATTGACCGTCAGACGGCGGTGGGTGTTTTGAATCATCTGGGTAATGAGGGCCAGGCTCTCGGCCTCGGTTAATTTGCGCTCTTGCATCGTTTTCGTGTGTTAAGGTTCAACAATCGGGTCGTGATCACAATGCAAATATAAAGTAGTTTATAAAATAAACCAAATTTTGCACGAAAAAAATTATTACAAAAGGGAGAATAAGGGTAGTTAAGGGCGAGAAAGGCGAGAAAGGCGAGAAAGGCGAGAAAGGGTTTTTCCTTTAGTCGCCTTTAGTTACCTTTAATTACCCTTCTGCTCGGTTGCCTGCAACTCCATTCGATAGCAGTTGGTCTCTTTGCGTTGGAATCCCATTTGCTGGTAGAGGTGGTTGGCTGCCACGCGCCGGGGATTGGAGGTGAGCATCAACTGCCCGACACCCGCTCGGCGCGCCTCCGCGATGGCGTGCTCGACAAGGAGTTTTCCGTAACCACGGCCACGCGCCTCGCTATCGACCACGACATCCTCGATCCACCCCTTTGAGCCCGTTGGCGAAAGGTAGATCCCTAAGGTCAGCATGCCGACTATCGACCCCTCCTCCTCCAAAAGATAGAGGTGGCTCGACGGGTCGGCAATCAGGGCTCGGAGCAGCTCCTCGCTCAACATCACGGGCGAGGGGGTGAGTTGATCCATCAGCCGTTGAATGGCGTGGTGCGTTGTGCGGTCGTAGGCGGTCAGCTCCTTGAGGTGCGGTTTGTTCATCATGGCTCGTCTCTGTTTCTTGGCTAAAGGTACGATTTTTTTTTGTTGCCGTGTGGCATTGTTTTGGAAAATCACTAATTTTGATGCGATAAAAGCTGATACATCATGACCGAGCAACTTCCCACATACCTTTCACGCGCCCTCTCGATGGCTCTCCATCCGCTGGTGATGCCCCTCTACCTGGTTGCGCTCCTCTTTACGCAGACCTCCTTTGCGCTTTTTCCCCTGAAGGTGAAGTGGTATTTAGGGGGTGCGGTGGTGCTTTATGGTACGTTGGTTCCGATGGTGGCCGTCGCAGCACTCCGCTACTTCGGTAAACTCAAAGATCTCCATATTCACGATCGGCGGGAGCGCATCCTGCCCCTGCTCATTGGTGCGGTGGCCTACCTGGTCTGCGCCTTTGTCATCGCAAAGGTGCCGCAGGCGGTCTTTCTGCGCAAATTCATGTTGGCGGCGGCCTGCTGTGAAATGCTTTGCCTGGTGGTCTCGAGCGAGTGGAAGATCAGCCTGCACATGACCTCTATGGGGGCTGCCGTAGCGCTTCTGGTCGTGATGAATTCGCTCGGCATGACGCAACTCTTCAGTTGGCTCTTGTGGAGCATCGTGGCGGCAGGTCTGCTCGCCTCGGCACGGCTCTACCTCGGTCACCACAATCCGTGGCAGGTGTTGGCCGGCTTCGCAGGGGGATTTATCTTGACCTTGATCGCCCTTTTTTGGTTGTAGTATACCTTATTAATATAACAAAGGCTGTCTCCGATGTGGGACAGCCTTTGTTGTATTCCGTAGACCCCGATTAATCGAGGTAGCCCATGCGCACCAGCAACTCGCGGATGCGGCGCCAATCGGCAGCCGGACGGCGCTCCCCATCCAGGAAGCAGGTCGGGCAGCCCAGGGCGCTGTCATCGATCACCAGGTCGGCGTGAATCTTGGGCGAGGTGGTCCAACGCTCCTGCGTGGGGTTCTCGTTTACGGCCCACAGCGGAATCTCGTGCTTGCGGAACCAGGCCACGGCATCCTCTAAGAGTTGGTCATGGCGCATGGTCCAAAGAATCAGCTTGTCGCCCTGGGCAACGAGCTCCTTCAGCACGGGCACGGCCCCGATATCCTCGCCCACCTCGGGGTAGGCGTGGGTAACCACCGTGCCGTCAAAATCGAGGGCAATGATCGCTTCACGAATAGCCATGGTCGTTTACTGTTTATTGGTGAGCAGACGACGGAAGAACTTCGTGATGCGCTTGCGGTAGCTCTTCTCGCGGTACTCGGTCTCCCCGTAGCCATAGCCGTAACCATACCCGTAGCCATAGCCGTAACCGTAGCCATAACCGTGGCGGTGGCTGCGCGAGCCGTTGAGAACGATCGACATGTTGTGGAACTTCTTCTCCTGGTGCAGGCGCTCGATATCGGGCAGCTGACGGCGGTCGAGGATACCCTCACGCACGACATACATCGTCACATCGACCAGACGGTCGCAGATGATGGCATCGGCCACCGACATCGACGGGGTCGAGTCGAGCAGTACGAAGTCGTAGCGCGTGCGCAGCTCGGCAATGAGCTTATCCAACTGCTCCGAGAGCAACAGCTCGGCAGGGTTGGGGGGCTGGATACCGGCGTAGATCACATCGAAGTTCTCGTGCAGGTTCGACTTCTCGATGAGGTCGTTGATCGTATGTGCACCCGTGAGGTAGCTCGTGACACCGCGCTTGCTCTTGCCGTGGCCCATCTGGGTCGAGAAGGCGTGACGGCGCAGGTCGAGATCGACCACAATCACGCGCTTACCGGCTGTGGCGAGGGTCATCGCCAGGTTGGTAGCCACGAAGGTCTTACCGGCATGGGGATTCGACGAAGTGAAGAGGATGGTCTGCATCTTGTAACCCTCCTGACCCGACGTGACACCCATGAAGGTCATGTTCGAACGCAACATACGGAAGGCCTCCGAAATGGCATCGCGGCCCGCCTCGCGGACAGCTACGCCCTGCTTCGTGACGGCCGACTGCTCTGCCTGCGGAATATCGCCCAGGTAGGGAACGGTCGTGTATTTCTCGATATCGCGGCGACCACGGATCGAGGTGTCGAGCATACCGAGCAGGAAGAACAGACCGAACGGAATCGCTATGCCGAGCATCAGCGCCATGGCCATAATGACCATCGAGCGCGGAGCAATCGGGCTGTTCGAACCGTAGGCCAGGTCGATGATGCGGGCGTTCGGCTCGGCAATTACATAATTAAGGTGGGTCTCCTCCTGCTTATTCAACAAGTAGAGGTACAACTCCTCCTTGATCTTCTGCTGACGGGCTACATCCAGCATCACCTTCTCCTGGGTGGGCATGCTCGAGATGCGGCTGTTCACGCGGTGCTCCTCCTGACGCATCGTCTTGAGCTGCATCTCGAGGGTCTCGATGTGCGAGTTGAGCGAAGCGATGATCGAGTTGCGCGTACCGGCCAGCATCGTGTTGAGCTGCTGGATCACGGGGCTGTTCTCCGAACTGTTTTGCAAGAGCTTTTGGCGCTGGAGAATGGCCGTGTTGTAGTCGTTGATCTGGGTCGAAATGCCGTTGTTGGCAATCGAGGCAACCATCGGAATCAGGTCGTGAGCCTTCGAGGCATCCTGCAGGTAGGTGCGGATGTAGTCGGCCGTGGTGATCTGGTTCTCGAGCGAGAGGCTCTCGGCCTTGTACTTCGAGCTTTCGCCTACGGTGCGCGTAGCCTCCGACTCGATGTCGATGATGCGGTTCGACTGCTTGATCGAGGCGATGTCGCGGTCTACCTTGCCCAGCTCCGTGCCGATTACCTCCAGACGCGAGGCGATGAACTCGGCCGTGATCTGCGAGATACTCTGCTTATCCTTGATACCGTCCTCGTTGTAGACCTCGATCAGCGTGTTGATCACATCCTCGGCACGACGGGGCGAGGCGGAGTTCATGGCAATCGACACGACCGAAGCCTGCTTGTTTACGATGCCGCTCTGCACCTGCTTGCGGTAGCTGTTGGCCGTGGCCTCCAAGGTGCCCTTCGATACCGCGATGGCCTTGTCGTAGTAGGTCGAATCGAGGAAGAGGGTCTTCTCCACCACGAGCTCACCTACGGGGGTCGAGATCGTATCGCCGAAGTTGGCCGTCAGCTCCATGCGCTGCTCGCGGCGCGAGAGATACTTATCGAAGAAGTTGCTCAGCTCGACCTGCTTGTCCGAAATGGGGGTTACCTCGAGTGAGCGGCCCAGCTTATCGTCGTCGTTAATGAAACGAACCTCGATGGGGGACTGCTTGTAGAGATCCTGCGAACGCAGACCGCGCTGCGTGCGGTAGCTGGTCGTCAGGTTGAGCTTCTTGACCACCTCGATCATCAGGCGGCGCGACTGGAGGATGTAGAGCTCGTTATCGACATTGCGACGGCTCTGGAACCCTGCCAGGTCGCTGAAGGCGGTGATCTCCAGATCGCCACCCTTGCGGCTGTCCTTGATCAGGAGCATGGCTTCGCGCTTGTAGATGCTCGGGGTCGAGGAGAGGTAGAAATAGGCCACTCCGAGGCAGAGCACCACCGAGGCGACAAACCAACGCCAGTTGGTAAAGAAGATCTCGATAATATCGTGCAGGGTGATCGACTCAAACGAATTCTCTTCGCTTCCCATGTTGGGCTGCATGATGGGTTGTTCGGTCATGATAAATGAGGTTTTCCTTGTGTTTACTTATTTGGTAATCGTGACGATGAGCGTAGCCACGGCAATCGCCGTGCTGGCGAGTGAGATATAGAAACTGCGGTTCTGGTTGATCTCACCCGACTGAGCCTTGTACTTGTTGGGCTTTACATAGATCACGTCGTTTTGCTTGATGTAGAAGGCGGGCGACGTGAAGATATCCTTCGACGTGAGGTCGAGGTAGTGGATCGTGCGTACGCCATCCACTTCGCGGTAAACCATTACGTCGTTACGCTGACCGAAGACGGTCATGTCGCCGGCCAGCGCCAGGGCATCGAAGATGGTCATCTTGTCGTGCGTGACGGCGTACGAACCGGCGCGTACGACCTCACCCAGCACCGAAATCTTCATGTCGGCAAACTGCACATTGACCGTCGGGTCTTTGATGTAGCCGCCTTGGATAATCTGCTCGGCAATTAACTTGGCCAACTCGCCGCGCGTGAGCCCCTCTACCTTCAGTTCGCCAAGAACGGGCATCTGCAACATACCCTTTTCGTCCACGGTGCGGACCTGGAGGCTGCTGCCGCTCGAAATGCTCGACGAGGCAAGCGGCGTGAGGGCGTTGTAACCCGTGGCGGCGTTGAACGGCAAGGCCAGCTCGGGGTCTTTACTATTGACGACAATCGTCAGTCGGTCAAGGGGTTGAATTCGAATCTGTCCCTGCTCGGCAATCTGCTCAGGCGTAAACTCGGCGGCATCCTGTAGATACCAAATGCGCTTCTGCGAATTGCACGAGGCGAAGAGAAGCGTGAGGCCCGCGAGGGCGGTCAAAAGAAATCTTTTCATGTATCGAAAAAACCTTTGGGTTGTTAATTTAGCTACATATAGCGTACAAAGCTACAAAAAAAATCCGGGAAACGGAAATCCCGGGAGGCTTTTCGGCGGTTTTGGATGATTATTTTGTCCATGCATGGTATTTGCAAAAAAAAGTGTACCTTTGAGCACCAAAACAATAGAGAAAAGAAGAACCCATGATACATCCCGAATGGAGCCGCAAGGCGCTGCTGTATGAAATGAATGTCCGCCAGATGACCCCGAGCGGTACGTTGCGTGCTGCGCAACGACGACTGAAGGGGCTTCGTGAGATGGGCGTAGATGCCGTGTGGCTCATGCCGATCTACCCGATCGGCCACGAGGGGCGCAAAGGTTCGCTCGGCTCCTACTACTCGATCTCGGATTACTGCGCCGTCAATCCCGAGATGGGTACGATGGCGGATCTGGATGCCTTTATTCGTGCGGCACATCGCCTGGGTATGAAGGTAATCCTGGATTGGGTGGCTAACCATACGGCACGCGACCATCGTTGGATTAAGGAGCACCCCGACCGCTACGAATGGGAGAATGGAGCGCCGAAAGTGCCCTGCGACTGGACCGATACGGCGAAGCTCAACTACGAGAATCACGCCGTGTGGGAGGCGCAGGTCGAGGCGATGAAGTTTTGGCTCACGGAGCATGCCGTGGACGGCTTCCGTTGCGATATGGCGATGCTGGTGCCGACCGTTTTTTGGAACTACGCCGCCGAGGAGCTGCGCAAGGTGAAGGGGGATCTTTTCCTGCTTTGCGAGGCCGAGCAGCGCGATCTTACGGAGCAGGCTTTCGATGCCCACTACGGCTGGCAGATGCACCACCTGATGAACGACCTTGCGCAGGGAAAGTGCCGTGTGACGGCTTTGCGCGATTATCTCTACCGCGATCTTGGGGAGTATCCGGCCGATACGATGCGCCTTTCGTTTACCTCGAACCACGACGAAAATTCGTGGAGCGGAACGGAGTTTTCGCGCATGGGGCTGGCGCATGAGGCGTTGTCGCTCTTTACCTTTGTGGCACCGCGCTCCCTGCCGCTCATCTACACGGGCCAGGAGATCGGTTACGACCATGTCTTTGCCTTCTTCGATCGTGATCCGATCCGTAAATATGCCTTCAACGAGCATACGGAGCGGTACACGAAGTTGGCGCGCCTGCACCGCGAGAACAGCGCCCTGTGGGCCGGCGAGGGGTCGTGGGTCGAGATTCGCAACAACGCGGAGGATTGCCTGATGATCCTGGTGCGCGAGACGGCGGATAACCGCGTGATTGCGGTGATGAACCTCTCGCCCTATACGATTCAGGCCGAGTACAATACGGGCATCTATGCCGGTCGCTATACCGACTTTATGGCAGGGCAGTCGTATGAACTTCCGACCTCGGTCAGTGAGTTGATGACTCCCTGGAGCTACCGTGTGCTGACCCTGAAAAAATAATTTGTGATGATGAAACGCGCGATCCGATATCTGTTGCTATCCCTGCTCCTTGTGGTGGGATTGGAGGTGCATGCTGCGGCCTATACCGTAGAGGAGATTCCCCATGTACAGCTTGCGGATCGTACCCGATATACGGCCAACCCCGACGGCATTTTGTCCGAGGATGCGGTGCGCACGATCGACTTTATCTGCGATACGCTCCGCACGGGCGGCTATGCCGAGGTGGCGGTGGTGGCGGTGCGCGAGATCGCATCGGACGATGTCTTCTCGTTCGCCATCGACCTCTTCTCGAAGTGGGGCGTAGGTCGTGCCGAGGGCGATAACGGACTCGGTATCCTGCTCGTTGAAGGGGTGCATGAGATTCGCTTCGTAACGGGCGATGGCCTGGAGGGTGTTTTGCCCGATGCCATCTGCAAACGCATCCAACTGCAATATATGCTCCCGCACTTCCGCGAGGAGGATTATAGCGCGGGCATGGTGGCCGGCGTGGAGGCCGTGGCGCGTGTGCTGGAGGGGTCGGAACCGCTCCCTGCGGAGGAGGGCGAGAACCCCGAAATGTGGCTCATGCTCATCTACTTCCTCTTCCCCTTTATCGCCTTGTTGCTCTTGGCGTTACTTCGCAGTCGATGCCCCCAATGCGGTCGCCGTAAACTGCAACTGACCGATCAATTCACCGTAGGCCACAACGCCTTTTATGAGTTGGTTGAAGATGTGTATGTCTGCCAAAAGTGCGGGGCTACGGTGCGCAAGCGTCGTCGTGAATACTACGAAAACAACCACGGAGGCGGTTCGATGGGAGGTCCTTTCATCGGCGGCTTCGGCGGAGGTTCGTTTGGTGGCGGCTCGATGGGTGGCGGCTTCGGTGGCGGTCACTTTGGCGGCGGAGGTGCCGGGTCGAGATGGTAGTCACAAATTAAGAATTAAGAATTAAAAATTAAGAATTA
>JAGAMA010000016.1 GCA_017624955.1 Alistipes sp.
CGACAATCACGGTGGCACCGATCACGGGCAGTCCGTTGGCATCCTTTACCGTACCCTTCACCTGCGACTGGGCAAATGCGAGGGTCGAGATACCTAAGAAACAAATCGCCAAAGCGATCTTTCTTACGAACGCCGAAAACAAATTTTGGTTGTTTTGCTTCATGTTTTCGTTTGTTTAGTTAGACTTAATGTTTGGTTAATATTAGTAAGATTTTTTGTATGTTTTTTTCTCATTGTTCACAGAACTCATACGCAGGGCACCCTTTTGTTACACAAAATTACGCGATAGGAGGAGTGGATAGGTGGAATTTTAGACGGAAATGGTGGACAACTACCCAAAGCAGGCTGCAAGAATGTCCGTTAGTGCACTTTTGCATCAGCGATTATTTCCACCCTTCTATCCAATCAGTCATCGAGTAAAGAAAATAGCTTCCAACAGGCGAATATTCGGTTTTTTTTCGTATCTTCGTCATACATTAACCTAAAAACAATCAACCTTCGATATGCAACAAATGCAGGAAAAAGTCGGCCGCGCCTTTTTGGAGCGTTTCGGCGAGGGTGCAACGCTCTTTGCCTCGCCCGGCCGTATCAATCTGATCGGAGAGCACACCGACTACAACGGCGGCTACGTCTTCCCGGGTGCCGTCGATAAGGGGGTCGTGGCAGCGATCCGTCCCAACAAGACGAATCAAATCCGTGTCGTGGCACTCGACCTCGACGAAGAGGCCGAGTTCGGACTCCGCGAGGAGGATAAACCCGCCGCTTCGTGGGCGCACTACATCTTTGGCGTAGCGCGCGAAGTCCAAAAGCGTGGCTACACGATCGGCGGTTTTGATGCCGTCTTCTCGGGCAACGTGCCGCTTGGCGCCGGCATGTCGTCATCGGCCGCCCTGGAATCGACCTTCGCCTACGCCCTGAGCGAGCTTTTCGGTTGCGCGATCGACCGCTTCGAGCTGGCCCGCATCGGCCAATCGACCGAGCACAACTACTGCGGCGTAAAGTGCGGCATCATGGATCAGTTCGCCTCCGTATTTGGCAAGCAGGGATGCCTGATGCGCCTCGACTGCCGCTCGATGGAGTTTGAGTACTACCCCTTCGACCCGCAGGGCTATAAGCTCGTCCTGTTGGACTCGCGCGTGAAGCACCAACTGACCGGTTCGCCCTACAACGATCGTCGTCTTTCGTGCGAGCGCGTAGCCAAGACGCTCGGCCAGGAGTTCCTGCGCGGGGCTACGATGGAGCAGCTGGAGGCGATCCGCGATCAGATCTCGGAGGAGGACTTCAAGCGCGCCCGCTACATCATCGGCGAGGAGCGCCGCGTGCTGACCGTCTGCGAGGCGCTCGAAAAGGGCGACTACGAAACGGTCGGCAAGATGATGTACGAGACGCACTGGGGCATGTCGAAGGACTACGAGGTGTCGTGCGAGGAGCTGGACTTCCTGGCCGAGGTAGCCGAGCAGGCCGGCGTGACCGGATCGCGCATCATGGGCGGCGGCTTCGGCGGTTGCACGATCAACCTCGTGAAAGAGGAGCTCTACGAAGGCTTCATTGCGCGCGCCAAGGAGGAGTTCAACGCCCGCTACGGCCATGAGCCGATGGTCTATGAGGTGATCATCTCCGACGGCTCACGCCGCTTATAACGTAACTATCTAACACTCAAACACATGAAACGAATCTTATTGGCGCTTGTGGCGCTCCTGGGCTACTGCACGGCCTCGGCCCAGCCGATCGAGGTACATGTAGCGGATCGGGCCACCAACCAGCCCACGATTGCCCCCGAAATCTACGGTCAATTCTCCGAGCACCTCGGCACCTGCATCTATGGTGGCCTGTGGGTCGGCGAGGATAGCAACATCCCGAACGAGGATGGTTACCGCACCGATGTCCTGGAAGCCCTCAAGGCGTTGCAGGTTCCCGTGCTGCGCTGGCCGGGTGGCTGCTTTGCCGACGAATACCATTGGCGCGACGGCATCGGCCCGAAGGAGAACCGTCCCCGCATGGTCAATTCGAACTGGGGCGGCACGGTGGAGGACAACTCGTTCGGCACGCACGAATTCCTGAACCTCTGCGAGAAGCTCGGTTGCGAGCCCTATATCAGCGGTAATGTCGGTTCGGGCTCGGTCGAGGAGCTGGCCAAGTGGGTCGAGTACATGACCGCCGACAGCGGCCCGATGGCCGAAGAGCGCAAGAAGAACGGCCGCGAGAAGCCCTGGAAGGTAAAGTACCTCGGCGTAGGTAACGAGAGCTGGGGATGCGGTGGCAATATGCGCCCCGAGTACTACTCGGATCTCTACCGTCGCTACGCCACCTACTGCCGCAACTTTAACGGCAACCGCCTCTACAAGATTGCCAGCGGTGCTTCGGACTACGACTTCAACTGGACGGAGGTGCTGCTCAAGCAGATCGGCCACCAGATGCACGGCCTCTCGCTCCACTACTACACCGTGAAGGGTTGGACGGGCAGCAAGGGTTCGGCCCTCGACTTCACGACCGACGATTACTACTGGACACTGGGCAAGGCGCTCGAGATCGAGCCCGTAATTCGCCGCCACATCGCCCTGATGGATTCGGTCGATCCCGAGAAGCGCATCGGTCTTTTGGTCGATGAGTGGGGCACCTGGTTTGATGAGGAGCCCGGCACGGTACGCGGCCACCTCTACCAGCAAAACACGATGCGTGATGCGATGGTGGCAGCCCTCACGTTCCATGTCTTCCACCGCTACGCCGACCGTATCACGATGGCCAACATCGCACAGATTGCCAACGTACTGCAGGCGATGGTCTTAACGCGCGACGACGAGATGGTGCTCACCCCCACCTACCACGCCTTCTGGCTCTATCGTCCGCACCAGGGCGCCAAGTTCGTGCCGACGACCTGCACGGCTCCGGCACGCAAGGTAACCCCCACGCGTTCGGTGCCTGAGGTGAGCGTAACGGCCTCGCGCGACAAGGCGGGCAAGATCCACCTTTCGATCGTCAATCCCGAGTTGGAGAAGGAGCCGACCGTTGTGATTGCCTTCGACGAGTTGAAGCCCACGACCGTAACAGGTACGATGTTGCGCGGCGATTCGATTGATGCCTACAACGATTTCGGCGCTACGAATCGTGTCGGCGTGAAGCCCTTCAAGGGGGCGAAGATCACCAAGGCGGGCATCGAGCTGAAACTCCCCTCGGCTTCGATTCTGACACTCGAGATCGAGTAGGCGGAGAGTCCGACACAATTAAAAAAGGAGCTTTAACAAGCTCCTTTTTTTAATTGTTGTTGCATCAGGGCGACAATCTCGCGCAAGGCCTCGAGCCTAAAGATCCACGAAAGCCCCAAATAAATCGTTGCTCCGATAGCAATCTGCAACCCGAAGCGAAGCCACGACGGGTCGGTCAGATACCACGCAACGGCCTTCACGCCCGCGAACATCACACCGGCCACCGTAGCCACAGGCAACAAAGCACCCAGCGCCTTGCGCCACGACAGCTCGGCCAGGGGCAACGCGGCCACCATATTCACCAGCCAATCGAAGGCCGCCGAGGCGACCAACGCCCACACCACCGCCTCGACCGAATGGGGAATCGAGAGGGCAAACGCAAGGGTCATAAAGCCCTTTTTGAGGATCTCCAAACGAAGAATCAGCCTCCCCTCGGCCTTCACCTTCAAGACATTGTAGGCCATCATCGCCAGCGGGGTAAAGAGACCCGCCAGGCAGACCACCTCGAAGAGGGGCACGGTCGGCATCCACTGTTCGCCCAAAAGCAGCGCAAAGAGATCATTCGCAACGGCCGCCATGCCGAGCATCACGGGGAAGATGGCATAGGCCACAACGGAGAGCACCTGACGGAAGCTCTCCGAAAATTTCGGCTGCTCGTGGGCAATCTTCGCCATCGCCGGGAAGGTTACCTGCTGCACGGACTGCATGGCCGACTGCACGGGCAGGTCTTTGAGCTTAATGGCCTGATCGTAATAGCCGAGTGTCGCATCGAGGTAGATTTTACCGAGCATAAGCTGCGGTACCTTATTATATATAGCCGTCACCAGGTCCGTAGTCATCAGGCTCAAACTATAGGGAGCCATCGCACCCAGCGCCTGCACCGAGCCTCGGCCTGCGGGCTTCCAGCCACCCCACCACCAGAGGAGCAGCGTGCGCACCCCGATCAGGAGCACCTGCTGCCAAACGAGCGCCCAAACGCCCATACCGGCATAGGCCAGTGCCACGGCGGCAGCGCCACTTGCCACTTGTGCCATAAAGATCAGCTTCGAGAGGCGGGCAAAGTGGAATCCGCGCGTGAGGATCGTATGCTGAATAACGCCCAGCGCATTGAGCGGAATCATCAGAAAGAAGACGGGAGCCGTCGTGCGAAGAATCGGCATGGCGTAGTACTCTGCCAGGAAGGGGGTCACAGCCACCAGCAAGCCGTACAGCACACACGAACTGATCACATTGAAGCAGAAGACCGACTTAAAATCGCGTTGCGAGGCATCGCGCTTACGCACCAGCATCTGCGAAAAGCCGCTATCGACCACCACCAGGGCGAAGGAGGAGATGGCCAGCAGAATCGCCACCACCTTCAAATCGTCGGGCATCAAGAGTCGCAAAACGAGGATGCGCACCACAAACTGCACGAGGGCCGTCAGGATCTTCTCTCCCAACGTCCACTGCGTGCCGATGGCGACACGGCTCTTCAGCTCACTCTTTCCCGACATAGACTCTCCGACTAACGCATTTTCAGGGCCTCGATACCCAGCTTATAGGAGTCGAGCCCGAAGCCCATGATCGAACCCACGGCCACAGGAGCCAGCATCGAAACATGGCGGAACTCCTCGCGGGCCAGGATTGATGAGATGTGCACCTCGACCACGGGGGGCGAGATGGCCGAAATGGCATCGCGCAGCGCCACCGAGGTATGGGTATAGCCACCCGCATTGAAGACCACGCCGTCATATACGCCCACCGAGTTGTGCAGGGCGTTGATCAGCTCCCCCTCGACATTCGATTGCAGGTAGTCGAGCGCATCCTCCGCATAGCGGACGCGCAACTCCTCCAGAAACTCCTCAAAGGTTTTCGTGCCGTAGACATCCGTATCGCGCCGTCCCTGCAAATTGAGGTTCGGGCCGTTGAGAATCAGAATTTTCATAAGCGTTTGCATTAACAAGGACAAAGATAATAAAATTTTGTATCTTTGTCCTATCATGGGTGAATTTGAACTCATAGCAGCCATTCAGGCGATGGCCAACGGACTCCCTGCGAACGGTTTTGAGGGGATCGGCGACGATTGCGCCGTCCTCGAGATCGGCGGTGGCGAGGCGTTGGTTTTCACCTCGGATGCCTTGTGCGAGGGGGTACACTTCCTGCGTGAGGCGATCTCGGCACGGCAGTTGGGCGACAAGGCGTTAGCGGTCAATCTGAGCGATGTGGCCTCGATGGGTGTTCGCCCCGTGGCGGTGCTGCTATCGCTCTCCATTCCCCAAGAGCTACCGACCGAGTGGGTCGTGGAGCTGATGGAGGGTTTTACCGCCTTAGCCAACCTGCATGGTGTAGCGCTCATAGGCGGCGACACGACCCGCTCGCAAAGCGGCCTTGTCATCAACATTACCGCCATCGGGCGCGGAAAAACCATCCACCTCAAGCGGCGCAATGCGGCCCGCGTGGGGGATTGGATTTTGGTCAGCGACCGATTGGGGGCATCGGCCGCCGGATTAAAGGATGTATTGCAGGGCCGCTACGACACGCCTTTAGCCGCCATTCACCACCACCCCACAGCCGAGATCGAGGCCGGAGCATGGCTGGGAAGTCGGACGGAGGTACACGCCATGATGGACCTCTCGGACGGATTGGCCTCCGACCTAAAGCACATCCTGAAGGCCTCCGCCGTGGGTGCCGAGGTGGAGCTGTGCGACATCCCCGTAGCCGAGGGAGCTACACGCCTCGATGCCCTCACGGGGGGCGAGGATTACAAACTCCTGCTGACGGTCGATGCCGTGCACGGAGAGGCCCTGATGGCGGATTTTGAGCAAACCTTCCACCGCCCGCTCTACCGCCTTGGCCGCATTACCGATACCCGTGAGCTCGTCTGGCTCGAAAAAGGGAGAGCTTCGGCGCAAGAACTTAGCGGTTTTCGCCATTTCTAACCAAGAAAATTGTATATTTGCAGAATACTAACGCAACACCTGTCATGAAGGATATTATCCAACTGCATGATCGTCGCTTCAAAGTGATGATTTCGGCCGAGGAGATCGACCGCGCCGTCGAGGCGGTAGCTACGCGCATCAATGCCGATTATTCGGACTGCGATACGCCGGTTTTCCTGGCCGTATTGAACGGCTCGTTCATGTTCCTGAGCGACCTGATCAAGAAGATCGATTTCACGAACGAGATCTCGTTCGTCAAGCTCGCCTCGTATGAGGGTACGGAGTCTACGGGCGCGGTGAAGAACCTCATCGGCCTCAACGGCTCGCTCGAGGGTCGCCACATCGTCATCGTGGAGGACATCGTCGATACGGGCAAGAGCATCGAACACATGGTCGAGCTGTTGCAGGCGCAGCACCCCGCCTCGGTCGAGGTCTGCACCCTCTTCTTTAAGCCCGCCTCCTACCAGAAGCAGATTCCGATTAAGTACCGTGCCATGGAGATCGGCAACGAATTCATCGTGGGTTACGGCCTCGACTACGACCAGCTGGGTCGCTCGTTGAAGGATATTTATGTAGTGACCGAGTAATGGCGCTTGATCCCCATATCGAACTCTTGGACGAGGGGCGTAAGTTGCCCCTGGTAGAGGACTTCTACACGATTCAGGGCGAGGGCTTCCACAGTGGCAAGCCCGCCTACTTCATCCGCCTCGGCGGTTGTGATGTGGGTTGCCGCTGGTGCGATGCGAAATACACCTGGAATCCGAAGCTCTATCCCCCGACCGGGATCGAGACGGTCGTCGAGCGTGCCGCCTCTTACCCTGCCCGCGCCATTGTGCTGACGGGTGGCGAGCCGCTGCTCTATCCGCTCGATCCGCTGTGCGATGCCCTGCACGAGCGCGGGCTGGAGATCTTCCTCGAGACCTCGGGGTCGCACCCCTTCTCGGGACGCTTCGACTGGGTCTGCCTCTCGCCCAAACGCCAACAGCCCCCTTTGAAAGAGGCCTATCGTCAGGCCGATGAGCTGAAGGTGATCATCGAGCAGGAGGAGGACTTCGCCTGGGCCGAAAAGAACGCCCGCGAGGTGTCGAAGAAGTGCCGCCTCTACCTCCAACCCGAGTGGAGCCGCGCCGTGGAGATGATGCCCCTGATTGTCGAGTACGCCAAGGCGCACCCCGAGTGGAGCATCTCGATCCAGAGCCACAAATACATGCACATTCCCTAACCGAAGATGAAAATCGAACTCTCGCGTCGCTTTTGGTGGATTACGACCGGCATTGTCGGGCTCTTTATGCTCGTCTTCGTCGGCCAAAATCTGCTGCATGTATGGGAGCTTAAACGCGACATTGCCCGTCTCGAGGAGGAAGAGGAGCTGTACCTGGAGCGCATCGCCAAAGATAGCACTCTGGTCGAGCAACTCAGCCACGACGACTACCTCGAAGAGTATGCCCGCGAACAGTTCGGCATGCAACGCGCCGACGAGGAGGTCTTCATCATGAAGTAACACCTAATTCTAACTATACAGCGAAGGCTGTGATCCGTCAGGGATCACAGCCTTCTTTTTAATTCAAAATGTGGGCATCAGTTGATGCTACATTTTGAATTAAATAATAATATATATAGACAATCCCTCCAAACCTCCCTTTGATAAGGGAGGCTTAGTCGCTAAAGCTCCTTGGGTGTTACTAACAGCCGTTGTGGATTTCCGTTGAAATCAAAACAGCATTAAGGATTCAAGTATCACGAATACACACTTTCCACGCTTTTTATCTCATCAGTAGTAATTTAGGATTCAAAATGAGTAGGGTGCAAAAGGCGTACAAGGAACTCTCGACTTTCAACTTCCGAGTGGAGGTCGCGTAGCTATTTTTAGGCACCCAAAAAGGGGCGCTCCGAAACGGAACGCCCCTCTATCCAACTATTAGGAATTACCGTGTAATACGCTTCCTGTTTATACCAGACCCGAGAAGCCCATGAAGGCCATAGCCAGGATACCGGCCGTAATCAGCGCGATGGGCACACCCTTGAAGGCAGCGGGAACATCCTCGAACTCAAGGCGCTCACGGATACCGGCAAAGAGTACAAGAGCCAGGGCAAAACCGAGGGCCGTAGCCACCGAGTAAGCCACGCTCTGCATCAGCGTAAACTCCTTCTGGATCATCAGAATAGCCACACCCAGCACGGCGCAGTTGGTCGTAATCAGCGGCAGGAAGATACCCAGCGCCTGATACAGCGAGGGCGACACCTTCTTCAGGATAATCTCCACCATCTGTACCAGCGCAGCGATCACCAGAATAAAGACGATCGTCTGCATGTAACCGATGTTGAGCGGGTTGAGCACATACTCCTGCAGCGGCCAGCAAACCAGCGCCGTCAGGGCCATTACGAAGGTTACGGCAGCACCCATACCCAGCGAGGTCTCCACCTTCGACGATACGCCCAGGAAGGGGCAAATACCGAGGAACTGTGCCAATACAACATTATTTACGAAGATGGCACCAATGATGATTGCGAAATATGAAATCTCCATAACTACTTCTTGGCTAATTTGTTAAACAATACCATCAGGTAACCCAGCGTAAGGAAGCCACCCGGAGCGAGGACGAATACCAACGGCATCACATCGGCAATACCGAGCGAAACGCCGAAGATAGCACCGCTACCCAGGATCTCACGAACAGCACCAATCACGGTCAGTGCGAGCGTAAAGCCCAAACCGATACCGATACCGTCGAAGATCGAATCCACGGGCGAGTTCTTCGAGGCGAAGGCCTCGGCACGACCCAGGATGATGCAGTTTACCACGATCAGCGGGATGAACACACCCAGCGAAGCGTAGAGAGCAGGCACGAAGGCCTCCATCAACATCTGGATAATCGTCACGAACGAAGCGATCACCACGATAAAGGCGGGAATGCGCACCTTATCCGGAATGAGGTTCTTGATGAGCGAGATCACGAGATTCGACATCACGAGTACGGCCATCGTAGCCAGGCCCATACCCATACCGTTCGAGGCCGAAGTGGTTGTACCCAGCGTGGGGCACATACCGAGCACCAGCACAAAGACGGGGTTGCTCTTCAAAATGCCATTCAAGGCGATTTGCAGCTTATTCATTTTGACCTCCTTCCTGAGCCGCAGGCTCCGTTTGTTCGTTATTCTCGGCCGTGGCCGTAGCACCCGAAACACCGTCAGGAGCATCCTGACCCGTCATGTTCATCATCGCTACGCAAGCACGATTCACAGCATCCAGATAGGCACGCGACGAGATCGTAGCTGCCGTCAGGGCATCTACCTCACCGCCATCCTTCTTCACACGGAACGTAGCCGTACCCTCCTTGCCCTTCACACCGGCAAGCAGCGGGTTACCCTCGTCGCACATCTTCGTACCCAGACCCGGAGTCTCGGCCTGTTGCAACACATTCACATTGTTGATCGTGCCATCGTTGAGGAAACCAACCATCAGCTTCACCACACCGCTGAAACCGCTCTTGGTCATCGTCTCCACAGCATAACCTACAACCTCCTCGCCCTGCTTGGCCGTATAGACCTTGATCGGCATGTCGTCGATCGTCAGCTCGGTCGTCTCGGTGGCCTCAAAAGCGGGAAGCACCTCACCCAGGGCAGCCTCCGTAGCGGCAGCCTTGGCAGCGGCAATCGGCTCTACGGTGATCATGTTCACGGCACCGACACCGGCCGATGCAATGAGCGTGATCGTGAAGAGCACGGCTACCATATTAATAAGTGTACTTTTCATCTCTTCATCCGTTATTTCACGCCGAAGCGCTTGGGTTTAATATACTTGTTAATCAGGGGCACGCAGGCGTTCATGATCAGGATCGCGAACGACATACCCTCGGGATAAGCACCCCAGAGGCGGATGCACATCGTAATCAGACCGATACCTACGGCAAAGATCACGCAACCCTTCGTCGTCATAGGCGAGGTAGCATAATCGGTTGCCATGAAGATAGCACCGAGCATGGCACCACCGGCCAGCACATGGAAGAGCGGGAACTGCCACAGCTGGGCCGCATCACCACCGCGCGTCAGGGCCACCACGAAGGCAAATACGGCCATCGTGCCCAAAACCGTTACGGGGATGTGCCAGGTGATCACCTTGCGCCACAGGAGGTAAACAAAACCTACCAGGAGGGCAATGGCGGCCACCTCACCGAGCGAACCGGGCATGTTACCCAGCAACAGGTCGGTCATCGGATGCTGACCAACATCGGCACCGAACTTCACGGCAGCCAGCGGCGTAGCACCCGAGAGGGCGTCCAGGCCGGGGTTATCCACCATGGGGAACGAGGTCATCTGCACGGGATAGGCAATCAGCAGGAATACACGACCTACCAGGGCGGGGTTGAAGGGGTTCTTACCCAGACCGCCGAAGGTCATCTTAGCCACTGCAATAGCGACAAAGGCACCAATCACCACGATCCACCAGGGAATCGTAGCGGGCAGGTTGAAGGCCAGAAGGACACCCGTAACAACGGCCGACCAGTTCGAGATCGTGCAGGCACCCTTGACCACAAATTTCTGAATCAGGTACTCGAACAGCACGCACGAAGCAACCGAAAGTGCCGTTACGAAGAGTACATTCAGGCCGAAGACCACCACCGAGACAACCAGCGCGGGGATCAGGGCGATGACAACATCGCGCATGATCGAGGCCGTAGACTGGCTCGACTGCACATGAGGCGACGGCGAGACAATAAGTTTGTTAGCCATAGTTTATCTTTCTTTTTTTCGTTTACTTTTTAGGTGCCTGTGCGGCCATACGGGCGCGAATCAGACCCATCACGGTCTGCTTACCCAGACGTACCCAATCCAACAGGGGCAGGTAAGCGGGGCAGGTCGATTGGCAGCAACCACACTCGATACACGAGGTGATCATCTCAGCCTCCACAGCCTCCCACTGACGCTTCTTCGAGAGCTTCGACAGCAGGTAGGGCTCCAGACCCATCGGACAAGCCGACACGCACTTGGCGCACTTCATACACTGACCGGCCTCCTTGCGCTCGGCATCCTGACCGCTCATGATCGTAATACCCGAGCAGCCCTTCGTAACGGGCGATGCGAGGTTGATCATCGCGCGACCCATCATCGGACCACCGTTGATTACCTTACCTGCATCCTCCGGCAGACCACCGGCAGCATCGATCAGCGTCTGAATGGGGGTACCCATACGCGTCAGGAGGTTCTTCGGCTCCTTCACGCCCTTACCCGTCAGGGTTACAACGCGCTCGATGAGCGGCATGTTCTTCTGTACGGCACGGTATACGGCGTAGGTCGTCGAGGCGTTGCACACCACAGCACCCACATCGATCGGCAGTGCGGGAGGAGGCGGCACCTGACGGCCCGTCACGGCAGCGATCAGCTGCTTCTCACCACCCTGCGGATACATCACCTTCAGCGGCTGAATCTCCACACCCTTGAACTTCTTTGCCAGCTCCGTGAGGTGGGCAATGGCATCGGGCTTGTTGTTCTCGATACCGACGATCGCCTTATCGACACCGATGGCCTTCATCAGGATCTCGACACCGACGAGCATCTCCTCACCCAGCTCCAGCATCGTGCGGTGGTCCGAGGTGAGGTAAGGCTCACACTCCACACCGTTGATAATCAGGCACTCGGCCTTCTTTCCGGGAGGGATCGAGAGCTTAACGTGCGTGGGGAAGGTAGCACCGCCCATACCGACGATACCGGCATCCTTAATCTTGGCAATGATGGCAGCGGGCTCGAGCGTGCACTCGCGCTTGAGCTCCGTCGAGCGGTCGATCGTCTCAACCCACTCGTCGCCCTCACGCTTGATCGTAATCATCATCTGGCGCAAACCCTGGCCATTCTCGACCATATCGACCGACTGCACCGTACCCGAGATGGGGCTGTGGATGTTGGCCGACATGAAGCCCGTAGCCTCAGCGATGAGCTGGCCCGTGAGGACCTTGTCACCCTTGGCTACCTTGGCCGTTGCGGGAGCACCGATATGTTGGCCGAGCGGGATCTGCACCACCTCGGGAAGTGGCAGCACCTCGATCGCCTTCGCGCGGCTCAGCTTATTTTCCTGCGGATGAACTCCGCCCATGGGAAATGTCTTCATATCTTGCGTTTTTCGTTTATTGACAACTTTGGGTTAGCGCATGTATTTCAGCGGCTTGAGACCCGACTCCTTCAGGGCTACAACCGTACCCTCCACCGACTTGTCAGCCTTCGAATCCATCACGGCCTTCTTGGCATTGAGGAGCGAGAGGGGGTTCGTACCCGAAGCCTTCAGTGCGATCGTGGCGGGACCCTCCACAGCCTTCGGAGCAGCAGCCGGAGCAGCAGCCGGAGCGGCCTTCGGAGCCTTCGGCAGCGGATCCATGCCTACGAGCTTAATGGCACCCGTCGGGCACTCGTTCACGCACTTGCGGCACAATTTACACTTCTGGGGATCGATGTAGGCCAGGTTACCCTCCACGGTGATAGCACCGAACGGGCAGACCTTCTCACACTTACCGCAACCGATACAGCCGGCCTTGCAAGCCTTCATCACGGCAGCACCCTTGTCCTTCGATACGCAAGAAACGTATACGGCACGGTTCTTCGGCCATTTCTTGCGCAGCTCAATGATGTGCTTCGGACAAGCCTTCACGCAAGCACCGCAAGCGGTACACTTGTCGGGATCGACCTCCGGAAGACCGGTCGTCGGGTTGATCGTGATGGCACCAAACGTACAAACGTCGGCGCAATCGCCATAGCCCAAGCAACCAAACGAACATCCCGTCTCGCCCACATAGAGCGAAGCAGCCACGGCGCACGACTTGGCACCGTCGAACTTGTTCGTGCGGGGACGCTTCTCACACGTTCCGCCGCAACGAATCGTTGCCGTCTGCGGTTCCTTCTCGGCAGCAGCCTTACCCAGGTATGCGGCCACGGCTTTCATCGTGTCGCCACCACCTACGGGGCAGAACAGTGCGGAGATGTCATCGCGCTTCACAAGAGCCTCCGAAAGACCACGGCAACCTGCGAAACCGCAACCACCGCAGTTAGCTCCGGGGAGCATCTTCTCCACCTCGTCGATACGCGGATCTTCCTCCACCTTGAACTTCTGAGCCACAAAGTAGAGAATTACCGCCGCGAGGACTCCCAACACACACAGTGTCAGGATCGTGTAAAATAATACCTCCATTTAATTGTTTGTTGTTATTGTGAAATGAATTGATTGTTCGATCTTATCTCTAAAGAGCCAAAGAGCTCCGTAATAGAGCGCCAAAGCGGCCACGGCACAGAGGATGGCCATCCCCTCGCTCACCCGCAGCACCTCGATCGCCAATACCAGCACCGCCAGCAAGACCACCAGAGCACCTCCGTAGGCCAAGCCGACGGCCCTCATGCCGACGCGCTGTTTTACACCCACCAGCACCGAGTCGCCCGCCTTGTACTGCTCCCACTGCACCGTATAGACCTCCACGAGTTTATCCTCGGCCTCGGCCAGGCCACAAGCCTGCTTCGCGGCACACGAGCCACACGCACTGCGCGAAGTGATGCGCACCACCACCTTGCCCTGCTCGATTCGCTCTACCGTACCGCTATGTTGAATCTCCTTGGCCATTTTTGCCGTTGAAAGTTGAAAGTTGAAAATTGAAAATTGGAAATTGAAAGTTAAAAGTTTCTTCTCTTATCCTCTCTCCTCTTTGCTCTCTCCTCTTCGCTCTTTCCTCTTCGCTCTTTCCTCTTCTTAATCGCCGTACTTATTCGTCAGGGGCATCAGGCGCTCATGGCCGAAGGCGCAGGTCGAGAGGCGCAACACGGGCGGGAACTGATAGCGCTTCTTCTCGTTGCGCATGATCATCGCGTGGATCTTCTCCACCACCTCCGAGTCAAAGCCGGCATTGATGATCTCCTCGCGGTGCTGACTCTCCTCGATCATGCGGTAGAGAATGGCATCCACCACCTCGTAGGGGGGCAGGATATCACTATCCTTCTGACCGATATGCAGCTCCGACGAGGGCTCCTTGGCCAGGATATTCTCCGGAATCACATCGTTATGCAGTGTATTGATGTAGCGGGCAATGTCGTACATCTCGCTCTTGTAGATGTCACCCGTCGGGCTGAAAGCACCTGCCGTATCGCCATAGAGGGTGCAGAGACCCAGCGCATTCTCACTCTTATTCGAGGAGTTGAGCAGCATGTACCCCGTCTTATTCTGCAAAGCCATGAGCAGCACGGTGCGGATACGGGTCTGGATGTTCTCCTCCGTAAAGTCGAACTCCGTACCACCGATGACGGGCTTCAAGGTATCGAGCACCGAGTTGTAGATGGCCGAAATCGGAATCACGTTGTAGCTGATCCCCAACCCCTCGGCCAACGCCTTGGCATCCTCGACCGACATATCGGGCGAGAAGGGCGAGGGCATCAATAGGGCATGTACGTTCTCCTTACCGAGGGCCTCGACCGCCATGCAGGCCACCACTGCCGAGTCGATACCGCCCGAAAGACCCACGCAGGCCTTCGTGTAGCCGTTCTTGTGGTAGTAATCCTTCAGGCCCATGCAGGCAGCGCGATAAACGAGCGAGGTGCGGTTCATCGAGGCGGGGAGCTCAATCACAGCGTGCTCAACCTCGGTATCGTAGACAGCAAAATCCTCCTCGAAGCTCTTCAACAGAAGCACCGGCTCGCCCTTGTGGTTGATCACACCCGACGAACCGTCATAAACGATCTCCGTAGCACCACCCACCTGGTTGATCAACGCAATGGGACGACCCTCGACAAAGGCGAGGTTACGCATCGTCTCATAACGGTAGCGGAGGCTGCCACGGCTATACTTGCGGGCATTGATCGAGAGGATCACCTCGGCCGAGCGGTCGAACTCCGAAGCGCGGCGCAGATCGTCGCCTACGACGATGATGCACTTATGACCGCGGATGGTCACGCACTCAAAGCCCTTGGCCGGATTCAGGAAACCCATCTCACGGCGCGCCGAGATGTGGGCTTTGCCGACATAGTGGGTAATCTCGCCCTGCTCGATGACAACGGCGGCACTGATCGTACCCTCGGCCGTCAGGATCGGCGAGCCGACCACGGCAGCGATGCCGAAGCAATGCGAGGCGATCGTCTCCAGGGCCTCTTCGCACAACTCAAGGAAGGTGGTTTTACGCAACAGATCGAAGGCGGGGGTACCACTCACTGCCTGCTCGGCAAAGAGGACCACATCGGCACCTTCGTTTTTGGCTTTTTGGATGGCATCAACGATCTTGCGGGTGTTGCCCTCAATATCGCCAGTGGTATAGTTTAACTGGGCCAGCGCAATTTTCATGGTGGAAGCAGTTTATGAGGTTCGGTTGATAACTTCGCAAAGTTAGCGTTTTATTTGCAAAGTAGGAAATAAAACGCCCTTTAATCTACGATTAAAAGCGCTTTTTCCGCCCCATCACTCCACAAAAAGCACACGAGCCGAAGCAAAACTGCTCCGGCTCGTCTCTTTACAGCGGTAAAACGCGCCTACTCGATCGTCCCCTCGGGATCCGATACGAGGATGCGACCGCAATACTCGCAGATGATAATCTTCTTGCCCTGGCGGATATCGGCCTGGCGCTGGGGCGGGATGTGGTTGAAGCAACCGCCGCAGGCATCACGCTTCACCGTAACGACAGCCATGCCGTTACGCACGTTGCTGCGGATGCGGTTGTAAGCCACCAGCAGACGCTCGTCGATCTTCACCTTAGCCTCCTCGGCCTGTGCCTCGTACTCGGCCACCTGGGGTGCCGTCTCGGCCTCGATGCCGTCGAGCTCCTCGCGCTTCACCTTCAGGTCGGCACCGCGCTCTGCAGCTACGGCCTCGGCCTCCTCCAGCTGGAGTTTCTTGCCCTTCATGGCACCGGCATACTCACGCAGACGCTTCTCGGCCAGCTCGATCTCAAGCTCCTGATACTCAATCTCCTTCGTAATAGCATCGAACTCGCGGTTGTTGCGCACGTTGTTCTGTTGCTCCTTGTAGTTGCCGATCATTATCTTCGCCTGATCCACCTCGCGCTTGCGCTGCTTGGTGAGGGCGTTGAGCTCCTCGATCTCGGCATTGATGTTGTCGATACGGGTCTGCAGGCCGGCCATCTCGTCTTCGAGGTCCTGCACCTCCAGGGGCAGCTCGCCCTTCACTTTGTTGATCGCGTCGATCTTGCTGTCGATCTTCTGCAACTCATAGAGAGCCATGATCTTCTCCTGCATCGAATAATCCACTTCGGCAGTCTTCTTCTGTGTAGCCATTATGTCGTGTTTTTATTGTTGTCTAAACCAGGTATTGGATCGGATTACGCGTAGCGTTGCTCCTCAAGACCGCAAAGGTACATAATTTTTTTGATAAAATATCAAATAAAATTTCAATTGCGCAGTATTCGCTCTCAAAATGGCCTACATCGGCCACCGTAAGCCCCCCTTCGGGGGCCATAAAGTCGTTGTATTTGAGGTCGGCCGTGATGTAGAGATCGGCTCCGGCACGCTGCGCCAGGGGGATCATCGAACCACCCGATCCGGTGCAGATTGCCACGCGGCGCACCTCCGCGGAGGCGATGCGGCTGTGACGAATGCAGGCGCACCCCAACACTTCGCGCACCCGTTGCAGATACTCCTCGGACGGCATCGGCTCGGGCAACTCGCCCACTACGCCGAAACCTACCCCCTCGATGCGCTCGTTAGGTTCGAGCAACGAGCAGTTCTTCACGCCCAACATCGCGGCCAGACGGAAGCTCATCCCTTCGGGGGCGCTGTCGAGGTTCGTATGGCAGGCATAGAGGGCAATACCGCGACGGATTGCCTCTTCGACACACCGTTCGACCTGCGAGGCGGAGTTTAGGCGCTTGAGGGGGTGGAAGATGATCGGATGGTGGGTCACGATCAGTCCGCAACCGCGCTCGACGGCCTCACGGATGACCTCCTCGGTGACATCGACGGCCAACAGGATGGCCTCCACCTCGTCATCGGGACGACCTACGATGAGGCCGGCGTTATCGTACGAGGCCTGCCAACCCAGCGGTGCGAAGGACTCGATAAGGGAGGTTATTTCTTTGATTTTCATGGTTTTTGTTTAAGGGTAGCTAAAGGGGGGGGCTAAAAGAGACTAAAGGCTACTAAGGGCAGCTAAAGGTCCCTAAGCACCAACACCGTTTTTCGATTTTAGAGGAGCCGATTTTTCACTTCGATCATTCCTTCACCCGATTTTTCATTTTAGGCAAGGAGATTTTGCGCTGACCGCCGTTCGGCTTGGATGGGCTGTACTGAAGCGTACTGCCCATTCAAGACGGACAAGGAAGTGCGAAATATCCCGCATAAAATGGAAAATCAGAAGAGGGATTGTTCGTAGAAGGCAAATAACTCCTTTGTCTCGCCCTCCCCCTTCTTCTTGCGGGGACGACGGGTCTTGGGCTTCTCGGCTTTGGGTTCGGCGGGTTGCTCGGCAGGCTGCTCGGTGAACTTCACCACCACGGGCTGCTCCTTCTCGGGGGCGGGAGTGGCCACCTCGGCAGGAAGCTCAGCAGCCTCCTCGATGGCGATATCGTCGCCCTCGATCTTCAGGTCCTCGCGCACCTCAACAAGCAGAGAACGAATCTTTTGCAGGCGCTCCATGAGCTGCGCATTACGCGCCACGGTGCCCTCCTTGCGCTGCTCACGCAGGGCCTTTTTAGCACCATCGATCGTCATGCCGCGCTCCTTGACGAGGTGATAAATCGTCTTGAGCTGCTCGACATCCTGGGGCGAATAGAGGCGGTTGCCCTTCTTGTTTCGCTTGGGTTTCAGGGTCGGGAATTGCTCCTCCCAATAACGCAGCAGCGAGGGTTTCACATCGAACATCTCGCTCACCTCGCCCATCGAGTATAAGAGTTTTTCTGCCATAACTTATTGCGTCTTTAATCGTTCTTCAATATGCGTAACACGTTCGGATAGAGGTTGTTCACACGAGCACCTATGCGCTTGGCAAAGCCCAGCGGAAGCTCCTCGCACACCACCAGATTCATCCCCTCCGAGAATCGTTCCACCGCCACCTCCTGACGGCGCAGGTAGCCAAGCGCCTCCTCGCGCGAAAGCGCAGCCACGGATACCGCCTCACGGTTCAATCCCACGAAGTGGGCCAGCGCCTGGTCGGGTTTGAGCTTTCCCTTGAAGAGTTGCCCCATGGCGACCCCCGAATAGATCACCGAGACCTGCTCGGAGAGCCGTTTCACGGCCTCGGCCTGCTCCTTATACCAGGCATAACAGGTCTCTCCGGCCATGCCCAGCTGCATCCGTTCGGGCTCTTGGAGCCATCGTTTCAGCTCCGTTGCACCCACCTTATCGACCGCTCCGATGATCGAGCGTTTGGCCTTCGGCAGGCGACCCTTTGCCGCCTCCTCGCTCTTTCGGGCCACGGCGGCAAAGAAGCCCTCGCCCTTGGCTCGATGGGGCATAAAGCGGAAGGTTTGAAAAGCCCCCACGCGCCCCGTCACAATCCCACAGGCGGGCTCTACGGCCACCTCATCGGCTGCCTCAACCTCCTCGGAGAATTGCTCCAGAAAACGCTCCAGCGTTCCCTCATCCTCCTCGCGGTTGAAGGTGCAGGTGTTATATATTAAGGTACCGCCCGCGCGTAAGGCACGCCAGGCATCCTCCAAAATCGCATCCTGGCGCTCGGCGCAGAGGCGCACATGCTGCTCACTCCACTCCCCTCGCGCCTCGTCATCCTTGCGAAACATCCCCTCGCCCGAGCAGGGGGCATCGACCGCCACAACATCGTACCACCCCTCCATGCGGGCAGCCATCGCGGCATCGCCACAGGTCACGGCTACATTGCCAAGACCCCACTTGCGGACATTGTCGGCCAACACCTGAACACGCTTGCGGTCGATCTCATTGGCCACGACCAACCCCGCAGCACCCACACGGGAGGCGTAGAGGGTTGTCTTGCCACCCGGAGCGGCACACAGGTCGAGGATGCGCATCCCCGTACAATCCGCAGGCAACAGCCGGCCGACAAATTGCGACGAGGCCTCCTGCACATAGTACGCGCCACCGTGGAAGGCGGGATCGAGCGTAAAGGACGGACGAGCCGTCAGGTAGCGACCCGCCTCACTCCAGGGGATCGGCTCGGCTTCGCTCCATCCGCTCAGCGCACCACGCAACGGATGCAGGCGCACCGAGGTAGGCTGCTCGCCCTCCAGGGCTTCGCAGAGCCGCTCGGCCTCCTCCGCACCCAGCTGTTCACGGATTCGCTCGACAAAACGTGGTGGCAGCTGCATCGTTAGAAGAGTTTCTTCTGTACATCCAGGCGATCCACCTCGGCGCAGATGCGCTCGAAGACCGACGGATCGGCCACAAAGTCCTCCGTATCCTTCTCCACAACCAGCACGCGCCCCTCGTAGAGCTCCTCAATCCACTGGTTGTACTTCTTATTCAGGCGCTCGAGGTAGGCCACGTCGATATTCATCTCGTAGTCACGACCGCGCTTGTGAATCTGCTTCACGAGGGTCGGCACACTCGCCTTGAGGTAGATCAGCAGGTCGGGCTTCTGCACCAGGTTTGTCACCAGGCGGAAGATCTGCATGTAGGTCTCGATGTCGCGCGAGGACATGAGCCCCATCTCATGCAGGTTGCCTGCGAAGATGTGGGCATCCTCGTAGATCGTGCGGTCCTGGATGATGTGCAGGTCGGTATTCTCGGCCAGCATGGCCATCGTCTGCTCGATGCGACTGGCCAAAAAGCGCGTCTGAAGGTTGAACGACCAGCGGTGCATATCCTCGTAGAAATCGCCCAGATAGGGGTTGTCGATATTCTCCAGGTAGGCCTTCGCGCCGTAGCGTTCGGTCAGCATCTCGGTCAGGGTTGTCTTTCCGCTACCGATGTTACCAGCAATTGCAATATACATGGTTCTATCTATTATTTTTTCTTGGCTTGGTTCAGGCGCTCGTGCAATTCGTCGGCGATCCGGCGATCCGGCACGAGGCGGGGTACTTTATTTTTGCGGCGGCTCTTGAGCCAATCGAGGAAGAAGCCGCGCTCGACAAGCGTCAGGTGCTGGCGCTCGATGGTCGAGCGGCGCTTGGCATCGTAATCCGAGTTGGCGGCACGCAGTGCCTCATCCAACACCTCCGCGAAGTGCTCCACCGAGTCGGGCTCAACATCGAACTCCACGATCCACTCATGGGCACCCTGCCGATCGATCGACATGTAGCAGGGGGCTACGGTATATTCATTGACCACGGCACCCGTCTTTTGGCACGCCTCGACCAGCGCGCGGTCGGCATTTTCGACAATGAGCTCCTCGCCAAAGGCGTTGATGTATTGGCGCGTGCGACCCGCAAAGCGGATGCGGTAAGGATCGGTCGAGGTGAAGGTTACCGTATCGCCGATTTCGTAGCGCCACAGGCCGTTATCCGAGGTGATGAGCATGGCGTAGGTCTTGCCGCACTCCACCCCCTCGAGGGGCACGATCTGCTCCCCATCGCGGAATTCGAAGTAGGTGCCGTAGTCGAGCATCAGGAGCATATCATCCCGTGCGGGGTCATCTGCCGCCGCAAAGAAGCCCTCCGAGGCGTTGTAGGTCTCCATGTAGTGCATCCCGTTCGAGGGGATCAACTCGCGGTAGGCACGGCGGTAGGGGGTAAACTCCACGCCACCATGCAGGAACAGCTCCATGTCGGGCCACACCTCCAGGAGGTTTTGTTTGCCCGTGCGCTCCAGCACACGACGCATCAGCTCCAGGTTCCACGACGGCACACCGGCAAAGGCCGTGATGCGCTGCGAGGCACACTCGTCGGCAATGCGGTCGATCTTCTGTTCGAAGTCCGAAAGGAGCGCCGTCTCTATTTTCGGGGCACGCATCGACATACCCCAGCGTGCCGTCTCGTGCAGCAGGATGGCCGAGAGGTCACCCACCCGGTTTCCCTCCTCCTCAAAGCAGGTACCGCCCAGCGTCAGGGTGCGCCCCGTGAGGAGCTTCGACGCAGGGAAGGCATCGAGGTAGAGCGCCACCACATCGCGCATACCGAGCGTGTGGTTCCACAGGATCGAGTGGCGCGTGATGGGGATATACTTGCTACGATCGGAGGTCGTACCCGACGAGCGGGCATAGAAAGCGACCCGACCGGGGCTTGTCACCGACCTCTCGCCGGCGAACATCCGCTCGACATAGGGTTTGAAGTGTTCGTAGTCGAAGGTCGGCACGCAGCGCGCAAACTCCTCGGCACTCTTCACCCTTTCCAGCCCGAAGTCACGGCCAAAGGCGGTCTTGCGACCCGCCGCGAGGCGCGCTTGGAGCTGGGCCTGCTGCACCGCATGCGGATAACGACGAAAACGGTCGATCCGGCGCAGGCGGTAGTCCAGGTAGAGACGGAATATCTTGCTTGTCAATGACATCTTTTGCGTTGGTTAGTTAAAGTAGTAGCCCACCTTACCGACCGAGGCCGGCATCGAGAAGACCACCACGCGGTCGTAGGGGTTGATCTCCATGCCTCCCTCGGCGATGAAGACCTTGTCGCCACGCACGATACCGCCCAGGATGACATCCTTCGGCAAATCGAGGTCGCGGATACGCGCCTTCGTGGCGGGCGAGTTGGGTTTGACGATAAACTCCAGCACCTCGGCATCGCTACCCGTGAGGCATTTGATGGCCTGCACGTCGGTGGACATCGTGAAGCGGAAGATGTTGGAGGCCGTGACGAGCTTCTTGTTGATGATCGTGTCGATACCCATCGACTCGGCGAGGTTGATGTAGTTCAGGTTCTCGACCTCGGCGATGACCTTCTTTACACCCATGCGCTTGGCCAGCATGGCGGCCAGGATGTTGGTCTCGCTACGCCCCGTCACGGCGACAAAGGCATCCATATTCGAGAGACCCTCCTCAAGCATCGCCTCCGTGTTGCGGCCATCCTCGTTGATGATGAGCGTGCGATCCAGCAACTCGGCCAGACGATAGGCCTTCTCGGCGTTGTAGTCAATGAGTTTGATGTTGATCTCATCCTGCAACTCCATGGCCACGCGCACACCGATACGCGAACCGCCCAGGATCATCATATTCTTCACGGCAATACTCTTCTGGCCCGAAAGCTCCATCACCTGCTGAATGGCATCGTGGCGCGCGATGATATAGGCCACATCGCCCTCGATGAAGCGCTCCTCGTCGTCGGGAATGATCGTCTGCCCGTCGCGGGCAATGGCCACCGTGCGGTAGGTCAGGTGCTCGCCCTCGGTGCGACCCGTGGGGGGCTGACCGACCAGGGGCGAGGTCGCCTCCAGGTGGAAGACGGCCAGCGAGAGCTTACCGCTCGAGAAATCGACATACTCGGTCGTCGAGGTGTGGCCCAGGAGGTTGATCACCTCGCGGGCAGCGATCTTCTCGGGATAGAAGAGGTAGTCGATACCCATGTCGATAAACATCTCCTTGTTGTTGGGCTCAAGGTATTCGTTGTTGTCGATGCGGGCGATGGACTTCTTGGCTCCGAGCTTCTTGGCCAACATCGCCGCTACGATGTTGTCGTTCTCCTCGTGGTTCACGGCAATAAAGAGGTCCGAGCGACGTACCGCGGCACGACGCAGGGTGGCGAGCGTGGTCGAGTCACCTTCGACGGTGATCACATCGGCCAGCGAAGCCACCTCCGAGAGGAGCTTCGGATCACTGTCCACGACGGTAATATCGTGACCGTTTCCGCTCAACATCTTCGCAAGATGGCTACCCATCTCGCCTGCACCAGCAATGACGATTTTCATGGTTTTTCGGTTTTTCTGCAAAAAAGGTTTTTAAGGGTGGCTAAAGGATGCTAAAGGCAACTAAAGGCCGAAAGCAGCACTACCTTTCAGAACCCGATTGCGAGCGGCTTTTCAAGGCTTGTACTCCCTTCCGAAAGTCGATAACGGCGGGGATTTCAAGGCTTGCGCAGTCTTCGAAACCGCAGCATACTTGGCGTATGTGAGGATTTCGAAGGCAAGCGTAACGCAGAAATCACCCCGTTTGCGACTTTCCGCCCTCCCTCAAAGGCAACATTTTTGCATTTTAACCTACAAATGTATAAATTTGCAGCGGAAAGCACAAATTTATACTTATAAAAAATTTAAAAGATGCCGAGTTGGTTGATGGTAATAGGTATTTCGATTTTGGCGATCGGATTTTTCGTGGTCGGGTTGTCGCTTACGCTGATGATTAAGGGACATCATATCGACTCGGAAATCTCGACCAATAAGGATATGCAAAGACTGGGCATTAAGTGCGCGGTGCAGGAGACCCGAGAGATGGACGGCTCGGCCGCCTGCTCGGAGGAGGCATCGCCCTTGCAGGGGTGCTCCGGCAACTGCGGCGCATGCGATATTGAAGAGAAAAGAGGATAGAGAAGAGCAAAGAGAGAAGAGAGATTTTTCAGTGGGATCAGTGGGATCAGTGGGCTCAGTAGGCCCAGCCGGCTCAGCATACTCAACCAAATAAATCAGAGGGGGTTACCGCAGTGGTAACCCCCTCGTTATTTTATCCTATAGGCCATACCGCGAACGGCAATAGAACCAAGGGTTGTGCAGGTTCTCCTCGTTGTATTTCAAAGCCCTCTCATCGGGCAGGGTACGGGTCATACCGCCCGCCTCCGAGAGAATCAACTCACCGGCCGCCGTATCCCACTCGTAGGTGTGGGTCGTGCGCACATAGTAGTCGGCCGTACCCTCGGCCAACATGCAGAACTTATAGGACGAGCCCTGCTCGACAATCTCCAAATCGGGATGCTCGGCGCGCAGATTATCGATGTGGGCATAGGTCTCCTCGGTGCGGTGACGGCGCGAAAGAGCCACGCGGAAGTTACGCTCGGGGCGCTCGGCAGCAAGGGGCAACGGAGTCCAATCGGCAACAATCTGCATATAGGTATAGTCCGCCTCGGAGGTAGGGGCCACGCCTCGCTTAAGGAAAGCGCCTCGGCCCTCGCCCGCCAGGTACATCTTCTCAAAATAGGGAACATAGATCACCGCCGCTATACAGCGATTGTTCTCCATAAGGGCAATATTGACCGTAAATTCGTTATACCCCTCGATAAATTCGGCCGTACCGTCGAGCGGGTCCACCAGCCAATACAGTTCCCAATTTCGACGCTCGTCATAGCGCATTTCGCGGCCCTCCTCGCTCAAAATCGGAATGCGGGTATGGCCCAACGCCTCACGAATGGTACGATGCGCCGTGCGGTCGGCCAATGTAATGGGTGTTTTATCGCTTTTGAGCGAGATGTCATAGTCATCCTTGTTGCCGTGTATCTTCATGATGGCCGCTCCGGCACGGACGGCAGCGTTGAACATAGCAGGCAGCAGGTAGGTATTGACCTGGGTATCAATCATGGTTTCAGGGTTCATCGGATTATGGTGTAGTAAAGTTATATATTTTTTTAGAAAATAACGAGAAAAAAGTAACTAAATTTCAAAAAACTCCCTTTTAAACCAGAAAAGTTTCATTTTAGCCTATAATGGCTGCAACTCCCCGTCCAATTGGCGAAGACGCAACCAAACAAGCGCGAGCCATCCGAGCGTGGCAAGGCCGACTACGAGGGGATACCATTGCCCCACCTGCAGACTCCGCGCCACAAGCAGCACCGCCACCGCGCCCACCACCGACCACCTCATGCGCACCTTCCGTCGTCCGCCCCGACTTAAGGGCGACTCCCAAAGCAGGATGCGATGGGGTGCGGCAACCACCGAGAGAGGCCGGCAGGAAAAACCGCCGACCCGCACAAGGGCGGTGCGTCGCCACACGAGGGTGGTGAAGGTCGGTAACAGGCAGATTTGGTCCACGCTATCCAACGGTCGCAAAGCCAACTCGGTCACCAGCCGCTCCACTGCACCCTTCAGTGGCTCACGTCCTCCGACCAACGGCATCAGGTAGTCGTAGGAGGCCACATCGGCCGCAGCATCGAGTCGTGCGGCAGGCTGTTCCGCCCGACAATCCAGCACGACAAGACGACGAAAACGACGTTTGCGCGAACGATACAGCCCCCGCACACCGCGCACCGCGAATTCCTCCGAGGGGTGCCAGTTGACCTGAATCAGGTGGTAGCGGGCCATCAGTCGTTCGATAAGCAACGCTTCGCATCCACCATCCACCACGGCCACCACCTCGAGGTGGTCATACTCCACCCCCAGCAGACGCACCAACCGCTCCTCATCCACCCCGTCGGCCACGAGGAGCGAAAGCCCCAACCCGAAGGTGCCGTTACGAGCCCCGTGCATACGGTCGAGCCATCGACGACGCTGGCGGGCCTCCTCGCGCTTTCGCCATCCATACAGCACAGCCACGGCCATCAGCCACAAAAGCAACCAAATCAAGACCATACGAGCGTAGTTTTATAGGTTTCGACCAACGCTTCATAGCGCACTCGCTGCCGTTCGCTCCACAGCCTTTTCACCTGCGCAGGGGCGTAGCCCTCACGGGCCATGTGTCGCATCAATACACCCCGCTCGGCCGCAGTGAGCCGTTCGATACACTGCCTGATTGCCTTGCCACGCAACGGACGGTGGAGGGCGCAAAGGGTGTAGAGGGCCGCCAGCGAGAGTTCGGCATCCTCCGTCGAGGCGATTAGGCGGAGCAGCCCTTCATCGGCCTCCTCGATGCTGAACTCATGCACAATCAACAATCCAAGGCGTTGCAAATTGCGGTTTCGGGACTCCAAAAGCGGTTGGTAGGCGATGGGGAGCAGGCGACGACGCAACAGATGCAGCACCTCGCTCACCTCGCAGAGTGTCATCGGTTTATCGCACGATGCCACCAGGCGCAACGCATCCTGCGGATAGGCCGAGAGGCGGACGAGCAGGGCCGAGAGCCGCACCTCGGGCGAGGGGTCAAGCAGCCACTCCTCACACGCCGGCTCCACACGGGGCATCGGGGGCAAATCGCCCCACAATTTCAAGGCCCAGGCTCGTTTTAGTCCCCGACTGCGTTTCACCTGCCAAACGAGCCACCTATCGACGCCCCTCTGCTCCAATTTGCGGGTCAAGGGGGCGGGTGCGCACCCATAGAGGGAGGCATGAACAGACGCCACCAACTCGGCCAAAAGTTGTTGCGCATGAACGGTATGCTCCACCGAGAGGGGACGCGGAGACTCCTCCAAAAGCCCCTGCACCAACTCTCCGGCCGACCGTTGCAACAGCAACTGCTGGCGTGGCCGACGACGCTGCTGCATCCACCCCGCAACGAGGTTCACCGTCAGCCACACTCCGCTTCCGGCAAGAAGCATCATATAGCCCCAAAAACACCATTCGTTCATCGCTCCAACGCCGTTATCACCTTCCCTCGCAGTCGTGCCAGATTGAGCGGAAAGGTCATGTATTGGTCCACCCCGCTCTCCAGCAAGCCGAGTACCGTTTCGTCGGCCTGATGCCACGCCAGGACATAGATTTCGGGCTTGTGCAAGGGGCGCGGACGGACCCTTCGAAACAGTTCGCGGCCACTCCAGAAGGGGGCCACGCCTACGACCAACACCAAATCAAACACCATCCGTGCGGCAAGTTGCTCGAACCGCTCGTAATTCTCCGCCGAGCGAATCTCTGCACCCAGCCCCTGCAAAGCCACCCGTACCAGCTCCGTGAGGAGCCTGTCGGCCGAATAGATTAACACACGCGCCATCAAAAGGTCTGTTCAAGGAGCAGAACAACGGTCGAAAAGCGTGCCAAAAACCGATGCAGGGCGGCCGTCGGCAGGCGAAAAGGCGTTCCGACCCACCCAACGGCCCAAAAGAGGCGAAAAAAGTTTGCGGATTGTTTGTTTATGAAATAAAAAGCCTCTATATTTGCAGTCCAAATTGTGTTTTTAACACGAACTTTTTAATTCAATGTACGTTATCGTAGAAATCGCAGGTCAGCAATTTAAGGCTGAGAAAGGTCGCAAGCTCTATGTTCACCGTCTCCAGGGCGAGGTAGATTCGTCCGTTAGCTTCGACAAGGTCCTGCTCGCAGACAACGACGGTCAGGTTAAAGTAGGTGCACCTGTAGTAGAAGGCGCCTCGGTTAAGTGCAAAATCCTGAAGCACCTGAAGGACGACAAGGTCCTGGTCTTCAAGAAGAAGCGTAGAACTGGTTATCAGAAGTGCAACGGTCACCGTCAGTACCTGACCCAGATTCTCGTGGAGGAGATTGTTGCGTAAGTTAAACCTTAAAAAACTGAAGAAAACATGGCACACAAGAAGGGTGTAGGTAGTTCGAAGAACGGCCGTGAGTCGGAGAGCAAGCGACTCGGTATCAAGTTGTTCGGCGGTCAGTTCGCTAAGGCCGGCAACATCATCGTCCGCCAGCGTGGTACGGTTCACAACGCCGGTGAGAATGTAGGTATGGGTAAGGACCACACGTTGTTTGCCCTCGTTGACGGAACGGTTTCGTTCTGCAAGAAGGGTGAGAACAAGTCCTATGTAAGCGTACTGCCCCTGGCAGAGTAAGCGCGGAAGCACTGAAAAGAAAAAAGGAGTTCAGTTTTGAACTCCTTTTTTTTGTGCTTTCGCGTTCAATTGCAAGGCTCTTTCGCTGTCGAGCGTGATGTAAGGTTTCTTAAGGTGGCTGAAAGTACCTTAAGGTATCGCTAACTTAAACTCCCTTTTGTCCCTGCAAATACTCTTATAGAAAAACTACTCCTGAATAGTCGGCAAATTCATTTGCTGATTTTTTAAACTTTCGTTTTCAGCTTTTAGTCGTTCGATTTCTTCTTGCATATTTTGAATTTCCTCATTAGGGGCTTCTATCTTTTTTACTGGAGTTTTCAATAAGTATTCATTTTTTTGCCACTCCGCATTTGTCACAGACATCAATTCTTTCCGTAAGCATATTTTTATCATTCTGGTGCATGCTTTCCAATATGCATTAAATCCAGTGAACTCATGAGCTCTACCCACAGTTTTAGAACCTACCCATAATACTTTCCCGTCAACGGTACTAACCGCGGGTTGTATAAACATACGCGCTCCGTATGAAATGGAGAAGCCTGGTCCTTTCTTTTCCACTTCTACGTGCAACACAAAATCCGCTTCTTCAATATTAGGAACCAATTCCCATCTACCCCAAATCTCACCATTTGTCAAAGCGCGAACTAAAGGTTCATCTTTTTCCTTAATATTGCCTCGGACATCCACGAAATCCAAATACGCCTTTTTACCGGGAGCCGTTAGCTCTCGCAATAAATCATTTTGGCACAGAGCCACTTGCGAGAGTACGCACATCAATACAACTAAAAAACAAGTCCGTAACTTAACCATAATATTACATTATTACACATTCGAACATGATACGTGTGCTGCCACCCACTGCGTGAGGGCAACGAAGTCGGCCACCGAAAGTTGCTCGGCACGTTTTGAGAAGAATGCGTGTTCCTCGCCACCAAAGTTGCCGAAGACCGCACGCAGGGAGTTGCGAATCATCTTGCGACGCTGGCCGAACGAGGCCTTCACCACCTTTATAAATAAAGTCTCGTCGCAATCGAGCCGCTCGACCCCGTTGCGCTTTAAGCGAATCACGGCACTCTTGACCTTCGGGGGCGGATTAAAGACCGTCTCATTGACGGTGAAGAGGTAGTCGATATCGTACCACGCCTGCAATAGAACCGACAGGATGCCGTACTCGCGCGACCCGGGAGGCTCGGCAATGCGCACGGCCACCTCCTTTTGAATCATGCCGACACACTCGGGGATGAGGTGGCGGTTTTCGAGCAGCTTGAAGAAGATTTGCGAGGAAATATTATAGGGGAAGTTGCCGATAAGCTGCAACCCCTCGGGGAAACGCTCCGCAAGGTTCATCTTCAGGAAGTCACCCTCGATAAGGCGGGGCGCAAAGTCGGGATAGTGGGCATGGAGATAGGCCACGCTCTCGGTGTCGATCTCGGCACCCCAGGTGCGGATATCGTCACGCCGCAGCAGGAATTGGGTCAAAACACCCATGCCACACCCCACCTCCAGCACCTCGCAGGGGTTCTCTTGCGACCCACCCGAGAGCGAATCACAAATCTTGCGGGCGATATTCAAATCGGTCAGAAAGTGCTGACCCAATGCTTTTTTGGCTCTTACTTCGGCCATAGTCAGTTCCTTGGTTATAAATTATGTGGCAGCCCGTCTTACGACTTCGCTACCACATATAATAGTTATCATAAAATTCGTATGGTGGTGGAATTGCAAGGCTTGCGATGAAACGAAATGCGGAGCATCCCACCTTAAAATTCGTATAATGAGCCGATTTTCAGGCTTGCGAAGAGTTCAAAACCGGAGCATTACCACTCAATTAAAATTCGTATGGTGGTGGAATTGCAAGGCTTGCGATGAAACGAAATGCGGAGCATCCCACCTTAAAATTCGTATAATGAGCCGATTTTTAGGCTTGCGAAGTGTTCAAAACCGGAGCATACTAAACGTATGTGAGGATTTTGAACGCGAGCGTAACACCAAAATCGGCCATTAGACGGATTTTAATTTCCTTGTTCGCACATAAACTTAATTCGCACCAAACGAATCTCCTCCTCCGTGTACTCGGCTCCCAACTCCTCGATGGCGGCATCGAGGGAGTCGCTCTCGGCATCCTCCTTGAAGTAGAGGTAGATATCCTCCACCTTGTCCTCATCCATGAAGTTGCGGATGTAGTAGGAGATATCGAGGCGCGTACCCGAATTCACGATACCCTCAATCTCGGTCAAAAGTTCGTCAAATTCGAGGTTCTTGGCGCGGGCAATATCCTCGAAATCCATCTTGCGGTCGATCGACTGGATGATGAAGATCTTGTTGCCCGACTTCGAACCTACGGACTTCACGACCATATCCTGCGGACGGATGATCTCCTTCTCCTCGACATAGGCTTTGATGAGGCGGATAAACTCCTCGCCAAACTTGCGGGCTTTACCCACACCGACACCCGTGATGTTCTGCATCTCCTCCACGGTAATGGGGTACTGCACCGACATATCCTCCAATGAGGGATCCTGGAAGATGACAAACGGAGGCAGTCCGTGCTGCTTGGCCACCTTCTTGCGCAGGTCCTTGAGCATGGCAAAGAGCTCCTCATCGGCTGCACCGCCACGCCCCTGCGGACCGCCGTGCTCATCGGGCTGCTGCTCCTCGTCGTAGTCGTGGTCGAGGGTGATGGTCACGGCAAAGGGTTTATCAATGAACTTTTCGCCCTTCTCGTTCACCGAGATCAGGCCGTAGTTTTCGATGTTCTTATCAATCAGTCCCAGGATCTGCGCCTGGCGCATCACGGCACCCCAGAAGCGGGCATCGTGCTCCTCACCGGCTCCGAACCACTTCGATTTGTGGTGGTTATAGCTCTTGATGAGCGCCGTCACCTTGCCCGTCAGGACGGCAATCAGGTAATCGACCTTGAACTTATCGCCCAGATCGCTCAACGCCTCGAGGGCGAGCTTAAGCTGCTTCTTGACATCGACCTTGGGTTTCGGGTGGCGGCAGTTGTCGCAGTTGCCGCAGTTGCCCTCGGTGTACTCCTCGCCAAAGTAGTGCAGCAGCGTCTTGCGGCGGCACATCGAACTCTCGGCATAGGATACCGTCTCCAGGAGGAGCAGTTTACCGATCTCCTGCTCGGCAATGGGTTTGCCGTGCATGAATTTTTCGAGCTTCTGGATATCCTTGTAGCTGTAGAAGGTAAGGCAGTGACCCTCGCCACCATCACGACCGGCACGGCCCGTCTCCTGGTAGTAACCTTCGAGCGACTTGGGAATGTCGTAGTGAATCACATAGCGCACATCGGGCTTGTCGATACCCATACCGAAGGCGATCGTTGCCACGATCACATCTACCCGCTCCATGAGGAAGTCATCCTGGTTCGCCGCACGCGTGGCGGCATCCATACCGGCATGGTAGGCACGGGCTTTGATGCCGTTGGCCACCAGCAACTCGGCCAACTCCTCGACCTTCTTGCGGCTCAGGCAGTAGATAATACCGCTCTTACCCTCGTTCTGCTTGATGTAGAGGATAATATCGTGGTCCACGTTGCGCTTGGGGCGGATTTCGTAGTAGAGGTTCGGACGGTTGAACGAGGAGCGGAAGACCGCCGCATCGTTCATGCCGAGGTTCTTCTGGATATCCATCTGCACCTTGGGGGTAGCCGTCGCGGTCAGGGCGATGAGCGGTGCATTGCCGATCTCGTTGATGATCGGGCGGATACGACGATACTCCGGACGGAAGTCGTGACCCCACTCCGAGATACAGTGTGCCTCGTCGATGGCGTAGAACGAAACCTTGATTTTACGCAGAAAGGCGACATTGTCCTCCTTCGTGAGCGACTCGGGGGCGAAGTAGAGCAGCTTGGTCTTGCCGTCCAGGACATCCTGGCGCACCTGCTGCACGGCCGACTTGTTGAGCGACGAATTCAGGAAGTGGGCAATGCCCGGATTCTCGGAGAAGGCGCGCATCGAATCGACCTGGTTCTTCATTAGGGCAATCAGCGGAGATATGACGATCGCCACACCCTCCATGATGAGGGCGGGCAGCTGGTAGCAGAGCGATTTACCACCACCGGTCGGCATAAGGACAAAGGTGTCTCGACCGGCAAGCACATTGCTGATGACAGCCTCCTGATTACCTTTGAAGGCCGAAAACCCGAAGTATTCCTTCAGGCGAGCGTGCAACAGGGCAGAATCGTAGCGTTCCATTTTGGCGTTATCTCTCCGTACTAAATGCGTAAAACACAAATTTCAATGTAAAGATAAAAATTTTTTCTAAAAAAAAGTATAACTTTGTAGAAAATTTAGTGAAAAAAGTCAGCATGCGCCTCTACACAAGCGAACTGGTCAAGAAGTATAAGTCCCGCACGGTCGTCAACCACGTTTCGATCGACGTAAAGCAGGGCGAGATTGTGGGTCTGCTGGGCCCGAACGGAGCCGGCAAGACCACTACCTTTTATATGATAGTGGGTCTGATCAAGCCCAACGAGGGTCAGATCTTCCTCGAGAACGACGAAGGCGAGATTTCGGAGCTCACGGGGCTGCCCGTCTACAAGCGTGCCCAGCTCGGCGTGGGCTACCTGGCTCAGGAGGCTTCGGTGTTCCGCAACCTCTCGGTCGAGGATAACATCCGCGCCGTATTGCAGATGACCTCCTACTCGAAGGAGTATCAGCGCGACCGCGTGGAGGCACTCATCGAGGAGTTTCGCCTGCAGAAGGTGCGTAAGAGCTACGGTAATCAGCTCTCGGGTGGCGAGCGTCGTCGCACGGAGATTGCCCGTGCCGTGGCCATCAACCCCTCGTTCATCCTCTTGGATGAGCCTTTTGCCGGTGTGGACCCGATTGCCGTGGAGGATATCCAGTCGATCGTGGCTACGCTGAAGCATAAGAATATCGGTGTGATCATCACCGACCACAACGTGGACGAGACGCTGGCCATCACCGACCGTACCTACCTCCTGTACGAGGGCAAGATCCTCAAGACGGGTTCGGCCGAGGAGCTGGCCGCCGACCCGATGGTAAGAAAGGTATACCTGGGTCAGAACTTCGAGCTTAAGAAGAGCCACCGCCTCACGCAGGAGATGATCCGCACGGGTGTCAAGACGACCGAAAACGGGTCGGAGGAGGCTCCCAAGGCGGCAGAGACGACCGAGCAGACTCCTACCGAGCCGGCAACCCCCACCGAAGAGAACAAATAGCCTATGGATCGATCCGTCCCGCGCGGGCGTGTCCAAGGCACGCTCACTCCCCCCTCATCGAAAAGCTATGCGCAACGCGCCCTGGCCGTGTCACTTCTGGCCCAGGAGCCTACCGTATTGCGCAAACTCGACTTTTGCCAAGATACCCTCTCGGCCTTAGGGTGCATCCACACGCTGGGTGCCGAGGTGATCGAGGTGGATGAATCCACCCTCTCGATCGGAGGCGGCCTGTCGCCCCGCGAGTACTCGCTGCATGTCGGCGAATCGGGGCTCGCTTCGCGCCTTTTTACCCCCATTGCTTCGCTCTCGGATCGTCCGATTCGGATTATCGGCCGCGGATCGTTGCTCGAACGCCCGATGCAGATGATGATCGAGCCATTGCGCCGGCTCGGTGTCACGGTCAAGGACAACAAGGGCTACCTCCCCTTTGAGGTGTGCGGCCCGTTGCGTGGTGGCGAGACGGAGGTCGATGGATCGGTATCGTCGCAATTCATCACAGGTCTGTTGCTGGCACTGCCGATGGCAGCCATCGACACCACGCTGCATGTCTCGAAGGCGGTCTCGACCCCCTACCTCGATATGACCATCGACACGGCGGCCCGTTTCGGGGTCGATATCTTCCACCGCGACTACGAGGAGTTCTACATCCCGGGCGGACAACGCTACCGCGGACTCGACCTGACGATCGAGGGCGACTGGAGCGCCGCCGCGATGTTGCTCGTGGCGGGTGCCGTAGCGGGCGAGGTGTGTGTCGAGAATATCTCGGCCCTCTCGAAGCAGGCCGACACGGCGATTCTCGACGCATTGGCCCGTGCCGGTGCGGAGGTAATCATCGAGGGTGACTCGATCACCGCCTCGCAACGCGAGTTGCAGGGCTTTGAGTTCGATGCCACGCAGTGCCCCGACCTCTTCCCCGCGTTGGCCGTCCTGGCTGCTGCGGCCGAGGGCGAAACGGTGCTCTACGGCACTTCGCGCCTGACCCACAAGGAGAGCAACCGCGCCGAGACGATCGCCGAGGAGTTCCGCAAGATCGGCATCGCGGTCGATATCTCCGAGGAGAATGTGATGCGCATCCGCGGTGGCAAGATTCACGCCACGAAGGTCGAGAGTCACAACGATCACCGTATCGCCATGGCGCTGGCCGTGGCCGGACTGCTCTCGGACGGCGTGATGCAGATCCACGGTGCCGAGTGTGTAGCGAAGAGCTACCCCGATTTTTTTGAAAAACTGGAGTCGATCCGCGAAAAATAGTTCGTTATGAATCAGTTTGGAAATTCGTTCCGCCTCTCGATTTGGGGCGAGTCGCACGGCGAGTCGGTCGGCATTACGATCGACGGAGTACCGCCCGGCATTCCGCTGTCGGAGGCCGATCTGGAGGCCGATCTAAAGCGTCGTCGCGCCGGAGCCGCAGGCACTACACCACGCCGCGAGAGGGATCTGCCGCACATCTTGTCGGGCCTTTACGAAGGCTACACGACGGGGGCACCGCTGACGATTCTCTTTGCGAACGAGAATACCCAATCGAAGGATTATTCGAGCTTCACGCACCACTTCCGCCCCTCGCATGCCGATCGGGTGGCGCGCGTGAAATACAACGGCTACAACGATCCGCGCGGTGGTGGTCACTTCTCGGCCCGCCTCACGGTGGCGCTGGTTGCTGCCGGAGCTGTCGCCAAACGCATTCTCCCCACGACGGTACAATTCTCGACCCGCCTCGTCTCGGTGGGTGGCGAGCAAGACCCGACACGCTTCGAGGAGGTAATCCACACGGCCCGGGCGGAGGGCGACTCCGTAGGTGGCGTAGTGGAGTGCCGCATCGAGGGCATTCGGACGGGGCTGGGCGAGCCGCTCTTCGACTCGGTCGAGAGCATCGCTTCGCACCTTTTGTTCTCGATTCCCGCCGTCAAAGGGGTCGAGTTCGGGGATGGCTTTGCCGTAGCCGAACGCCGAGGCTCGGAGAACAACGATCCGATTATCGATGCGGAGGGCCGCACCGCCACGAACCATGCAGGTGGCATTGACGGAGGGATTACCAACGGTAACCCGATTGTGGTGCGTGTCGCCTTCAAGCCTACGCCCAGCATCCACCGCGAGCAGCAGACCTTCGACACCGAAACGGGAGCGATCGAAACGCTCCAAATCCCGGGTCGTCACGATGCCTGCATCGCCCTGCGCGGAGCGGTGGTCGTGGAGGCAATGATGGCCATTGCACTTACGGAACTCTTTTTACGCGCCTAAGATCATGCAGGCGCAGCAGCTGATTCAAACCCTGAAAAAGGCCTCCCTGGCACTCTACGATGAGCGCGAGGCGGAGCAGATTGCGCTCCTCACGGCCGCCCACCTCGCAGGTCTTGGCGACAACACCGCCCCCCTAAGGGTCGATCCCGTGCGCGAATGGCCGATCGACGAGGAGCTGCTGCAAACAACGACCCAACGCCTCGCCTCGAGCGAACCGATGCAGTACATCCTCGGTCAGACCGACTTCTTCGGGCGCATCTTCGAGGTCGATCCCCGAGTGCTGATTCCCCGCCCCGAGACCGAGGAATTGGTGGATCGCATCCGTCGTGCGGAGCGTGGCGCGAAACGCATCCTCGACATCGGCACGGGTAGCGGCTGCATCGCCATTTCGCTGGCGTTGGAGCTTCCGACGGCTGCGGTGACGGCGCTCGACCTTTCGCCCGAAGCGTTGGAGGTGGCGCGCCGAAATGCCGAGCGTCTGCAGGCCCGAATCGATTTTCGGCAGGGGGATGCCCTGCAGGAGTTGGAGCAGCTGTTCGAGCCCGCCTCGTTCGATGTCATCGTATCGAATCCCCCCTATGTGCCTGCAAGCGACCGGAAACAGATGCACCGCAACGTCTTGGAGCACGAACCCGCCCTGGCGCTCTTTGTGCCCGATGAAGACCCCCTGCGTTTCTACCGTGCCATTGCCCAAGCGGGACAACGCCTGCTGACGAACGGGGGCATGCTCTACTTTGAAATTTACCACGCCCTCGCGGATGAGATGATTCGTCTCGTCGAGAGCTTGGGTTATAGGGAGGTGGTCGTACACCACGACCTGCAAGATAAACCGCGCATGTTATGTGGCAGAAAAGCAACCCGATAAAGGAGAATAAGCCCCGCACGAAAAGCCCCGAGGAGGCCCTCGCCTCGCTCATGCGCCTTTGTGCCCGCGCGGAGAAGTGCGAGGGGGATGCCCGCCGATTGATGCGCCGCTGGGGAGTCGATCAGAAGGCTGCCGAGGAGGTGCTGGCACGGTTGGTGCGTGACCGATTTATCGACGACAGGCGCTACGCGACCCTCTTTGTGCGCGAAAAGCTCAACCTGAGCGGCTGGGGAGCCTACAAGATTCGCACGGCCCTGAAACGCAAGGAGGTGAGCGAGGAGATCATCCGCGAGGCGCTGGCCGAGCTCGATAGCGGGAAGCTCCGCGCGCGGCTCGATGAGCAGCTCAAGCGCAAACTGCGCACCCTGAAAGCCAAAACGCCCTACGAGCTGAAGACGAAGCTGATCCGCTACGGTCTTTCGCTCGGTTACGACTATGAGGCGGTGATGGATGCCGCCTCCGAAACACTCAACCAAGCCGATACACCATGCGACGAATACTCTTTTTAACGATAGCTCTCCTCTGCACCCCGTGGGTGCTGGAGGCACAAACCCGACTCAACCCCGCAGACTACATCTACCCCGTGCAGGAGGTGGCCCGTCTCTACTCGGCCAACTTCGGCGAGATGCGCCCGGGGCACTTTCACGCCGGCATCGATATCAAGACCGACGGTGTGGAGGGCAAACCACTTGTGGCCGTGGCCGATGGCTATGTGTCGCGCATCGTGGTGCAGGCCGGTGGCTATGGGCGCGCCATCTACCTCACGCTCCGCAACGGTCAGACGGCCGTCTATGGCCACCTGCAACGCTTCCGCCCCGATATTGAGCAGCGCATGCAGCGTGAGCGTTACGCCCGTAAGTCAAACAGCGTTGATCGCTGGTTCTCGGCCGAGGAGTTTCCCGTCAAGCAGGGCGACCTGATCGGCTATTCGGGTAACAGTGGCTCGTCGGGTGGTCCGCACCTACACTTCGAGTTGCGCGACACAAAGGATCAGCGCTTGCGTAATGTCGTGAGCGAGGGGATCATCAACCCTACCGACTCGCTCCCGCCCCGCTTCATGAAACTGCACTATGTCGAGATCGACTCGCTCCCCTCGGGTGTCTGCATCCATCGCCCCATGGAGAGCTACGCCGTGGTACGCGAGAGCGAGGGGCGTTACCGCCTGACACGCGAAGAGCCGATCCCCGTGGGTCGCAAGGGCTACTTCATCGCCGAGGTGACGGATCGTCGCAACGGCGTACACAACACCTTTGCCGTGCACCAAATCAAGGCCGAGCTGGACGGGAAGACGATCTTCGAATTCCGCATCGACCACTTCACACACGCCTTCTCGCGCTCATGCGATGCCGTGAGCCACTACCCCTTGCAGCTCACCTCGCGCAACGAGGCCATCCGCCTGGCGCAGCTGGAGGGAGCTCCCTCGTTCTGCTACCCCACCCTTGTTGAGCGCGGCCTGGTGCGCACGCTCCCGACCGAGCAACGCGCCATGCGCCTGACCACGACCGACGACTGCGGCAACCGCTCCACGCTCGAATTCCGCATCGAGGGGCGCAGTGAGCTCTTCCTGGCCGAAGAGCCGAGCGAGGAGGTGGAGCTGATCCGCATGACGCAACCCAAGCGCTTCCGCATCGGCAGCGAGTTTTCGATCGACCTGCCTGCCGAGGCGCTCTATGAGTCGTGCTACGCCAAGGCCGAGCCGGGCACGGTGCCGAAGGTTGATTCGGGTTTGCTGGTCCTCTCGCCCGCCTATCGTCTGCTCGATCCGACAACCCCGATGCGCAAAGCGGCCACGGTCACGATTCGCACCTACGTCCCCGACTCGCTCCGCACGAAGACCCTCCTGGGTGTTCGCAACCGCCTGGGGCGCGCCGCTGCGGCAGGTGGAAGCTATAAGGAGGGCGAGGTGAGCGTTGCCACGCGCACGATGGGCGACTGGTTTGTCGTAGCCGACCTGCTGCCGCCGCGTGTAGAGCCGATCTTTACGAATGGCGCGGAGCTTCGCAAGCAGCTCACCTTCAAGGTATCGGACAACTTCTCGGGCATCGCCTCGTGGCGCTTGGAGATCGACGGCGAGTGGCGACCCTGCGACCGCTACCCGAGCCGTGGCCGACTGATTTTCCACTTCGATCGTCCGGCCGAAAACCGCACCCACACCTACCGCCTGGTGGTGCGTGACGGCGTGGGCAACGAAACCGTACGAAAGGGAACATTCCGCCATTAAACCGCTTTTTCGCCTCAAAAGTTTGCTTTTGGCGTGAAAATGCGTAATTTTGCACCCGAAAATAAGGCAGACAACTTTTTAGTAAATGTAACCGCCTCCGCCTTGGTCGCGTAGCTCAGTTGGATAGAGCAGCAGCCTTCTAAGCTGCCGGTCGAGCGTTCGAGCCGCTCCGCGATCACAAGAAGCACTCCGCAAGGGGTGCTTTTTGTGTAAGAGGGAAGAGCGAAGAGGAAAGAGAAGAGAGCAAAGAGGAGAGAGGAAAAGTTCCTTAAA
>JAGAMA010000017.1 GCA_017624955.1 Alistipes sp.
AGAGTTGAAAGTTGAAAGTTGAAAGTTTTTCAGTAGCCCCAGTAGCCCCAGTAGCCTCAGTGGCCCCAGTAGCCCCAGCAGCCCCAGCAGCCCCCAAAAATTTTCAATTTTCAATTCTTAATGCTATTTTTGCGGTATGGAGTTCGAACTCATATCGGGATATGCCCCGCAGGGGGATCAGCCGGAGGCAATCAGCCAACTGGTCAATGCGATTCGTGGTGGCTCGCAACACAATACGTTGCAGGGTGTTACGGGTTCGGGTAAGACCTTCACGGTGGCCAATGTCATCAAAGAGCTGAATCGCCCGACCCTTGTATTGAGCCACAACAAGACCCTGGCGGCACAGCTCTACGGCGAGTTCAAGAACTTCTTTCCCGACAATGCGGTCGAATATTTCGTCTCCTACTACGACTACTATCAGCCCGAGGCTTACCTCCCGACGACCGACACCTACATCGAAAAGGATCTGGCGATCAACTCCGAGATCGAGCAGCTGCGTCTGCATACGGTAGCCACGCTGCTCTCGGGGCGACGGGATGTGATTGTCGTATCGAGTGTGTCGTGCCTCTACGGTTGCGGTAACCCCTCGGAGTTTCACGCCACGGCGATCCGCATCGAGGTCGGGCAGCGCCTCGGCTACAAGAAGCTCTTATACAGCTTGGTAGATGCCCTCTATACGCGCACCGAGCGTGAGCTCTCACCCGCCACCTTCCGTGTCAATGGCGACACGGTCGATATCATGGCCGCCTTTGGCGAGTTTGGCAACCAATGTTTCCGCGTGATGTTCTTCGATGACGAGGTGGAGGCGATCTTCGCCATCGACCCCGTAACCGGGCAGCGCCTCTCGTCGCTCGATGTCATCACCCTCTACCCCACCAACCTCTTCGTGACAACCAAGGAGCGCATCCACCAGGCCGTGCAGGAGATCTACCTCGACCTGGGCAAGCAGATCGCCTTCTTCGAGGAGGCAGGGCGCACGATGGAGGCGCAACGCATCAAGCAGCGCGTGGAGTACGACCTGGAGATGATCAAGGAGCTGGGCTACTGCTCGGGCATCGAGAACTATTCGCGCTACTTCGACGGACGTGCCGCGGGTACGCGCCCCTTCTGTCTGTTGGACTACTTCCCGAAAGATTACCTGCTGGTGGTCGATGAGAGCCATGTTACCCTGCCCCAGGTGCATGCCATGTTTGGTGGCGACCGCGCCCGCAAGGAGAACCTGGTGGAGTATGGCTTCCGCCTCCCCGCAGCCAAGGATAACCGACCGCTCACCTTTGCCGAATTTGAGCAGTTGCAGAGCGACACGATCTATGTCAGCGCCACCCCCGCCGACTGGGAACTTCGCATGTGTGAGGGCGTGGTGGTCGAGCAGCTGATCCGCCCCACGGGTCTGGTCGATCCGCCATTAGAGGTACGCCCCACGGAGGGTCAGATCGACAACCTGATCGAGGAGATCGACCGCTGCGCCAAGCGCGACGACAAGGTGCTGGTAACAACCATCACGAAGCGCATGGCCGAGGAGCTGTCGAAATATTTTGACCGCGTGGGCATTCGCAACCGCTACATTCACTCCGACGTCGATACGCTGGAGCGCGTGCAGATTCTGGAGGATCTTCGTGCGGGGCTGTTCGATGTGCTGATTGGCGTGAACCTGCTGCGCGAGGGTCTCGACCTGCCGGAGGTTGCGCTGGTGGCAATTCTCGATGCCGACAAGGAGGGATTCCTGCGCAACGTGCGTTCGATCACGCAGATAGCAGGTCGTGCCGCCCGTCACCGCCACGGCAAGGCGATCCTCTATGCCGATGTATGCACCGACTCGATGCGTCACGCCATCGAGGAGTCGAACCGTCGCCGTCAGAAGCAGATCGCCTTCAACATCGCCCACGAGCAGATGCCCACCCAGGCCAAGCGCAGCGGCTCGGGGCAGAGCACCCTGCTTGCCACCCGCTCCACCGAGGGGGTCGATCTCACGGCACACCGCCTCACGGAGGATCACTATGCGCTGGCTGCCGACATCGAGGGGAGCTACACCGCCTCGGCAAAGCCCTCCGCCACCGAGCTGGAGGAGCTGATCCGCCGAGCCCGCGAAGATATGGAGCGTGCCGCCAAGTCGCTGGATTTCACCGCCGCCGCCCGCTTCCGCGACCGCATGTACGAACTCCAGCAACTGCGCGAAGAGCTGCTGAAGCAGTAAAAAAAAGTTTCCCGAAAGCCTTGCGGCCCTCGGGAAACCTCCACTAACCAACTCAACAAAAAATTCACCAATCCATTTGTCACCGGTCGGTAGTGTCAGATCGTTATCGGCGTACCATCGGCCATAAAGTCGAGGTAGATATCACGATCGTTTACCTCCGTCTCCAGGCGATAATAGTTTTTATCGGGAGTCTCGATATACTCGGCATCCTCAATCCCGTAGCGGGCATACTCCGAGGAGGCAAAAGCCTGACGTACAGCCTGCGGAAGCTCCTCCGGTCGCAGCTCGGTCTCGGTACGCACCCACGTTCCGTCGGCCTCGAAGTAGAGTTCGCGGAGGGTCGTTCCATCGAGGATATCGATCTCGGTCAATCCGCGCTCTCCGCCAATTTCAAGGATGCGGGCATGGGGATAGCGCTGCTCGACAAAGCTCTGCACGGCACCCACAAGTGCCTCGGGGATAAAGTCGGCATAGTCGTAGCCGGACTCGGCATCCACAACCGTCTTTACAAGCACACCATCCGGCGCGTAGTACAAATCCACATCCTGCTCTCGGCCATCCGCATCACGGCCCTCCACCTCAATCACATAGAGGGTCTCCATTCCCTCGCGCTCCAATTGATCCACATCGTCGATCTCCCAGGCGGCATATTCACCGGCACGGAAAGCCTGCTGAACCGCCTCCGGCAGTGCCGTGAAGGGGATATCGTACTCGGTCATGTACCACAGCCCCGTATGGTCGAACCAGGCGCTGTTGTCGGCCGTCGAAGCCGAACCCGGGATCGTAAACTCGGCTACATAGTAGCCACCGCGCGTCTCCCACTCTACCCCCACGGCATCGGGGTAACGCTGCGTAAGTGCATTTTGCACCTCTTGCGGGGTACGGCTCACGCCGTTGTCATCCTTCTCGCAGGCCGCAAACAGTGTTGCCAAGGCCAGCATCCACATCATCTTTTTCATACTTCTGTTGTTTTTAATTATCAATCATTCTGTTTGTTATATGGGCATCGTATATGGCGCACAACCAGTTAATCGTCCCACCCGATCAGGCGACCCTGCCGATCGAAGATCAACTCCATGCCGTTGGCGAGTTGCACCTCGTAGCGATTTCGCTCACGGCTGATCTCGGTCATGGCCACCTCGGGGTAACGGCGCTGCACCTGGCTCAAAATTTCGTACGGAACAATCGTCGAGGGGATCGAGGCATAGCGGCAGGATACCTCCTCCCAAACGCCCGAGCGCGAAAACTCGATCTTCTCGCCCCCTACGAGTACCACCTCATAGCGCAACTCGAAGAGTTCACGATCCTCCTTGGCCAGCGAGAGGGCCTTGCCCTCAAAGTGGGTCGTGAGAAATTCGCGTGCCGGAGCAGGGAGCTGCTCCCAATCGATCATTCGATCGCCATCGGCCTGGGCCGGAAGGATGCTCGCCATCATGAGGCCGAGCGCTATCCACATCTTGCTTTTCATAGGTTTCGTGTTTTATAGTGTAATTGGTTGTTTGCTTTTCCTATGACAAAGGTCGGATGCGATTTTGTAGCGAATTTGTAATTTTCGGCCAAAAGGGAGTTTTTTTGAAAAAAAGATAAAAAAAGAGGGTGTCCGACTATCAGTCAAACACCCTCAACGCTATGCAACCCTGCCGGACGGCCATGTCACTCGGAATCGATGCCTCGAATCGACAAAATCATACTGCACCGTCAGCCCGTATCGCTCGGCAACGGCCCGCACCAACGCAAGCCCCAGACCGGTCGAACCTTCGCGCTTGGCGCCCTGATAGAAGCGCTCGAAGATGCGGCTTCCATCGAGCGGTGCCGAGCCGTCATTTTCAACGGTCAGGGTGCGCCCCGACAAGGAGATCGTCACCTCCGCGCCCCTGTCGCTATGCAGATAAGCATTGCGCAAAAGGTTGGTCACAAGGATCGAAGCCAACGATTCGTTCATCTCCACCTCAAAGCGATCGGGCAGTTGTGAGGTGCATCGGATCTCGCGCTCCTCATATATCTCCGAGAGCATCTCCAACTCGCGGCGAATCATCGTCACCAGCTCCACGCGTGAACATTCGGGGAATTGCTGGTTGTCGATCTTGGTCAAAAGCAACAAGTTGCGATTTAGTCGCACCAGGTGGCGCTGCGTATCGAGCATACGGATCACCTCGGCCATCTGCTCCTCGTCGAGGTGCAACGAATTGAGCATCCACTCCAACCGATTACCCAGCACCGCCAGCGGGGTCTGCAACTCGTGCGAGGCGTTACCAATAAACTGTTTCTGCGATTCGTAGAGCGCCTCGGCACGGTGGGCCATCTGCTCGGCCGCCTCGTTCAGGCGGCGGAACTCGGTGATATTCGTATCGTTGGGGAGCGGCTCGACCTGCTGTCCGGGAAGGTAGCGGTCGATCCAGCGCAACAGGGCGTAGAAGGGGCGCATCGCACGACGGAAAACCAACATCGTAAGTCCGATACCCACCACTAGTAGAGCCACACATAGGAAGATGATCCAACCGAGGATCGTCTCCTTCAAATCGGCCTTCTCGAAGGTAGGCGTAAAGACCTGCAACTCGAACCATTTACCCACCTTATCGCGAAAGAGCATCGTCAAGACACGCGCCGGCTCGGCCTCCCCCTTCTCGGAGATATAAACGTCTTCGTCGTGAAACTGCAGGCGCGGGCGCTCGGCCACATAGAGGCTGTCCACGGGGCGCAGGCGGTAGCTGTTATTCGACCCGTTATTGAGCGAAGGGAGCTCCTGCCCGGCCAAATGGCGGATGATGATCAGCTCGGCATAATCCTCCAACGAGTCATCCGCCTCGTCGTTGATCTCATCGACCATGGCAAAGTAAAAGAGAGCCGCCCAGAGCGCCAGCACGGGGATCATCACCAGATAGAGGTTAATGAGCAGACGAATCGGGAGTCTCATCGCGTTTGATTTTTAGCGGTTCTTTTCGGGTGTAAGGAGCTGATAGCCGAATCCATAGACCGCCTTGATCTCGATATCGGCATCCGCCTCCTGGAGTTTGCGGCGCAGGTTTTTGATCTGCCCGTAGACAAAGTGGAAGCTGTCGAGCTGATCGACATGGTCGCCCCACACGGCCTCGGCCAAGAGGGTCTTATCCACCACATGGTTCGGGCGCTGCATAAAATAGGAGAGGATGTTGAACTCCTTCTTGAGCAGCTGCAACGGCACACCTGCCACCACCACGCGCTGTTGTTCGAGGTCGAGGGTGACGTTGCCCAACGTAATCCCCCGCTCTCCACCACGGTTGCGACGGGCCACGCTGCGAATACGGGCCGAGAGCTCCATCAGGTGGAAGGGCTTCGGGAGGTAATCATCGGCCCCCAGCTCCAACCCCTCGACCTTATCTTCGATCGAATCGCGCGCCGAGATGATAATCACCTGCTCGCGGCGATGCTCGGCCTTGATCTTCTCCAATAATTTCAGGCCGCTCCCATCGGGCAGCATGATATCGAGCAGAATCAGGTCGTAGCTATACCCCGCAAGCTTTCCGTCGGCCTCGCGGAACGAAGCGGCCGACTCCACCACATGGTTTTCGCGTTGTAGCTCGCGGCACATCAACTCGCGCAGCGAGGGCTCATCCTCCACAATCAAAATCTTCATGGTGCAAACTTACGGTTCAATTTTGTAGCGAAGTTGTAATTTCGGCCTCAGACCTCCACCGCACCGCGAAAGGTGAAATATTTGGCGGCCAGGAAGCTGTAGATGACCGTAATGGCGGTGGTGAGCACCTTCGAAGGGGTGGGCCAAATGCCGCACACCTCGACAAAGAACTTCAGCCCCACATAGGTCAAAAGGATCGACCCGACGATCGAGAGCGCATAGCGGAAAAGTTGCGTACCACCCGACAAGGGCGAACGCTTGAAGGCGACATGCCGATTGAGCCAAAAACCGTTGAAGAAGGTAATCGGAAAGACTACGAGCATCGAGGCGATGTGGGGCGAGAGCACCACCACACCCAAATCGAAGAAGCGGTGGGCCACGATGTAGTTATAGATCACGAAGTACCACACGGCATCGAGCACCATGTTCATACCGCCACATGCCGCATAGCGAAAGGTCTGCAACGGCATGAGCGCCTGAAACGGCCGCCAATAGAAGCCGTCGATAAGACGAGTTATCAGCGTGGCGATACGCATTATTTGGCTTGATAAACCCACAAATCGGGATAGGCAGCGGCGTGAGCCTTGCGGAAATCGTTGGCATCGGCAGCCGACTCCGACACGAAGGGCGAGACCATCCACTTCTGCCCGAAGTAGTAGATCGAGCAGTGCAACGGATCTGCACCCACCGCCGCCTCGGCTACGGCACGGCGCGCATTCTCCTCCGTGGAGAAGACACCCAGCACGACATATTTCGCCCCCGAGGTCATGCGCTGCACCTCCTGCGAGGGTTTGCTTTGCACGCTCGGTGCGGGGGTTGTGGGGGTTGCCACCTCAGCCACCGCATCGTTCGGCTGAGCCACGCTCGTCGTATCGGGTTTCGTATAGCTGCTCTCGACGGGCTGCACCTTCGTCGTGGGCTTCTGCTGCATCAGTCGATACCCATACCAGGCGATACCGCCCGCCACAAGAATCGCCAGGATGCCGATCAGCACCATCCAATCCATCCCCTTACGACGACGGCGCACGGGCATCGGCTTACGCCCTGCCGGATTGAGGCGCTTATCGAACGCCTCGTCCACCTTGAAGTGGTGCTGCTTGAGCACACCGATCCCCTCGATGGTCAGCACACCCTCCTGCTGCGTGTGGCCCAGCCAACGGCGATAGACCTCCTCGCTCTCCTCCTGCGTGCAGGCGGCAGCGACCGCAATGCGATCCACCAACGAGAGGCCGCGCTCCTCGGACGAGAACTCCACCGTGCGCAACGGGGGCATCACCTCCTTTTTCGAAATGCGGTATGCGGGACGGGTAACGGGTTTCAACGAACCCACACCGGGCAGGAGCAGGCGCTCACCACCGGCCAAGAGGTCGCCCACCAGGCGATTCACCTCCATTACCATCGGATTGTTCGGTGTCATATTTTAGCGTCTTTTAGTTTTCACTTTCGGGGTCATGCGCGGCCCTTTCTCCACGGGAATCGGCTGTTCGGGGCGCTTGAGCGACCAATAGATCACCCCACCGGCCAGCAGGATGAAGGGGATCGAGAGCCACTGCCCCATATTGAGGGTCATGCCCACCTCGAAGGCCTCCTGCTCGGTCTTGATCAGCTCCAGCAGGAAACGCGAGAGGAAGATCCCCATCAGGCCCACGCCGAAGATCAATCCCGGACGACGGCGCGCCAAATCACGTCCGTAGTACATCCAGGCCACCACCACAAAGTCGAGCAGGTAGCACAGCGCCTCGTAGATCTGCGTGGGATGCACCGCAGCAGGGGCATACTCGTTGAGCCACTTCGACGAACGCACAAACTCAAAGCCCCAGGGCAAGGTCGTCGCCTCGCCGAAGATCTCCGAGTTGCAGAGGTTACCGAAACGCACCAGCGCACCACCAATCGCCACGCCGATAATGATGCGGTCCAACGACCAGATGTAGGGCAGCTTATTCTTCCGTGAGAAGAGCCACAAACCGACCAAAATACCGATGGCCGCACCATGCGAAGCCATGCCGCCATCGCGAAATTCGGTGAGGATCGTCCACGGCTGCGCGAGGTAGTAGGCCGGATCGTAGAAGAGACAGTGTCCCAGGCGCGAACCGATGATCGTGCCAAGCGTACCATAGAGGAAGATCGATTCCGAAACCGACTCGGGAAGCCCCTCGCGCTTGACAAAATTATCGAAAAACTTGGCCGCAATCAGAATCGCCAAGGCCCACATCAGGCCATAGTAACGAATATCGATCGAGCCGATGCGGAACATCACGGGATCAAAATCCCAAACCACAGCGAGTGTCTGTAACATAGCTTTTACTGCTTATCCAATTCGCGCACGGGTACCTTCTTGAGCGTAAACGAGAAGGTCGAGCCCACACCCTGCTCACTGCGCACGGTGATACGCTCGCCATGCGCCTCAACAATATGTTTCACAATAGCCAGACCGAGACCCGTACCGCCCTGCTCGCGCGAACGGCCCTTATCGGCACGGTAGAAGCGCTCGAAGATGCGGGGCTGATCCTCTTTGGCGATGCCCTGGCCGTTATCCTCCACCTCGATCAGGATCTTATCCAACATATCGCGGAACTTGAGGCGGGTCTTGCCACCCTCCTTGCCGTAGCGAATCGAGTTCGTGACCAGATTCACGAGCACCTGACCCACATAGTGTTTGTTGGCCGATACCCAGAAGGGCGACGGGAGGTTGTCTGCCCCCTTGACCTCAATCTTGATGTTGCGCTTGTCGGCCTCCATCTCCACCTGATCGGCAATCTCACGCGCCAAAGCTACCACATCGAACGTCTCGCGCGAGAGGCTGTTCATGTTGCTCTCCAGCTTGTTGATCGTATCCAGGTCGCTCACGATGTTGATCAGGCGCACGATGCTCTTCTCGGCGCGCTCGAGGTAGGTGCGGTTGATCAGCTGATCCTCCAGACCACCATCCAGGAGGGTCGAGATGTAACCCTGAATGTTGAAAATCGGGGTCTTCAGCTCATGGGCCACATTACCCAGATACTGCTTACGGAAGGTCTCGGCCTCCTTCAGGCGCGTAATCTCGCGGTCGTTCGTGTCGGCCCAGGCGGTAAGCTCCTCGCCGATGTTCTCCACGCGCTTATCCTGCAACTCGTCGAGGATTTCGTGCGTGCGAACATCGCGCGAAAGAACGATCGAATAGATCGGCTTGAGCTTGTAGGCCACATACTTACGAATCAGGAAGAGGGCCACCACAAACAGCAGGGCAAAGGTGCAGAGCGCAGTCAGCACCGCAGGCAGCCACTTCACTTGGCATTGAATCAGGACGACAGCGACGATCACCGTAGCAAAAAGGGCAATCAGGGCCGAGGCAAACTCTTTGGTTTTGATCTTCATAGCGTGTCGTTTTTCGGTTATTTGCGGAGGTAGTTCTCCATCAGGCGGGCGATGTACTTGCCCACGATATCAAATTCCAGGTTCACGACCGTTCCGGGCTCGATGGCGTGGAAGTTCGTGTGTTCGTAGGTGTAGGGGATGATCGCCACACGGAACGAGTTGGGCGTGGGGTCACACACCGTGAGGCTCACGCCATTGACGGCTACCGAGCCCTTCTCGACGGTGGTCATGCCGCCCCCCTGCGGCTCATACTCGAAGGTAAAGTACCAACTGCCGTCGGCATCCTCGCGTTTGGTGCATACGGCCGTCTGATCGACATGCCCCTGCACGATGTGGCCGTCCAAGAGGGCCTCGGGGCGCATCGAGCGCTCGACATTGACCTCATCGCCCACCTTCAGCAGCCCCAGGTTCGAACGATCCAGCGTCTCCTTCATGGCCGTCACCACATAGCAGTCGCCCTCGATCGAGACGACCGTCAGGCAAACGCCGTTGTGGGCAACGCTCTGGTCGATCTTCAGCTCCCCCGTGAAGGGGCAACGCATCGTGAAATCTTTGTTGGTTCTATCTTCGCGAATGGCCACCACCTCGGCCATCGCCTCTACAATTCCTGAAAACATATCCTTATTGGTTAATTTAAAATCATCTTTGCACACACCAGGTAGAGCGCCTCGATCTCCTCGCGCGCCAGCTCCAGGTCGTCGTAATTCTTCTTATCGCCGGCCACCAGGCGCAGGCGACCATCCTGCCCCGTGCGCACCACACGCAGGGCATCGAACTGTTTGCTGCACACAAGATACTCCTTGCCCGGGATGAGGTGCTCGGGCTCGACACGTTTAAGGAAAACGATCGCTCCGAGCGGCAGCTGACGACCCATGGCATTACCCATGTAGACCATCGCCAAATCGCACCCCGTAGACTCGGGCAGCAGGAGCTTGCACTCCGCCTCCAGCTCGCCGACCTGACGAATCGAGCGCTCGACATCGACCCGATAGAAGGGGACGAGCGTACCGCGGCGCGCCTCGTCGTTGAGCATATCGCCCTCGCCCGTGAGCAGCCAGAGCTTGCTCACCTGCGGAAAGTGATCCACAATGCGTTGCGCCAGGTTGAGCGAAATACCGTTGTTGCCACGCTTGATCTGATAGAGATTTTCGCCGCGCGACAACCCGATGTGATGCGCAAAAAAGTTGGCGGACATATTCGCCCAGTTGATCACAGCCTCTAAACGCTGCCAATTCTTGTTTTCGTGCATTTTATTTGCAACAGTTAAAAATTTTTCTCACCTTTGCCCTATCGGTCCCGTAGTTCAATGGATAGAATTTAAGATTCCGGTTCTTACGATTGGAGTTCGAATCTCCACGGGATCACACAGTTGGGGCGCAGCCGTTACTCGGTGGCGCTTTTTTTGTTGTCGCTTGCACAACCGTTGCACAACACCCCTCACAGACTATCCATCTACACCACGGTACAATACCATGCAAAGATAATAAGAAATTCGGGTTATACAATAGTTTATTAGAATATTTCGAACTTTTCTATCGATAATTTTGCTTCATTGTTTCGATTTATACCTCCCCGCATCCCCAAAAAAAGAGACGCGGACAAATCATCCTTATCCGTAATCGAGGCCTTAGACTGCCCGCACATAGAATAAAGTGATAAGCCCGCGCCAAGCGCGAACCATCAACTTTGATTCCGTTTGTGCTGAAAGTGTCTAAGTTTCGATTACACAGAATAAAGCTGTTAGCTCAATATGTCATCAGCCCACTTGTGGCACTGATTTGTTGCAAATATAGTATCATTTATTGTATTCTGCAAATTTTAATCACAGAAAACAGAAAACAAAAGTTCGCATTCTCGCTTTTTTGTTGTAAATTCGCAGAAACAAACCGCCGATTATGTCTATCATTCGCAATACGGAGAGCGACCTGGATTTCGAAAACAAGATCCGCCCGCAAGAGCTTGGCAACTTTGCCGGCCAGGAGAAGATCGTCGAGAACCTCCGCATCTTCATCAAAGCAGCCCTGATGCGTGGCGACTCGCTCGACCACGTCCTGCTGCACGGCCCTCCGGGTCTGGGCAAAACGACCCTGGCAAACATCATCGCCAACGAGATGGGGGCACAGCTGCGCCTCACGTCGGGCCCCGTGCTCGATAAGCCGGGCGACCTGGCCGGTCTGCTGACCAACCTCAACCCGGGCGATGTGCTCTTCATCGACGAGATTCACCGTCTCTCGCCCATCGTCGAGGAGTATCTCTACTCGGCCATGGAGGATTACAAGATCGACATCGTGCTGGATAAAGGCCCCTCGGCTCGTTCGATTCAGATCGAGCTGGCCCCCTTTACGCTCATCGGTGCCACGACGCGCAGCGGCCTTTTGACCTCACCGCTCCGTGCCCGCTTCGGCATCAACTGCCACCTGGAGTACTACGACACGCCCGTCCTGGCCGGTATCGTGAAGCGCTCGGCCCGCATCCTCGACATCGAGATCGACGACGAAGGTGCGCTCGAAATTGCCATGCGTTCGCGCGGCACACCGCGTATTGCCAACGCCCTGCTACGCCGCGTGAGGGACTTTGCGATGGTCAAGGGTGAGGGTCGCATCGAGCTGAAGATTACGAAGTTTGCCCTCTCGGCACTCAACATCGACGCGCGCGGTTTGGATCAGATGGACAACAAGATTCTGCAGACGATCATCCAGAAGTTCAAGGGTGGTCCCGTGGGGTTGAATACGATCGCTACGGCCGTGGGCGAGGATTCGGGCACGATCGAAGAGGTGTACGAGCCGTTCCTCATCAAGGAGGGCTTCCTGAAGCGCACCCCGCGCGGCCGTGAGGTGACCGAGCTGGCCTACCGCCACCTCGGCTTCACCCCCGAGCGCAAAGCCGACGAGCTTTTCTAACCCGCAACGATGAATCTGATTACACTTTTCAAAAAGATCAGCCCCTATGTGCGCCCCTACCGCACGCTGGTTATCCTGACACTGATCCTAACCCTCATCGGGTCGTTCATCGCCCAGATCAATGCCGTGGTGCTCGACCGCACGGTCGATGCCATCAATGCGCTCATCATCGAGGGCGATGTGGTGTGGAGTGCCGCCGCACATATCCTGACCGTGATTTCGATCGTTCTGCTGGGCAAGGAGCTCTTGTCGGCAGGCATCACCTTTGCACAGCACTACTTCGGCGAGAAGATGCGCATCAACGTATCGAAAGATCTCTCGCAGGCCGTCATCGACCACATGCTCGGCTACCGCATGGCCTTCTTCACGGCCGCGGGCAACGAGACGGGTAAGCTCCAGACACGCATCGATCAGGGCGTGAGCAGCCTCTCGTCCACGGTGCAGAACTTCTTCATCGACCTCCTGCCCCTCTTCACGAGCGCCGTTTTGGCCCTGGTGCTGATGTTTGCCGCCAACCTCTATGTGGGACTGACGGCCCTCTTCATCGTGCCGATCTACATCTGGATCACGATCCGCCAGGCGCGCCGTCTGCAGGGGTGGCGACGCAACATGCGTTCGCTGCGCGAGCAGAAGAGCCACGGCGTGATGAACATCATCGAGAGCATCAACGTCATCAAATCCTTCAACCGCGAACAGATCGAGAGCGACAAGCAGTGGGAGCTGCAGAGCAACTTCTCGAACAACCAGATGCAGGTGCGCCGCACCTCGTTCTACTTCGACGGGTTGAAGAGCTTCGTACGCCAGACGGGCACGGTGCTGATCATCATCCTGACGGCCTACCTCGTGCTGATCGACTACCCGGGGATGACGATCGGAAAGATCATGTACCATGTCATGCTCTTTGCCAACGTCACCGCCCCCATCACGCAGCTTCAACGCATCTTCGACCAGATGAACGATGCGCTGATCTATGCCGAGGGCTTCTTCGATATCCTGGAGGCGGATGGGGAGCGTGAAAAGACGGGCGAGCATCGCCCTGCCAAGATCGAGGGGACGTTTGAGCTGAAGGGGGTCGATTTCACCTACCCCAACGGCACGAAGGCGCTGCACGGAATCGACATGAAGATCGAAAGCGGCAAGATTACCGCGCTGGTCGGCCTTTCGGGTGCGGGAAAATCGACCGTGCTGAATCTTTTGGTCAAATTCTACGACCCCGATTGCGGCTCGATCACGCTCGACGGCGTGGAGCTCAAGGAGTACGACACGGCCTTCCTGCGTGAGCAGGTCGGCATGGTGTTGCAGAAGAACCACATCTTCGACGGTTCAATCGAGGAGAACATCCGCTACGGCCGTCCGAACGCCACGCGCGAGGAGGTCGAGGAGGCGGCCCGCAAAGCCTACATCTACGACCAGATCATGAGCCTGCCCCAGGGCTTCGATTCGAATGCGCAACTCCTCTCGGGCGGTCAGCAGCAACGCATCGCCATTGCGCGCATGTTCCTGAAAAATCCGCCGATCATCTTCCTCGATGAGCCGACCGCCTCGCTCGATGCCGTAGCCACGGAGCAGATCAAGGCAAGCATCGATGCCATCAAGCGCAACCGCACCGTCATCATCATCTCGCACAGCATCTCGCAGATCGTCGACAGCGATGTGATCTACGCCATGAAGGAGGGGCGCGTGGAGCAGTCGGGCGACCCCGATGCGCTCTACCGCGAGGGAGGTGTCTATAAGGAGATTGTCGATGCCTCGGCCCGCTCGCTCAATATCGACAAGCTGGCCCAGACACTCGACCACAACGGCGACGGGGTGCTGTTTGATTAGCCGTCAACACATTTACTTGCCAAACACAAAATCCAGCAACGTGCAGATCGACTGCTCTTTTACGGGTGACGAGAAGAGCAGGTAGAGGGCGTGTTTACCCTCCATCTCGGCCACCTGCGGTACTTCGACCGAGAACTCCGTGGCCGTTTGTGGCATGTCACTTGTCAGCTCGATACGTCCCAACTCAATACCGCCCTGCGACTTCCAGGGGCGATCCGCCATGACGATTACCGTACCCTCGATGCCGGCAGGAATCATGTTTAGATGCAACTTCAGCCCGCGCATTCCGCGCGTTTTGGAGAGGTTGAAGTACTTATAACCCACAATCGAACCATTCGTATTATAAACCACCGCGTTGGTGTTGTTGCGCAGTGCATAGGGGGCTTCGAAGCGATCCTCCGTGCCGTAGGCGGGGGCTACATAGGAGCCGAAGAACTGCTTTTCGGGCCAGCCGTGAATCGCTACACGCGGGCCCGTGTGCCAGCAGGCCAGGCCTGCCGAGTGGCGCTCCGTGGGGTCAAGCCCCTCCCGAGCAAAGCCCTCCGAGGTGTACTCGCCCTCCGAAATATAGACCTTGCCGCCCGGGCCCTCCTCCACCGAAAGTTCAATCGGGGCCACCATCGCCTGGCGCGCAAACTCGCTGATACCCGACTGACGATGATAGAAGACATACCATTGCCCCTTGATCTCGCAAATACCGCCGTGGGTGTTGCCCGTGACCGTAGCCGAGGCGATAGGATTGCCCGCCTCGTCGATCTCACGACCGCGAGCATCGATAATCGTGCCGCCATAGGTGTAGGGGCCGAGCGGATGGTCGCTATAAGCATAGGCCAACGTATAGTTGCTCACGGGCAGGCCAAACTCCCCCTCCTCGGTCCAACGGCTATAGACCAAGATATACTTATCCTTCACCTTGCGGATCGAGGAGGCCTCATAGAAACGGAACACGGAGTCACTTTGGCGGGTCGGAATCAAATCCTCGACAATCTCGGTGCCGGGCTTGACGGTAGCCATTGTTGCGGGATCCAGCTCGGCAGCAAACGAGCGTTTGAATCCCCAATAGCCATAGACACGTCCGTCATCATCCACCAACACCGCGGGATCGAAGCCCAACACACCCTCCGTGCGGTTAGGCACATCTGCACTCCAATTGCAGACCTCAAAGGGGCCGTCGGGACGATTCGATTTGGCGATCAGACTCTGACGACCATGCTCCTGATCGTTGGGGTAGAGGTAGTAGCTCTTGCTCCCATCCGCCTCCTCCACCATCGTCACATCGGGGGCATAGAGCACATCGGCCAGACTGTCGGCACGGAGCAGTTCGCCCCTCGCATCCCGATCGACGCGCAGAATTTCCCCATCGTAGCGCCACGTATTGAGATCATCCACCGAGGCCGACCACACCACCAGCCCACGACCGCAATATTCGGTCTTGCGACTATCGTGCGACCCATAGAGATAGACGCGGTATTTGCCTGGCTCATCGGGATCCTCAAAAATGTGCGGCTCACCATCGGGAATATGCTCCCAAAGCGGCAGGAAGGGGTTGCCGACTGTTGTCAGCACCTCTTGCGTCGGTTGCGTGGAGCAGCCACCAAGCGCACATCCCACCACAGCGCACAGCACCATCATCCAACCCCATACGGGAGACTGAATCATCTTCTTGTTCATAGCGATTGCGAATAATTCTTGCTTAATGATTAGTATAAATCCCCGCAGTTTTAGGCCACAGGGATTGATTGAGAAACTGAACTCACAAGCGTAATGCAGAAAATGCCTTACTATCGCAGTTTTTACGATTTGTGGGTCATAATATCGAGCACAATCCGATCCGTTTCGTTCATCGCATCGCGGCCGATGCGCGTGAGGTTACGGATCGAGCAATCGACATCGTCGTCGATGATACCCTCCACGGAGGTGACACAACGGCCGTCCATAGCCATCAGGGCCGACATCACGGCGGTCGAAACACCGCTCATGAGCTTCATGGCACAACTCGGCTTGGCACCATCGCAGATCATACCCGTCAGGTTGGCGATCATGTTCTTCACGGCCGAAACAACCTCGGCGTAACCACCACCCATGAGATAGGTGATACCGCAGCTCGAACCCGTAGCGGCCACCACGCAACCGCAAAGCGCCGAAAGGCGACCCAGCGATTGCTTGATGTAGATGACCGTGAGGTGGCTCAAAGCCAGGGCGCGGATCGTCTGCTCCTCGGTAGCCCCAATCTCCTCGGCATAGACCACCACGGGCAGCGTGGCGGCAATACCCTGATTACCACTGCCCGAGTTGCTCATCACGGGAATCTTGGCACCCGCCATGCGGGCATCGCAAGCGGCCGAGGTGTAGGAGAGCAGGCGCGTGAAGATGCTGTCGCCCATGATCTTCTGCTCGCGGGCGGCACGCATCGTGCGACCGATGGCGTGGCCGTAATTGCCCTCGAACGAGATTTCGGCAGCCGCCTTATTCAGGCGCTTCGTCTCCAGGATAAAGCGCAACTCCTCCACGGGCGACTCCATGGCAAACTCCCATACGCGGGCGAGCGAAAGCTCTACCTCATCCCCCTCGTCGGCTTGTGCCGTCGTGGTGCGATTGTCCAGCAGCACCTCACCTTGCTGCTCCTCGTAGACGAAGTTGGTGTGGCCGCCTGCAATGATCGCCGTGGCACGCTTGCCCGCAGCGTGCACACGCACCTCGGCGTAGAGTTTCTCCTCGATGCCCTCCTTCAGGGCAATCTTGATGCGCTTCTCGTCGATAAAACGACGACCCTCCTCCACCGCCTCTGGAGTCACATCGCGCAACACCTCGAGCTGGTAGGCCGACTTACCGATCAGGGCACCCAGCGCAACGGCAATCGGCAGGCCGATCATGCCCGTACCCGGGATACCGACACCCATGGCGTTTTTGAGGATATTGGCGCTGAGCAGCACCTCGATCTCCTCGGGGCGCTCCGTGAGCAACTCGGCGGCACGCGCCGTACAAAGAGCTACGGCTATCGGCTCGGTACAGCCGATGGCGGGAATCACCTCGCGGTTAATCAATGCGATAATGCTCGCTCTCTCTTGCGGATTCAGCATAGTTTGGTTCTGTAGTTCATTATTTACCAACCGATTGAGCCAGGGCAAAGAAGTATTGCTCGCCCTCCAGGCCGATCACCTGAAGGATATCCGATGCGGCACTACCGCGCGTGATGGCCTTGAGGCCCGTACCGGCCGTATAGAGGTTTACATTCTCGGCATAGCCTGCCGCATCCTGACCGCAGAGGTACTTCACCTTCTCAACGGGCATCTTGCGACCCTCGTAGACCGTCATATCGGCTACATAGACCAGATTCAGGGCAGCCGTCTCGACAAAGGGCTGTGCGCCCGACTTGGCCATGAAGTTACCCTCCTTCATGCGCACCAGGCGGTGCTCCTTGGCCTCATAGCGGTAGATACCCTCCTCGAAGAAGGCATAGACCGTTAGGGGATAGAGTGCCAATGCCGAGGGGGCGGTCAGGTGGTCATTTTCGGGACGGTTGATGCCCGCGGCAGCCCACAGCACGCCCGAAAGCTCCTCCATCGAAAGTTTCTCGGCCGAGTACTCGCGCCACGAACGGCGGTTCTGCAGTGCCTCGGAGATATTCAGACCGCGCGATAGATCGGGGGCGGGGAGCGTAATGACCTCACCATGTACCACGGGGGTCGATGCCAAAGGCTCCTCCTTCGGCGCTTGGTTTTGGCAGCAGGCCGTCAGCATCAGGGCTGCAGCAGCAAAAAGCAATGTTTTCATCTTCGTAACTTGGTTAAAAAAGTGAATTAAAGCGTCTCTTGCGGAAGCTCCTCGACGGGTACGCGTTGTGCCTCCTCTTTCAGTTGGAAGGTAGGCTCGACCGTGATGATGCTATCGACGATAAACTTCGTGAAGCCGCGCCACGGCAGACGACCAAAGTACTCCTTGTAGTGCAGCTCGATGGTCTTGCCACCCTGCAACATCAACTTCTCGGCCAGCTCGGCGTTCTCGACCGAGAACTCGAACTCGTAGCTCTGGATCGAACCGGCGGCCTGCGAACGGATACCTGCCTGAATCAGCTTACCCTCGTAGGTCTTGAAAACCAAGCCCTTGCGGACCACATAGTTCAATTCGCCACTCTTCACGCCCTCGCCAAAGACGAAGTAGAAGCGGAAATAGAAGAATACCAAGAGGCCCACAACAACGACGAGGCCCAAGAAAGCACCAAACTTTTTCATGCTGTTTTTCTGTTTATGTTTCGTAAAGATAGTGTTTTTCTATAAATATCGCGACATGCGGTAAAAAAGTGTCGGGAAATAATCCAGGCGATCGTTGCCCAAATAGACGGCAACAACCCGCTTCACGGGATCGACAAAGACCACCTGACCATGCAGGCCATAGGCAAAGAAGCACTCCGTGGGGATCCTCAAAGTCCAAAGGCCGTTTTCGCCCTGCGTGGCACGCATCTTGTCGATCGGATAACCCTCTCTCTGATGAGCTGCCAGCATCACATCTGCCAGCTCCTCGGTGCGGAATTCATGACGACCGTCATAATTAATACGCCCGGGCACCGTACGCCACGAGTTCGTGTACCAGCCGTTGGCCGAGGCGCGCTCCTTCGAGAAGGAGCGATCGACCCACTCCTTGCTCACGATGCGCTTGCCCTGCCACTCGCCACCATGGAGATAGAGGCGACCGAAACGGGCCATATCGCGCGGGTTCGACGAAAGGCCGCCGTAAGCCTTGGCGAAGCGGTGCTCTTTGTCGTCGAGGTTCATCAGCGCATAACGCTCCATGCCGAGGGGTTTCCACACCCACTCCTCCAGCAGATCGGCATAGCGGCGACCGGTTGCACGCTCCAACACCGCACCCACGATGGCCGTGGACATCGAGTTATACTCAAACTCCGTGTCGGGCTCCTGCTTAAACTTCAGGCGGCGAATCTGGCGTTGGATATCGCGCCCGTAGTGCAACACCGCCATACCGCTCAAGGGATTTGCCGCGTAGTTCTCGTTGAAATCCAGTCCTGTGCGCATATCGAGCAGGTTGCCGATGGTCAGACGCTCGAACTCCTCGGCTCCCTTCTTCAGCTCGGGCAGGTACTCCATGACGGGGTCATCCACCGAGCGGATATACCCCTTGTCGATCGCTATGCCGACCAGGAGCGAGGTTACCGACTTCGTGACCGAAAAGATGGTCGTATGTCGGTCGGGGGCTACCATGCCGCGGTAGTGCTCAAAGAGGATCGTATCGTTGCGCATCACGACAATACCTGCCGAGGGGCGCTTCGTATCGAGCGTATCGATCATTTGGCGCAGCGTAAGGGGCTCCTCAATACGCGCCACCTTGAGGCGCAGGGTGTCGAGCACCGAACTTTCGGCCACGGCAAACTCAAAGGCCTTTTCGGGGGCGTGAATCGTATCGGTGGGGAAGGTCTTGAAGTCATCAATACCCTCTGCACCATGCCCCACAAAGCGGTAGGCAATGCAGCTCTGCATCGCCACGGCCACCAGCAGGACCAACAACAGATTAAGCCTCTTTCGTAGCATCGCTTTGCGTTGATTGGTTTGTATTCGGCTTGCGGTGATTGCGACCTCCACGGCGACGGCGCTTTCTGTCGCGCGTGCCGCGGTTGCCCTCGCCACGACCCTCGCTGTGGTTGTTATCCGTTTGCGGAGCTTCGGCCACTGCGGTCTCGGCAGAGGCGTTTACCGTCTCCTTACCTCTTCCGCCACGGCCCTTACCCGAGCGCGACTTCGAGCCGCGTCCTTTGCGACCGCGACCGCCACCCTTACGGCCATCCGAAGGCTTGTAAGCAGGACCCTCCATCCTCTCGGGAAGTTCGCGTTTTCTCACTTCGCGCTCGATAAACTTCTCGATGAGGTAGAATTTCGACTGCTCCTCCTCATTGACAAAGGTAATTGCAGCACCCGTAGCGGCGGCACGCGCCGTGCGACCGATGCGGTGGATGTAATCCTCCGGATCGTGCGGCACATCGTAGTTGATGACCAGGGCAATATCCTCGATGTCGATACCGCGCGCCACGATGTCCGTAGCCACCAGAATCTTCACCTTGCCGTTCTTGTAGTTGAGCATCACCTCCTCGCGCTTCGGCTGATCCAGGTCGGAGTGCATCGGAGCCACATCGAGGTGCATCCTCTTGAGTGTATGGGCCAGCTCCTTGACCTTCTGCTTCGAGGAGGAGAAGATGAGCGCCTTCGAGTCGGTCGGCTCTTTGAAGAGCTCCTGCACGAGCTTCAATTTCTGACTCTCGTAGCAGACATAGGCCGACTGGTCGATCGCCTCGTTGGGTTTCGAGATGGCGATATTGACCTCCACGGGGTCGCGCAGGATGGTCTTCGCCAGGTCACGAATCTTCGGAGGCAGAGTAGCCGAGAAGAGCAGTGTCTGGCGCTCCTTCGGGGTGTAGGAGATGATCTTCAGGATATCCTCCGCAAAGCCCATATCGAGCATGCGGTCGGCCTCGTCGAGGATCAGGTAGCTGACATGCGAGAGGTCGATACCGCTGTTTTGCAGGTGGGAGATCATGCGGCCCGGTGTAGCAATCACCACATCCGAGCCCATCCGCATACCGCGCTTCTGCACATCCCAGCCCTTGCCGTCGCCACCACCATAGACGACCGTCGTCGAGACGGGGAGGTAGTAGGAAAAGCCCTGAAATTGCTGGTCGATCTGCTGCGCCAACTCGCGTGTGGGGACAATGATGAGCGCCTTGACCACATTGTCGGGATTACCCTCCAACAAAAGGCGGTTCAACAGGGGCAGCGTGTAGGCTGCCGTCTTACCCGTACCCGTCTGGGCGCAACCGATCAGGTCGTGCCCCTCCAGAATCACGGGAATCGTATGCTCCTGCACGGGGGTCATCTCCTCAAAGTTCATGTCCCACAGGCCGTCCAGGATCTCGTCTTCTAAATCTAATTCGTCAAATCGCATAGGTTCGGTTTCTTGTTTACTTCAGCTCCTCGCCAAAGAGGGTTGCCGAGGTGCATCCCGTCACACGCACACGGACATAGTCGCCCGCCTTGTGGTCGCCACGGTCAAAGACCACGACCTTGTTTTGCGAGGTGCGGCCGAAGAGCTGCTCCGCATTGCGGCGCGACTCGCCCTCGACCAAGACCTCGAACTCCTTGCCCACATCGCGGCGGTAGCTCTCCAGCCCCAGCTCGTTTTGCAGGGCGATGATCTCCTGCAGGCGGCGCGACTTCACCTCATCGGGCACATCGTCCCCCAGGTTACGCTGGGCAAAGGTGCCCGGGCGCTCCGAGTATTTGAACATATAGGCAAAGTCGTAGCCCACCTCGCGCATAAGCGACAGGGTCTCTTGATGCTCCTCCTCCGTCTCGCCCGCAAAGCCGGCAATCAGGTCGGTCGTAATGGCGCAGTCGGGCATATAGCGACGAATCGCTGCGATGCGATCCAGGTACCACGCGCGGGTATATTTGCGGTTCATGCGCTCGAGCATCGCCGTCGAACCCGACTGGGCAGGCAGGTGGATCGCACGGCAGATATTGGGATAGGCGGCCATCACCTCCAAGAGGCGATCGCTCATATCCTTCGGGTGCGAAGTAGCAAAGCGGACACGCAAGAGCGGCGAGAGCTCCGCCACACGGCGCATCAGCTCCGGGAAATCGACCTCGCCCCAGCAATAGGAGTTCACGTTTTGCCCCAGGAGCGTTACCTCGCGGTAACCGTTCTCGAAGAGCGTACGCGCTTCGGCCACAATCGTCTCGGCATCGCGGCTACGCTCACGACCACGCGTATAGGGCACCACGCAGTAGGAGCAGAAGTTGTTACAACCGCGCATGATGGCGATAAAGGCGCTCACACCGTTCTTGTCGATGCGCACGGGGGCAATCTCGGCGTAGGTCTCCTCGGTCGAGAGGAGGACATTGGCCCCCTTTTGGCCCGCCTCGGCACCCCGCAGCAGGTTCGGCAGGTCGCGGTAAGCATCGGGGCCCGCCACGACATCCACCCCCGTTTCGGGTCTGAGCAGCTCCTCGTTCAGGCGCTCGGCCATGCAGCCCACGATACCCACCACGAGGCTCGGCTTCCGTTTCTTGAGACGACGCATCTCGGACAGGCGACCCCAAATGCGCTGCTCGGCATTGTCGCGGATCGAACAGGTGTTGATCAGGATGACATCTGCCTCGGCCTGCTCCTCGGTATAGCGGTAGCCGTGCTCCTGAAGGATCGAGATGATCAGCTCCGTATCGCCCACATTCATCTGACAGCCGTAGGTCTCGATAAAGAGTTTGCGACCCTCGCCGATGAGCGGTCTTAATTGATTATATGCGTTCAAAATCAATTCTTAATTTTTAATTCTTAATTCTTAATTCTACATTCTCTACTCTGCTTGCAGCGCATCATCCTCGGGAAAAGCCTTAAATCCCTCGCCGTAGGTATCATAGGCATCGGTCACCACCACAAAGGCGCGGGGGTCGAGCTTTTTGATTTTCTGCTGCACCTGGCGTACCTCTTTACGACTGATGACCAAAAAAATCATATCACGCTCGGCATCGGTGTACATACCGCGGGCGCGGATGTAGGTGGCACTACGCTCCAAATCCTCCAGGATGAAGCGTTTCAACTCCTCGTGGTGGTCCGAGATGATAAACAGCAGCTTATCATACGAAGCACCATCGAGCATATAGGCCAACACGCGCGACGAGGCGTAGATAATCAGCAGCGAATAGATCGTCAGCAACCAACCCGAAGGGTCGGGCGCACCGACAAAGAGGCCGAAGCCGATCACCAACAGACCAGCCAACACGACAAAGCCGTCGGCATAAAGGACGCCGTTCGAGAATTTGATGCCGCAATACTTGTTCAAGAGCATCGCCACGATATCCGTGCCGCCCGTTGTGGCCTGCTGGCGCACCACGATACCCATGCCGATACCGATCAGGATCGAGCCCAAAAGCCCTGCCACCAACAAATCGTTCGAGAGGTTCAGGTTACCACCGAGCAAGAGCGCCGGATCGAGCGATTCGATGGCCGCCTCGTTCGGATAGACAAGGGTCGTGAGCAGGTTCATGAAACCCGGCGTATAGGCCGCGGCAGCGATGGTGCGGGCACCGAACTTACCGCCGAAGATGATGACGGCCGTAATCATGAGCGGGATATCGAACATGTAGCCGAACGTACCCACCTGGACCGAGGGGAAGATGTTGTGCAAGACGATGGCCATACCATACACGCCACCGGGCACAAAGTTATAGGGATTGATAAAGAGTACAAAGGCCGTACCCATGATGCTGCAACCCAGGAAGATCATCAGCCACGAGCGAATCGCGGACCACGTTTTAGTCGAAAAAATAAAGTTCTTCATCGTGCGTTATAGTAACAAATGAGTTGTGTACTTATATTATATATAATTGACAAAGATACGATTTTTCCCCGAAATATGGAGTCGGGAGGGGGTTATTTTTTACACGAGGTGCAAATAATGCCCTTTTAGTGCCCAAATTCCCATTTATTTTGTATCTTTGTCGCAAAATGTATATCAAAAAGCCATGATTTTAACCTACTATATCGTCACTACGCTCCTCGTAATCGCCTATTTATTGGGCTCTATTCCAAGTGCCGTATGGATCGGCAAACGCTACTACGGCATCGATATCCGTGAGCACGGATCGAAAAACGCCGGCACGACCAACATGCTCCGCGTCTTGGGTCGCCGTGCTGCCATTCCGGTCTTTGCGCTCGACTTTTTGAAGGGCTTTGTGGCCGTTACGATCATCGACCTGGTGAAGTATGACGAGGTTTTTGCCAATGCTCCGAACGAAAATTGGTTCTACATTTTGCGCTTCGCGGCACTCTTCTGCGCCGTGCTGGGCCACATCTTCCCCATCTTCGCGGGCTTCCGCGGCGGTAAGGGCGTAGCTACGCTCGTGGGTGGTGTGGTTGCCGTGAACGCTCCGCTCGTGCTGCTCTGCGCCGGCGTATGGCTCATCGTGCTGATGATCTCGCACTATGTGTCGCTCGCCTCGATGATTGCCGGTGTGTGCTATCCGATCTTTACGCTCACCTCGCCCAAGGTGGGTCATCTGCCCCCGTTTATCGTCTTCTCGCTGGTGGTTGCCGTGCTGCTGATCTACACCCACCGCAAAAACATCAAGCGCCTGAAAGAGGGCACCGAATCAAAGATCTACATCTGGAAGCCTCGCAAGGTGCGCATCGAGGAGCAGGAGCGCAAAGCGCGTGAAAATGAGACCTTTGAGGAGGCAGTCGAGGAGCTCGTCGAGGAGTTCCGCGAGGATAACAAAGAGGAATAATCACATTAAATCTACATATCCCGATGCAAGAGAATGTAATTAAAATTTTCGAGAACAGTTTCCGCGAACACCGCGAGATGTCGGCGCTGACCGACTATTTCAAGGGCGAAAACTTCTCGTACTATGAATTAGCCAAGGAGATTGCCAAGCTCCACCTGTTGTTCAAGGAGGCCGGCATCAAGCAGGGCGACAAGATCGCGCTCATCGGCCGTAACAACCCGCGTTGGTGCATCACCTGGCTTGCCACGGTTACCTATGGTTCGGTAATCGTCCCCATCCTGCAGGACTTCGCCCCGACGGATATCATCCATATCATCAACCACTCGGAGAGCCGTCTGCTGTTCCTCGGCGACAACTATTGGGACAACATCGAGCCCGACCAGATCGAGAAGATCGAAGCCGTATTCTCGCTGACCGATTTCCACACGATCTACGAGCGTAAGGGCGAGAAATTGACCAACTTCCAGCAGGATATCAAGAAGGCCTATCGCAAGGCCTATCCGCGCGGCTTCAATGTCGAGGATATCAAATATGTCGAGGTGGATGACGATCAGCTGATGCTCCTGAACTATACGTCGGGTACGACCGGCTATTCGAAGGGCGTGATGCTCACTTGCGAGAACATCACCGGTAATGTCTTGATGGCCTTCGAGGCAATCAACCCCGACAATGGCGAATATTACTTCCAGAAGGGTTTCCGCATTCTCTCGTTCCTGCCTTTGGCCCACGCCTTCGGATGCGCCTTCGACTTCCTGGCCGCCATGGCACGCGGTCTGCATGTCACGCTGCTCGGCAAGATGCCCTCACCGAAGATTTTGATCGAGGCGCTGAGCAATGTACGTCCGCATGTGATTCTGGCCGTGCCCCTGATCCTGGATAAGATCTACCGCAAGCAGATTCTGCCGATGCTCGAGCAGGGCCCCATGTCGATTGCCATGAAGGTACCTCTGCTCAATACGGCCATCTACTCGGTGATTCGCAAGAAGCTCATGGATACCTTTGGTGGTCAGTGCAACATCTTCATCGTGGGCGGTGCTCCGATGAACCAGGAGACCGAGGCCTTCCTGCGCAAGATCAACTTCCCGCTCACGGTGGGCTACGGCATGACCGAGTGCGGTCCGCTGATCAGCTTCACCCCCGCCCCGCTCTACAAGTCGGGCTCGTGCGGTCGCTATATCTCGGCCCGTCTGGAGTGTAAGATCGACTCGGACGATCCGGAGAAGGTGGCCGGCGAGATTCTGATCCGTGGCGGTCACGTCATGAAGGGTTACTACAAGAACCCCGATGCCACGAAGAAGGTGCTCGAGAAGGATGGCTGGCTGCACACGGGCGACATGGGTACGATGGACCCCGACGGTACGCTCTACATCCGCGGTCGCTCGAAGACGATGATTCTTTCGTCGAACGGCCAGAACATCTACCCCGAGGAGATCGAGGATCAGCTCAACAATATGTATATGGTACTCGAGTCGCTCGTACTGGATTCGGGTGGCGGTCGCCTGAAGGCGCTCGTGGTGCCCGACTATGAGTTGGCCGAGAAGGAGGGTGTCAAGAAGGAGGAGCTGGACGGCATCATCCAGAACAACATGAAGGAGCTGAACAAGCAGCTGGCCGCCTACCAGCGTCTGGCCGAGGTGGTGCTCTACCCGAAGGAGTTCGAGAAGACCCCGAAGCGTTCGATCAAGCGTTATCTCTACGATACGACGCTGCTCAGCAAATAACGCGTACGCAAAGCGTTCAAAAGCCATCGAAAATCGGTGGCTTTTTTTTGTGTCGATTTTTTTTTACCTTTGTAATGTAAACAACGCAACACGCTCGTCATGAAGATCGGAAAGAAACACGCCCTGGGCGAAAATCTGCTCTACCTGCTGGTTTGGTCGGCTATTATCCTGGTGCCGGTACTCAACTCGCAGATGTTGTCGGAGTTGCATGTCAATTTGGACGAGGCGTGGATCGTCTGGCGACAGATCATCCCCTATGTGGTGATTTTCCTCATTCACAACCACCTGATTGCGCCGCGCTACCTGCTGAAGAAGCGTTATGCGCTCTACCTGCTCAGCAATGTAATCTTCGTGACAATCGTCTTTGTGATCATCGACTTTTACCAGATGAACATCGGCCATGTATCGCTCTATGGCTCGTTCACGAACCACGAGGTCTACTGGAACATCCTCTTCGCCCTCTTCATGAATGGTACGAACGGCGGTATCAAGCTCCTCTATCAGTCGCTGCTCGACGAGCAGCAGATGTTGCGCCTCAAGGAGGAGAACCTCCGTGCCGAGATGACCTCGCTCAAATACCAGATCAACCCCCACTTCTTCATGAACACGCTCAACAACATCCATGCGCTGATCGACATCGACACCGAGGCTGCCAAATCGGCCGTCATCGACCTCTCGAAGATGATGCGCTATGTGCTCTACGATTCGGAGCGTGAGATGATTTCGCTCTCGGCCGACCTGCAATTTTTGCGTAACTACATCGAGCTGATGCGCATCCGCTACACGGACCATGTGCAGATTACGATCGACGCTCCGCAGACACTGCCCGAGAAGGTGGCCATTCCGCCCCTGCTGCTGATCGTCTTCGTGGAGAACGCCTTCAAACACGGGGTGAGCTACAACCACCCCTCGTATATCCATATCTCGCTCTTCTATGCCGACAAGAAGCTGACGGCGATCATCAGCAACAGCCGCAATCCTCAGCCGACCTCCCCCACCCGACAGGGTGGCATCGGCTTGGAGAATGTGCGCAAGCGCCTCGACCTGCTCTATGGCCCGCATGGCTACTCGCTCGACATCTGCCAAGAGGAGGAGCGCTATACCGTCAAACTCGTAATCCCCACGCTCCATGCTTAGATGTCTTGCTATTGACGACGAGCCGTTGGCCCTGCGCCAATTGACCTCCTACATTACCAAGCTCCCCTACCTGGAGCTGGTGGCGAGTTGCAACAACGCCCTTGAGGCCCAGCAGATTGTAACGACCGAGAAGATTGACCTGATCTTCCTCGATATCAACATGCCCGACCTGAACGGCGTGGAGTTTGTCCGCTCACTGACAGGCAATCCGCCGATGGTGATCTTCACCACGGCCTACTCTGAATATGCCGTCGAGGGCTTCCGCCTCAATGCCGTAGATTACCTGCTGAAGCCCTTCTCGTTGGCCGATTTCAGCCGCGCCGCATCGCGCGCCAACGCCCTCTACGAGCTGAAGCAGCAGGCCGAGCGCAACAGCGAGTCCGCCACCGCGCAACACGCCGAAAAGGCGGCAGAGGAGCCCGCAGCACCCATTGCGCCTCCCGCACAACCGATTACCGAGCCGACGGCCGAGCCCCCGCAGGAGTATATCTCCGTGAAGGCCGACTACAAGCTGTCGCTTATCCGCCTCGACGAGATCATCTTCATCGAGAGCGAGGGCGAGTATATCCGCATCCACCTGACCAACGGGCAGAAGATCACGACCCTCTACCGCATCAAAAACATGGAGGCCGAGTTGCCCGCGGATCGCTTTATGCGCGTGCACCGCTCCTACATCGTCAATCTGAAGGCGATACGCAGCTACATGCGTGGCCGCATCTACCTCAATGAGAAGGATTTTATCCCCATTGGCGAGAATTACAAGGAGGCCTTCCAGAGCTACATCGGCAAGATGTATAAGAATCTTTAACCCCCCCCCACGATGGAACTTGTTCTGGCGCTGCTTGCATGCTGCTTGGTGTCTCTTGTCTTGGGAGGGAAAACACCTCGCCAAACGCCTCCGATGGACGAAGATGAAGCCTTCGAGGAGGAGTGGGAGGCTGCGCGCCGAGAGGTCGAAGCCGAACTCGATGACGAGTGGCTCAACGAGGAGGAGGATGTGCGTTAAAAGAGGGGCGGGAGTTGCTTTAAGGGGCGATATCCCGCCTCGGTCATTTCATAGGCATAGTGTTCCCTACCGTTGGTAATGAAGATGTAACGCGCCTTCAACACCGCATTGTAGCGCCCTGCCTGATCCAAGACCGTTTGGTCGATTTTCACCTCTGCAGCCTTGCACTCGGCCACCAGCAACGGCTTGGCATTCCGCCCCACCACGACCACATCGGCTCGTTGCGGCTGCCCGTTGAGCGACACGGGATACTCCTCCACGATGCTGAGCGCAGGAACACCGCACACGCCCACCAACCACGCCACCAAATGGCGTCTGACCCACTCTTCGGGGGTCAGCACCAGCCACTGACGACGCGTCTCACACCACACCTGAGGGCCTTTCGATCCCTCCTTGAGGCGTAAATCGGCCGCAGGAAAATTCAGTTTTGGAAGCTCTTGCATCGTGATTCGGAAAAATATACCTATCTTTGTCGAAAGCAAAGATACAAAACTATGCGCATACTTACCACCCTTTTGCTGCTTTTTTCGTGCAACCTGCTCGTTGCACAGCCCTATAGTGCGACCGAAAACCGCGAATTACCGCGCGGCGTGATTGCCCCTTGCTACTCGGCTGCCGATGCCGCCGCAGGGGCTGAAAGCCACCGATACCGCACCCCGATTACGGAGTGGACGGCGGAGGGCAATCGCCTCGCAGCCGACCTGATCTCGACCTTTGCATGGACCAACCGCCAGGTGATCCTCCACATCGAGAGCGCCCCGTCGGATTACGAGTTGTGGGTCAATGGTCGTCCTACGGCCACAAATCGCGACGGCAACTCGCCTGCCGATTTCAATATCACGAAACGCCTCAAGGAGGGGCGCAATCGCGTGGAAATCATCCTTAACCGCCCCTCCGACCTCGCCCCGATCGAGGGTTGGAAGAGGGGCAACGAACCGCTCGGTAAGGTGTGGGTGGTAGCCTCGCCGACGATGGGTGTACGCGATGTGCTGGTTAAGACGACCCTCAACAGCGAAGACCCCACGCAGGCCACGGCCGAGGTGGGTATCGTTGTGAAGAGTTATGCCCTCAATCCGCGCTCGGTGCGCCTCTATTACGAGCTGGAGAATCCCGCTGGGGAGCGCGTAGCCCACGGCCAGAGCGATCTGACGCTCCAAATGCGCGGCGAGGACACGGTACGCTTTATCGCCACGGTGCCCGATACGCTGCTTTGGAGTCGCGAGAAGCCGCAACACTTCACCCTGCGTCTCAAGACCCAGCGCGAGGGCCGCTACACGGAGTATCATCAATATCCGCTCGGCCTGCGCACGGTGAGCCACCGAGGGGGCAAGGTAGTGATCAACGGCCACGAAAGCACGCTTCAGATCGTTCCGTGCCCGCCCACGGCTACGCCCGAGATGCTGGCCGAGATTCGCCGCTCGTCGGCCAACACGATCCGCCTCAACCCGGGTGCCGTTGCCTCGCACCTCTACGCGGTGTGCGATACACTGGGACTCTATGTCATCCCCCAAGCCCCGATCGACAGCCACAAGGCAGGCCTTTCGCGCCAGGTGGGCGGCAACCCCTCGAATGATCCCGCCTGGGTGCCCTTCTACCTCGAGCGTGTCGAGAACAGCTACCATAGCACGAAGCGCCACCCCTCGGTGATCGGCTTCTCGATTGCCACCGAATCGGCCAACGGCATCGCCCTTTATGAGAGTTTCCTTTCGATGAAGCGCCTGGGCGATGAAAGACCCGTGATTTACCCCTCGGCAGAGGGCGAGTGGAACACCGATCGTATCGAGTAGATTTAGAGCCGATTAGCGGTTTTTACGCTCGATTTTGATATTTTGACAAAATATTTTTTCGCATTTTTTTGCAAAAATATTTGCAGGGATGAACTTTTGTCCTTATCTTTGCAACGCAATTAGGAGGTAAAACTCCGAAAGCAAATGCCTCTTTAGCTCAGTTGGTAGAGCACGACACTCTTAATGTTGGGGTCCAGGGTTCGAGCCCCTGAGGGGGTACAGAAAAGGAAGACTTTCGTCTTCCTTTTTTTTGTTTTATGTAATTTGGGCAAGGTCGGAATTACAAGGGGAGCTCCGCGACGGCATCCGCGAGTCGCGTGAGCGCCTCTTGGAGGGTAGCACGCGGGGTGCCGATATTGGGCTTATTGGTCAAAATAGTAGATAAAATCGGGGCAGTTTTTGTTTATTGGTCAAAATTAGTAGATAAATGCGGGTATTTGCCCGCATTTTCTACTTGTATTTGAGCTTGAAATATTCATCTATAAAGAGCTTTCGATAC
>JAGAMA010000018.1 GCA_017624955.1 Alistipes sp.
AATAACAAAAAAAGAGGAAAGAGGCAAGAGGAGAGAGCAAAGAGGAAAGAGGAAAGAGGAAAGAGGGAAGAGATAACTTTGCGATTAGGGCGAGCGCACACGCTTGCGTGATGCCGAGCCGGAGCAAAGTCAAGCCACCTAAGGTGGGTTAAAGAGAGAAAAGTTGAAAGTTGAAAGTTAAATGTTGAAAATCCTTCAGCTTCCTTTAATCGCCTTTAGTTACCCTTAGTTCCCTTTCTCGCCCTTCTCCCCTAATTTTTAATTCTTAATTCTTAATTTTTAATTCCGAAAGTCGTATCTTTGCCGTTGGTTAGGTTATAAACAGATAAGAACATGAAAAGACTGATTGCATTCCTGCTGCTTCTGGCTGTCGGTGTAACAGCCTCGGCACGCGATATATACCAGCTCAACGACAGCTGGGAATTCTTCTTCAAATCGGAGAACACCTCCGACAATGCCCGCATTGTGACCCTGCCCCACTCGTGGAATACCGACCCTCTGGCCGGGCAGGATTTCCGCGAAACGACGGGTAACTACCTGCGCGAGGTTTACATCCCCGAGGAGTGGTCGTCGAAGCGCATCTTCATCAAATTCTACGGTGCGCAGAGCGTGGCCGATCTCTTCCTCAACGGTGCCCACATCGGCGAGCACAAGGGAGGCAGTGCCGCCTTTGTCTTCGAGCTGACGGATCGCATCCGCTTCGGCATGGACAATACGCTGCAGGTGGTTGTGAGCAACACCTTCCGCTCGGATGTGCTGCCCGTATCGACCGATCAGAACCTCTACGGCGGTCTGTACCGCGATGTGGAGCTCATCGTGACCGACGAGATGGCCATCTCGCCCCTCTACTACGGCTCGGAGGGTGTGCTGTTCCGCCCTGCGCGTGTCTCGAAGGAGCGCGTCGAGGGCGAGGTGGAGGTGCACCTCCTGACCGATCGCAACACCGATGCAACGCTCCACCTCGAGATCTTCAACCAGAAGGGCAAGCCGATCTACACCCGTTCGCAGCGCATCATCGGCCAACATAAGTCGATACGCATCCCCTTCCTCTTCGAGCAGCCCGATTTGTGGAGCCCCGAGAAGCCCAACCTCTACACGGCCCATGTGCGCCTGTCGAACGACTCGTTCCAGGATGAGGTGGTCGTGCGCACGGGCTTCCGCACCGTGGAGCGCGATGCCGAGAGTGGCTGGATCGCCATCAACGGCAAGCCGCGCCGTCTGCAGGGCGTGGTACTGCACCATGACCATGCGCTGGGCGGCATCCTGGGCACGGCAGAGTTGGAGTCCGACCTGGAGCAGGTACGCGAGTTGGGAGCTACGGCAATCCGCTCCTCGATGCAGCCCCACGCCTCGTATCTCTACGACCGTTGCGACGAGGAGGGCATGCTGGCCTGGATCGATATTCCGATGCACCGCGCCCCCTTCATCGGCGACATGGCCTACTACTCGACGGCAGCCTTCGAGCACAACGCCCGTGAGCAGCTGCGCGAGATCATCACCCAGCACATGAACCACCCCTCGGTGATCATGTGGGGCATCTTCTCGCGCCTCGTGCCGCGTGGCGACGAGATTGTGCAGTGTGTGCGCAGCCTCAACACCGAGGCCAAGCGCCTCGACCCGAAGCGCCTGACGGTGGCCTGCAGCGACCAGGACGGCCCGATCAACTTCATCACCGACCTGATTGCCTGGCGACAGGATGTGGGTTGGCAGCGTGGCCTGACGAGCGACCTGAAATTGTGGCGCGACCAGCTCAAAGCCAACTGGTCACACCTCGGCTCGGCCATCACCTATGGTGGCGAGGGATTCCTCGGCATGAGTGCCCGCACGCCCCAACTTTCGCAGCGCTCGAACCTCCCGACCGAGGAGCGCCAGACGCGCTTCCACGAGGAGTACAGCCAACAGGTGGCTGCCGACTCGCTCTTCTGGGGAACGTGGGTGGAGAATATGTTCGAATATGGATCTTCACGCCGCACCTACGGGCTGAATGCCAATGGATTGATTACGCTCGATCGCCGCGAGAAGAAGGATGCCTACTACCTCTACCGCGCGCTGTGGAACAAGGAGGCCAAGACGGTTCACCTGGCCAATCGCCGCGACCGCATGCGCTACCGCTCGGAGCAGAGCTTCACTATCTACTCTTCGGAGAAGAATCCCATCCTGCTGATCAATGATGATACGGTGCGCCTGCACCGCAAAGGGGCGGTCATCTACCAAAGCGACACGTTGCAGCTGCGCGGTCAGGTGCAGGTGCGTGTCTCGGCAGGTGGCGTGGGTGACGGTGTCACCATGCAGGTCGGCAACGTCTTAAGACCCCAAGCGCGGCCGGGCCTTCGTTAAAGATAAGGTCCACGATCGAGAGATCCCCCACATAGGGCTGTCGATCGGCAAATACCTGAATATAGGGTTCGGTCTCAAAGGCCGGACCCTTTTGTTTGGGGCGTAGGTCGAGATCGCCCTCCCCGGCCACGACGTAGGTTTCGGAGGTGGGGGGCGGCGCAAGGCCGAGCATGGCGCAAAGTTCGGCAATGAGTGCCAGGTTAAACTCCGCCAACGAACGATACTCCCGATCGTAGAAACGCTCCAGGCGTGGGGCGTAGTAGTCGAAGTAGGGCGAGGCCTTGTAGGCGGCCACCAGCGCGCCCCAATGCTGCTTCTGCCAACGCTTCGAGTAGTCGAGGCGCATCGTGTGCATCGGCTGGCGGGGACGATTGGCCCGCACGACCTGCGCCGTGAGCTCCATCACCCCGTCCGAGGTCATGATGCGGGCACGGTTACGCTCCGAGCGCTTGATAAAGTGCTCGCCGAGGTCGACCAGGCACTCGCCCTGAAGCAGTGCACAAAACCACGAAATCGAGGGCAGATAGGCCGCCGGAAGAAGAATACGCCGATTCAAAATTAATTCTTAATTTTTAATTCTAAATTCTAAATTTCCCTACTCTTCCGCCCAGTCGCCGTTGCGCTTGATCAACTCGATAAGTTTATCGAGCGCCTCCTCCTGCGGGATGTTCTTCTCGATCACCTCGCGCCCCTTGTAGAGGGTGATACGCCCCGGAGCAGCACCTACATAGCCGTAGTCGGCATCGGCCATCTCACCCGGGCCATTGACGATGCAACCCATCACGCCGATACGCAGGTTCTTCAGGTGGGAGGTCTTGGAGCGGATCTCGGCCAGCGTCTTTTCGATGTCGTAGAGCGTGCGACCACACGAGGGGCAGGCGATGTACTCCGTGCGCGAGAAGCGGACACGCGCCGCCTGGAGAATCATCAGCTCCACCTCACGGATCTCCTCGACCGAGAATTGGGGGGCATCGATCCAGATGCCGTCAGCCAGGCCGTCGAGGAACAACACACCTAGATCGGCTGCCGCCTTCACGGCCACCGTCTCCAGCTCCGCATCGGCATATTTTCGGCGCACGATGACCGGCTCGTCGGCCCTCTCGAGCGAAAGAATCGCGGCACGCAACTCGGCCGAGGGATTCTCGCTCACGGCCTCGATGAGGCGGAAGCCGTCGTGAGACTCGTCGTGTGTCACGGGCTCTTGCACGGCACTGCGGCGCACAAAGTGGTAGGGCGAGTAACGCTCGGGGTACTTCACCGCGAACTCGCCCGTACGATTCGTAAAGTAGTCGGCCAGAAGTTGGGCCGTCGGAATCTCGTTTTCGGGGGCTTCGGTCAGCGATACACGGATCGTGTCGCCGATACCATCCGAGAGCAGGGCACCGATACCCACGGCGCTCTTGATGCGCCCCTCGAGGCCGTTGCCTGCCTCCGTCACGCCGAGGTGGATCGGATAGGTCATCCCCTCCTCTTCCATCGCCTTAACCAGCAAACGATAGGCCGCCACCATGACGCGCGTGTTGCTCGACTTCATCGAAACGACCACCTGATCAAACGCTTCGCGACGGCAGATGCGCAGGAACTCCATGGCCGAGACGACCATCCCTTCGGGCGTGTCGCCCCACTCGTCAAAGACGCGCTTGGCGAGCGAGCCGTGGTTCACACCGATACGCAGCGCCACACCGCGCTCCCGACATTGGGCGATGAGCGCCTCCAGCTCGCCGCGATCGAGGCGGTAGTTACCCGGATTGATGCGCACCTTATCGACATAGTTGGCCGCTACGGCCGCCACCTCGGGCAGGAAGTGGATATCGGCCACCGTGGCCGTCGTAAAGCCGTCCGCGCGAAGACGGGCGACGATATTTTTCAAATTCTCGCCCTCGCGTTTTCCCTGCGCCGTGAGGCGGACAATCTTACCTCCTGCACGGTCGATGCGCTCGATCTGTGCCACCGAGCCTTCGGTGTCGTTCGTGTCGGTGTTGGTCATCGACTGCACGGCAATCGGATGCGCAGCACCAATCTTCACCGAGCCGATACGCACGGCATGGCTCTTGCGACGAAGATATTGATTAAGATTCATGCTTCAAAGTTTTGTTTCGAATAGACAAAGATAGTAAAATTTTGATGAATCTGCTCGAAGATACCCCACAACTCTTACCCTTCGCCACACAAACGGATGAACATATCCGGTTTTTCGTTATCTTTGTGCAGTTATGTACCCAAAAAGAGAGTGATATGGTACGAGTCAATCAAAATAGTGCTTACAAGGAGCGAAACATCGCGTTCCTGGAGGAGTATGCCCAACGCGAGGGGGTCAAGATCCTGTTTAACGGGGTGATGTATCGCGAAATCACCAAGGGTAAGGGCGACAAGCCCACCCCCAAGGCAATGATTACGGTACACTATACCGGAAAGCTCATCAATGGCAAAGTCTTTGATTCGACCCAGCAGGGACGACCTGCGACCTTCAAACTCAATCAGTTAATCGATGGCTGGCGCACGGCGCTCAAAGAGATGCCCGTAGGCTCGCGTTGGGAGATTGTCATCCCCTTCAATTTAGGCTACGGAGCAAAGGGCGCGGGGGTGATAAAACCCTTCTCCACGCTCATCTTCGATGTCCGCCTATTGGCAATCGAGCGATAAGGCCTGCCGACGGTGCTGTTTCGACTCGAAAAGAACCGAGCGGTCGCCACAACGAGTCGGGTCGGCAGATCCATTGAAGTGTTTGCCGTTTTTGCTTTCTATTAATCAGAATTTTCCTATCTTTGCATAGTATGGAGCGCGTAATGATGCAGGATATTCAGTTTGTAGCGGGGGTCGGTGAGGCACGCGCCAAGTTGCTGGGCAAGGAGCTCGGCATCCGCACCGTGGGCGATCTACTCAACCACTTCCCCTTCCGCTACATCGACCGCACGCGCATCTACCACATCCGCGAGATAAACGAGGCGGCCCAGCTGACCTATGTGCAGATTCGGGCCCGCATCATGGGTGTCGCCTACGCCGGCGAGGGGCGCAAAAAGCGTTTCACGGCCTACGCGCAGGATGAGACGGGGCGCACCGAGCTCGTTTGGTTTCAGGGCATCAAGTGGATCGAGAAAAAGATCGAGGTGGGGCGCGAGTACCTCATCTTCGGCCGCCCGTCGTTCTATCGCGGCGAGCTGCAGTTGGCCCACCCCGAAATCGAGACGATGGAGCAGGCCCTTTCGCGCAAGGCCGAGAGTGGTCTGCAAGGGATCTACCCCTCGACCGAGAAGATCTCCTCGTCGCTCGGCACCAAAGGATTCTACCGCATCATTCAAAACGCCTGGGCATTGGTTGCCCGTGGACGCATCAGCGATCCGCTCCCCGAGTCGATGCGCCGTGAACACGGCCTCATCGGCCTGCACGAAGCCTACTACAACATCCACTTCCCGCAATCGGCCGAGCTGCTGCGCCAGGCGCAGTATCGCCTGAAGTTCGACGAGTTGCTGGGCATCCAACTCGGTGTGCAGTCGCGCCGCACGGAGCGCCTCGAAAAGCAGAACGGTTTCCTCCTGCCGAAGGTGGGGACGGCCTTCAATACCTTCTACAACGAGAAGCTCCCCTTCCCGCTCACGGGGGCGCAGAAGCGTGTCATCAAAGAGATTCGCCAGGACACCGTGACGGGCTACCAGATGAACCGTCTCTTGCAGGGCGATGTGGGGTCGGGTAAGACCCTTGTGGCGCTGATCTCGATGCTCCTGGCCGTCGATAACGACTTCCAGGCCTGCCTCATGGCACCGACCGAGATCCTCGCCCGCCAACACTATGCCACCATAACGCGCATGCTAAAGGATATTCCGGTGCGCGTGGCGATCCTGACCGGTTCGTCCAAAACGAAGGAGCGCCGCGAAGCCCTCGAGGGGATCGCCTCGGGCGAGGTAGATATCCTGATCGGCACGCACGCCCTAATCGAGGACAAGGTGCAATTCCAAAACCTCGGCTTTGTCGTCATCGACGAGCAGCACCGCTTCGGCGTGGAGCAGCGTGCCCGTCTCTGGACCAAGAACCGCCGTCCGCCCCATATCCTGGTGATGACCGCCACGCCGATTCCGCGCACGCTGGCCATGACCCTCTATGGCGATCTGGATGTCTCTGTCATTGACGAGCTTCCGCCGGGTCGTCGTCCGATTCAGACCTACCACTACACCGACTCGGCCCGCCTGCGCCTGTGGGGCTTCCTGAAGAAGCAGATTGCCCTCGGACGGCAGGTCTACATCGTCTATCCCCTGATTCAGGAGTCCGAGGCGATGGATTACAAAGACCTCACGGATGGCTACGAAGCCGTATCGCGCGACTTCCCCCTGCCCGACTATGTGACCGAAATCTGCCACGGCAAGATGAAGCCCGCCGACAAGGAGGCCTCGATGGCCCGCTTTAAGTCGGGCGAGGCGCATATCTTGGTGGCAACCTCGGTGATCGAGGTGGGTGTCGATGTGCCGAATGCGACGGTGATGGTGATCGAATCGGCCGAGCGTTTCGGCCTTTCGCAACTCCACCAGCTGCGCGGGCGTGTCGGGCGTGGTGGCGAGCAGTCGTACTGTATCCTTATGTCGGGCGAGAAGCTTTCGAAGGAGAGCCGTGCCCGCCTGGAGGCGATGTGCGAGACGACGGACGGATTCCGCCTCGCGGAGTTGGATCTCAAACTACGCGGTGCAGGCGACATAAATGGCACGATGCAGAGCGGCATGGCCTTTGATTTGAAGATTGCCAACCCCACGCGCGATGTGCAGGTATTGACCCTCACACGCGAGGCGGCGATGGCCGTCCTGGAGCGTGATCCGCACCTCGAACAAGCAGAAAACCGCGGTCTGCAGGAGCTGATGAACCGCTTCAGCACCCACGAAAAGATTGATTTTTCGCGTATTTCGTAATAAAGCACCCGAAAAACACGTTTTACCGATAAACCGTGTGACCTATGAAACGAATTCTGATAACGCTCTTTAGCACGCTCTTCGCCCTCACGGCCTCGGCGCAACTCTACCACCCGGGCGAGAAGCTGGAGTACCGCGTGAGCTACCGCGCCAAATATTTCCCCAACACGGAGATCGGTTCCGTGGAGGTCGTGACCGATGAGGTCAGCTACAACGATGCACCGCACTACCGCGTGGTGGGTGTCGGTCGCACGCTGCCGACCTACCGTTGGTTCTTCAACATGGAGGATACCTACACGATCCACATCGACCCCGCGACCCAGCGCACGGTCCACTTCGCAAGCGATCTCAAGGAGGGCAGCTACACCTTCGAGAGCACCTATCGCTACGATTGGGACCAGATGCTGGTACACTCGCGCTGGAGCAGCCGTAAGCGCCCCTTCAAGGAGCTGACACAGCCCCTCACGGAGCGTTCGATGGATGCCATCTCGCTCTTCTTCAACATGCGCACGGCCTCGGCCGACGACTTCACGGAGGGGGGCACGGGAACGCTCGAGATGGTCTTGGAGGATACCGTGCGCCACATCCAATACCGCTACCTGGGGCGCGAGGTGAAGAAGATCCGCAACCAGGGTAAATTCCGCGCCCTGAAGTTCGAGTGTCAGCTCGGCACCACCGAGGGATTCTCCTTCACCGACGGCACGGTCTTCACGCTTTGGATCTCGGACGATCGGAACAAAATACCCCTCTCGATCGAATCGCCGGTACGCATCGGCAGCATCCAAGCCTACATTTACGATTTCGAAGGGCTGAAATATCCGCTCGAAAGTTTGATAAAGTGATTTTTTCGCTATCTTTGTAGGTAGAAACCCCTTTATAATCAAACACCATGAAAGAAGATAAATACGGCTACAACCCCGCCGAGGAGGATGAGGAGGAGTATTACGACGATCCTCAGCCCGCGCAAGATCAATCGATCCGCGGCTACCGCATCGTGATCGGCATCCTTTCGGTGATCCTGGTGGCTATCTCGCTGCTCTATTTCAGCATTCACCGCGAGCAGATGCGCGACAACCAACTCCTGGCGGCCGACCGCGACTCGATCCAGGCCGGTCTGAACGAGCTGATCATCAACTACGACAGCCTGCGCTTCCAGAACGACTCGATTGCCGAGTCGCTCACGAAGGCCAACGAGCTGGTCGAGCAGCTCAAGCAGGAGCGCCGTTGGAACTACAACAAGATGCGTCAATACGAGAAGGAGCTCGGTTCGCTGCGTACCGTCATGCGCGGTTATATCCGTCAGATCGACTCGCTCAATACGCTCAACAAGAAGCTCATCACCGAGAATGTTTCGTACCGCAAGGAGATCACCTCGGCCAACCTGCGTGCCGACATGGCCGAGGAGCGCCAGGCCGAGCTGGAGAACAAGGTAAAGGTGGGTGCCGTAGTGCGTGCCCGCGATATCCGCCTCATGGCACTCAACGATCGCGGTCGTGAGGTGACCCGCATCAAGAATGCCGCCCGCCTGCGTGTCGATTTCGTGCTGGCTGCCAACGAGCTGGCTACGCCCGGCAACAAGGCGATCTATATCCGCATCACCTCGCCCGACGGCTATGTGCTGACCACCGAGTCGATGCCTACGTTCGAGTTTGAGGGCTCGGCCATCAGCTACTCGGCCATGCGTGAGGTCGATTACCAGAATGCCGACCTCGAGGTGGGTATCTACTTCAACTCGACGGGCTTTGCCACCGGCACCTACAAAGTCGAGCTCTACATGGAGGGCCGCATGATCGGCTCGACCGAGATCGCGATGCGATAAAGTTGAAAGTTGAGAGTTTGCTCAGCAAAAAGGGAGATAGCCTGAACCGGTGGCAATCTCCCTTTTTTTATTGAGCGGCTGAAAGCATGAAAAAACTTTCAACTCTCAACTTTTAACTTTCAACTTTTAATATCGTTTCAGAATGCCGTAGATCTCCACCACGAAGCCGCCCACCACGAGGATCGGAGCCAACGTGATACGGCGGAACGAGAAGATCTCGTAGTTGAACTCGGTGGTCGAGTGGCTGCCACCGCCCGCCATGAGGACAAAGCCCAGGAGCACAATGGCAAAGCCGATGGCCAGGATGATATAGTTCTTGCGCGTAAGGGGCATGCGCGGATTTTCGGGTTGCATATCGGGCTGCTTATTCATCGTTAGTAGAGATATATTTTGTTCGACTTCATATTGACAAATTTATTGATCGCCACCGCCGTAAAGAGGAGCGAGAGCAGTACGCCCACGCCCACCAGCGTAGCGAGCATAATCCCCACCCACTGCCAATCGGCCAGGGTCGTAAGTTCGGGTACCGCCTCCGAAAGGCCATAGACGGCTGCCGCAAAGAGCACCGCGGCCAAGAGGCCCGACAAAAGTCCCTGCGAGATGGCACTCGAAAGGAAGGGCTTCATGATAAACCACTTCGTAGCACCCACCAGCTTCATCGTATTGATCAGGTAGCGCTTCGAGAAGATCGCCAGGCGGATCGTGTTGTTCAGCAGGATGAGCGAGATGAGGAGCAACGCCCCGCCAAAGAGGATCATCACAAAACGAATCTTACCCACCGTGCGGTGCAACTGCTCGGCCATCAGGGCGGGGAAGGTGGCGCGATCCACGCCATCGAGCTGTTCAACCGTCGTCAGGAAACGATCCACCTCATCACGGTTCTCCGAGCCGGCCGTCAGCGTCACCTCAAACGAGTCGAGCAGGGGATTCTCATCCAGCACCTCCTCAAAGCTACTCTCGAAGACCTTGCGAAACTCCTCATCCGAGGCCTTCTCCTCACGGCTCACAAAGCTCAGCGATGCGGTCAGCGGGTCGCTCTTGATCAGCTCCTCGATCGCCGCACGCTGCTCGAGCGTATGGTCACCGCGCAGTTCGACCATCACCACGATACTGTTGCGCAGTGACGAGGCCACGCGCTCGGCCGCCATCATCAGATAGCCCACCGAACCGAGCAGAAACAGCACCAGCGCCATGCTGATCATCGACACGATGTAGGAGTTGCGCACCTTGCGCTTTAAGCGTTTGTCGTCTTTCATCTTTCGCAGAGTGATTTAGAAACTGTTTCTAATAGACAAAGATAGTGGTAATTTTTCGATATTTTCAAAAAAACGCTATATTTGTATATTCATAATGAGCCGAAAAGATGTTTATCCAGATCCTCATACTGATCGCCATCCTGGTACAGACCGTGGCCACGGTCTATGCCCTGAAGTTGGTGCGCGCCACGAAGTATAACTCGATCTGGATTCTCTTCATCATCGGATTCTCGGCCCTCTCGGTCGAGCGCGTCATCCAGCTCCTGGTCTTTGCCGGCCACCCCATTCCGCGCCTCTTCATGGCCGATGTCGGTTTTGTGGTCTCGATCTGCCTGTCGATCGGTGTGATGTATGCCCATAAACTCTTCAAATACATCGACCGCCTGAACTACCAGCGCCAACTCTGGAGCCGCCGCATGCTCTCCGGTACGCTGCGCGCCGAGGAGATGGCCCGCTCGAACTTCTCGAAGGAGCTGCACGACGGTCTGGGCCCTCTGCTCTCGTCGGCCAAGATGTCGCTCTCGGCCCTGCAACGCGAGGAGAAGGATCCTGCGCGCAGCGAGATGCTGGCCAACACAACCTACCTGATCAACGAGGCGATCCGCTCGATCCGCGAAATCTCGAACAACCTCTCGCCCCACGTTCTGCAGGACTTCGGCCTGGCGCGCGGCGTGCAGAACTTCATCGACAAGAGCGCCTCGATGCACAACGTGAAGATTCTATTCACGACCAACCTCGGCGCAGAGCGCTTTGAAAGCGATGTCGAGGTAATCTTCTACCGCGTAATCTGCGAGTTGATCAACAACTCGCTCAAGCATGCCGCCTGCGATACGATTACTCTGAAACTGACCGCTTCGCCCACGGAGCTCAGCCTCGACTACCGCGACAACGGCCGCGGATTCAACCCCGAGCTGATGGCCGACTCTGGCATGGGACTTTCGAATATCTCCTCGCGTATCGGTTCGCTGGGTGGCAGCTGCTCGATTCTCTCCAAACCCGGCGCAGGTATGCAGGCGCTGATTCACATCACCCGTCCCGGGGCCGAGGGCATCGCCAAACCCACTCCGAAACACCGCAAAAAACGCAAATAACCATGCTCGATATCTCCTACCGCATTGCATTGGTCGATGACCATGCCCTCTTTCGTACCGGTCTGCGCGGCCTGATCGAACACAGCACCCCGCACCGCGTGGTGGCCGAGGCCGCCTCGGGCGAGGAGTTCCTCGATATGTTGCAGGGGCTGGAGGCCGACGTGATCTTCATGGACTTCTCGATGCCCGGCATGAATGGTGCCGAGACCACGGAGCGCGCCCTGGAGCGTCGCCCCGACCTACGGATCATCACCCTCTCGATGTTCGGAGAGGAGAGCTACTATACGCGCATGGTCAAGGCGGGAGCCTGCGGCTTCCTGCTGAAGGATTCGGGCATCGACGAGGTGATCGAGGCGATCGACCAGGCGATGATGGAGGGGAGCTACTTCTCGCCCCAGCTGCTGATGTCGATCACGCGCCACATGCACCTCGACGAGACCACCTCGGATGACCCCCTCTCGGAGCGTGAGAAGGAGATTCTGATGGCCATCTGCCGCGGCCTCTCGAACCAGGAGATCGCCGACGAACTCTTCATCTCGAAACGCACGGTGGATAAGCACCGCGCCAACATCCTCGAAAAGACCGGCTGCAAGAATACCGCCGCGCTGGTCGTCTATGCCATCCGCACGGGCATTGTCGAGGTATAACCCCTACCCCAACGAAGAAACTACAACCCCTCTATGAAAAAACTCTTTACGTTGCTTCTCTTGCCGCTTTTCGCGCTCACGGCTTCGGCCCAGGAGGAGCTCCTGAATCTCGGTCTCGAGGCGCGTGTGGACTACCTGCGCCAGACGATCGACGGCGATCACATCGGCGATGAGTCGGGCTTCAAGGGCCGCTTCGTCAATCTCATCATCAACGGCAACCTCGGCCACGGCGTGAGCTACGCCTACCGCCATCGCCTGAACAAGATCAACAAGGACAACACCTTCTTCGATGCAATCGATTGGCTCTACCTGAGCTACACGAGCCCCAACAACCGCTGGACCCTCTCGGGCGGTAAGCAGGTGGTGGGCGTGGGTGGCTACGAATACGACATCGCCCCGATCGATGTCTATTTCTACTCGGAGTTCTGCAGCACGATCGGGTGCTACCAATTTGGCGCGAGTGTGACCCACACGCTCAAGAGCGGCAACGATTCGTTCATGGCCCAAGTGACCCAAAGCCCCTTCCGCGCCGAACACGCGAAGGAGATGTACGCCTACAACCTGATGTGGATGGGTCGCCACGGATGCTTCAGCACCCTCTACTCGCTCAACGCCATGGAACACGCGCCGGGCGAGTATATCTACTACATCGCCTTGGGCAACCGCCTCAACCTGGGGCGCGTGACCCTTGAGCTGGACCTGACGAACCGCGCGACGGAGCACCAAGCCTTCTTCTTCCGCGATTGCTCGGTTATGGGCAAGGTGGCGGTCGAGGCGTGCGACTATGTGCAGCTGCAGGCCAAGGCATCCTACGATGTAAACCGCACGTCGCACCTCGGGGACTACTGCGTGCAACCCGACTCGGAGCTTACGCGCCTGAGTGCCGCCGTCGAGGTCTATCCGATCAAGGGCAAGCGCCATGTCCGCCTGCATGCCGCCTATAGTTACACCTTCGGTTCGTGCAGCGAAACGAATATCCTGCAGGATAAGCAGTCGATCATCAATTTCGGTCTGACGTGGCGCATGAACCTCCTATCGTTTACCCCCAACAAACACAAATAACGGATGAAAAAATTTCGCCTTCGCATCCCCGAAGGGATTCCCTGCCTCGTGGTCATCGGCCTCATCTTCGGCTACATCGGTTCGATCATGGGACTGCCGAACATGCTCAATACGATCATGAAGACGGCCCACGACCTGCTGCTCAACACGGTCTTCTACCTGATGGGCATCTGCGTTATCACGGGTGCACTGGGTCGCCTCTTTGTCGAATTTGGGGTTGTAAAACTCATCGAGCGCCTTTTGCGCCCCCTGATGAAGCCCCTTTTCAACCTGCCGGGTGTCGCCTCGCTCGGTGCCGTGGTCACCTTCCTCTCGGACAACCCCGCCATCATCACCTTAGCGCAAGACAAGCGCTTTGCCACCTATTTTAAGAAGTACCAATATATCTCGCTGACGAACTTCGGCACGGCCTTCGGCATGGGACTTTTGGTCATCGTCTTTATGGTGGGGCAGGGCTTCTATGTGGAGCCCTTCATCGGCCTGGCCGGAGCGTTCTGTGGCTGCGTGGTCTCGACCCGCCTGATGCAGCGCTTTGTCGTGCAGGCCTACCCCCAATATGCCGAGGAGGCAGTTATCGAGGAGCATGTAGAGGAGGAAAAAGCGGAGGTGCAGAAGCACGAATCGCTCTTTATCCGCGTGCTGAATGCCCTTTTGGATGGTGGTCGTTCGGGGGTCGATGTCGGCATTGCCATCATCCCGGGTGTACTGATTATCTCGACCTTTGTCATGATCCTTACCTTCGGCCCTGCGGAGAGTGGCTACACGGGCGGTGCTTACGAGGGCGTGGAGCTGCTGCCGTGGTTGGCAAATCAATGTTCGTGGCTCTTTGAGTGGCTCTTCGGCTTTACCGATCCTCACCTCGTTGCCTTCCCGATTACGGCTTTAGGTGCTGTGGGTGCGGCTTTGAGTGTTGTGCCGAACTTTGTAGCCGAGGGGTGGATGGATGGCAACGCGATTGCCGTCTGCACCGCAATCGGCATGTGCTGGAGCGGCTACCTGAGCACCCATACGGCGATGCTCGACTCGCTCGGCTACCGCCAATTGACCACCAAGGCGATCCTCGCCCACACGATCGGAGGTCTTGTAGCCGCCATCATCGCCCACTGGATCTACCTGCTTTATGCACTGATCTGATGCAAGAGCAAAGAGGAGAGAGCAAAGAGGCAAGAGGCAAGAGATTGTTGGATAAAGAGATTAAAGAAATTAACGAGTTTAAGGAGAAACGTCATCCTGAGTGAAACGAAGGATCTCTATGTGGACTGTCTGCTGTAATAGAGATTCTTCACTTCGTTCAGAATGACGTTTCTCTTTCAACTCTCAACTTTCAACTTTTATCTCTTTCCTCTTTCCTCTTCGCTCTCTCCTCTCTCCTCTTTTTTTATCTTTTGTGTTGCGTTTTGCTACCTTTGTTCGTCTTATAGATGTAAAGACCCGCAATGAAGAGCTCCATGGATACAGCGCTGACTTCGCTTCGGGATCGGATGTACCGCTATGCACGCAGCATATTGGGCTCCGCACCCGAGGCCGAAGATGCCACGCACGACACCTTAGAACGCCTGCTAAGTCGTCGTGATGAGCTCGGATTGTGTCGCAACCTCGACTCCTTTGCGCTGACGGCGCTTCGCAACCGATGTATCGATCGTCTGCGCACCCGACATGAGGGGGTTGAGCCGAGCGAGGTGCTGCAAAACGAGGCGGATGCCGTGGATCGGTGGACAACCAAAGAGCTGGTACGCACGGCTCTGGCACGCCTCCCGCTCCGACAACGCGAGGTCTTACACCTGAAAGAGATCGAGGGCTACACGACCCATGAGATAGCCGTGATGCTCTCAACCGAAGAGAACCAAGTACGCACCATCCTGTCGCGCGGTCGCAAGGCTTTGCGCGAGGAGGTGGAAAAATTGATGTAGGAAGATGAAACACGAAGCAAGAATCCGCACCCTGGTCGCCCGCTACGAGGAGGGGCTGACCGAACCGCAGGAGGAGCAGGAGCTGAAGCGCCTACTCAGCGCCGAGGAGGAGCTGCCGCGCGACCTGAAGAGCCTCGCGCTGATGCTTGGAGGGTTGGAGGCACTCGGTGAGGAGCGCATGCCCGCACACCTCGACCAGGCCCCCGCAACGCTCCGCCGTTGGTGGCAGTGGACCGTAGCGGCTGCAGCCGTCGTGGCCATCGTCCTGGTGGTGGATCACCTCCGCACCCCCTACTGCTACATCGACGGACAAGCGATCTATGATCCCGAGGTGGCACTCGCTTCGACCGACTGCCTCGCCCAACTGGAGTACTTCGATCAATCGGTGGAACTCTTCGATACCCTGATTACGAACGACTAACACAAGCAAAACAATGAAACGATTTGGTATGATCATCGCCCTGCTTGTTTGGGGCATAACCGCCACGGCACAAGAGCCGCTTCTGACGATTGACGAAACCTCCGCGGGGGTCGATTCCCTCCAACTGCAACAAGCCTCCGAGATGCTACGCCGCGGCGAACAGCGCGGCGAGCTGGTATTTTCCTTCGGTGGGCAACACATCACCCTGGGCGAAGCCAAAGAGAAAAAGAAGCACGTCATCGCCGACTCGTCGATCGAGATCAAGCGCCACCGTTTCTCGTTAGGCATCACGGGTGTCGAATTGGGCTCCAGCCTCCTTTCGGGCCTTTCGTATGCAGCGTATGATCCGGCAGTCGAGGGGTTCATGGATCAGCGGGTCGGGAAATCGTTCCACATCGGATGGCGACTTTTTGATGTGGAGTTTTTCCTCAATCGCGCGCAAAACCTTTCGCTCATCACGGGTCTGAATTTTTCGTGCGACGACTACTGCTTTTACAGCGATTGGTCGATCGAGAAGGTGGGCAACCGCATCGAGCCGATTGCCTTGGAGGGGAAGAAAAAGTCGAAGCTGACGACCCACCAGATGGGAATCCCGCTGGGTTTGAAGTACCGCCCTGCACGCAAGGTAGAGCTGACGGCCTTTCTCTTTGGCGAGCTCATGTACTACGGCTACACGAAGGTTAAAAAGCCTAAGCTGAAGACCGAGATGCGCGGACTGAACACCCTCCGTTACGGCATACAGGCGACGGCCACCTACCACAACCTGGGTGTCTATGTCAAATATAACTTCACGCCGCTCTTCCGCTCCGGAATCGGGCCCGAGTGCTATCCGCTCTCGGTAGGTATTGCGTGGGGATTCTAAGATCGACCTGCTATGAAAAAGTGGATTATAACGCTGATGCTGGCACTCGGATGGAGTGCAGCGCAGGCACAAAGTGACACGACCGGCCTTGTGCGTGTCGATAGCGACGAAGTGGAGGTTTGGGTGCCCGACATGGCAAACACCGGCTCCAAGCAAGAGGCCAAGGCCAAAAAGCGAGGGCAAAAATATTACACCTTTGACGAGCTGATCGAAAAATATGGTTCGCGCGAGGGCTTTCGCTCGGTGATCTTCGGGCGCAAGATGATGCAGATGATGGCAGACCGCGTAAAGTCGGAGGATCGGGAGTTGAGCGACCTGCTGAAAGGCATCTACGCCATCAAGGCGATTTCGACCTCACAACCCTGCCCCGAGTTTGTTGCCGACATGAAGACCTGGCCCGAAACGCGCATCCATGTCAGCCTGATTTCACAGGTCGAGCAGAATGGCCAATGGACATCGTGCTACCTGGTTGATGGCGGACGGTGGGAGCTCTCGACCTTCGTGCTGTTGAGTTACGGCGGTAAAGAGGAGACGGCGCTCCTGATTACGGGCTACTTCAGCGTGAAGGATATTTCGCGCCTGGCCTCGATCCGACCCAAATAAAAAAGCGGGGTTGCTTTCACAACCCCGCTTTTTGTTATTCCTTGCGTTTTTCGATCTGACGCTTGATCGCGTCGATGGCAGTATCCACGGCCTCCTCAAAGGTTCGGGCCTGCGCTTCGGCGCGCATATCGCCTCCGGGTACGCGAAGAGTAATCACTGCGATTTTATTGCCTTTCTCGGCATCCTTTTCGAGCTTGAGCACCACCTCGGCACTCGTAGGCTCTGCAAAACGCTCCAATTTAGCCATCTTGGCATTGATGAACTCGATCAGCTGCTTGCCGGCATCGAATTTTACGGATTGAATCTGTACGTCCATAGCCTTTGTTTTTAATGGTTTAACTTCGGTTGCAGGCCCCATCACCTGCTTTATTAAGCTATCAGCCATCAGCAGTCAGCTATCAGCTTTTAGCCATTTTGAATTCTAATTCTCTTTAACCCACCTTCGGTGGCTTGACTTTACGCTTTACGTTTCCTCCTCGCGGCTTGGCAAAACCCAAACGAGTTTGGTTTTGCTCTCGCTCCGCAGCGTCGGTTGCTCCGGCTCGGCATCACGCATGCGTGTGCGCTCGCCTTAATCGCAAAGTTATCTCTTTCCTCTCTCCTATTTCCTCTTTCCTCTCGCTTCACTCCTCCCGCTCGCGGGGGTGGGCCGTGGCATAGACCTCCCGAAGGCGGGCAATGCTGTTGTGGGTATAGACCTGCGTCGATTGCAGGGAGCTATGCCCCATGAGTTGCTGAATCTCGCGTAGGTCGGCACCCCCGTTCATCAGGTGGGTGGCGAAGGTGTGTCGCAAGACGTGGGGGCTCTTCTTCCCCTTCACATCCCCCTCGGTTAAGGTCGCCTGCACCACGCGGTAGACCTTCGATCGGGAGATTCGAACTCCTCGGCAGGTTAAAAATAGTGCTTTTTCTCCACTTTTGCAAATTTGTTGCCGCTCAATTTCGGCACGGTAGGCAGCAATTTTTTCGGCCACGGGCTTCAGGATCGGCACAAGTCGCTCTTTATCACCCTTTCCCACTACGCGGAGCGAGCTCAGATCGGCCGAAAAATCATCCATGTCAATTGCGAGCAATTCGGCCAGACGCAACCCCGTGGTGTAGAAGAGCAGGATGATGAGCCGATCGCGCTGTGTCTCGTGATCGACCCCTTCCGAGGGGGCGAAGCACTCCTCGACGAGTTGCTGCATGCGGCTCTCGGGGACAAACGAGGGGAGGCGACGACCGGTGCGCAGCGCAGGCAGCAGGTAGGCGGGATCGCGCTCGATGATGCCGCGCCGATGCAGAAACCGAAAGTAGGCCCTGAGCGACGACAGTTCGCGGTTAAGCGAGGAGGCCTTGATCTTGACGGGGTGGTCGGCCGTCGATTTGCCGTGCCCCGTTTCGCTGCGATCGACGATCCATTCGCGCAGGTGCTCCTTGGTGACCTTCGCAGGGTCGTAGTTCTCTCCGGCCGTTTCGCTCCACCACGCGATAAAACACTCCACATCGTGGCGGTAGTTGCGCACGGTGAGGGGCGAGTAGCGCCGTTCGGTGGCGAGGTATCGGATAAAGTCGTCGAGCATCGAAGACAAAGTTAGCAAAAAATTTGTACCTTTGTTCTATAAACCACGAAAGAGTATGACGACATCACGCGAAGATTTCAAGCCCGGAACCCTGATTTACCCCCTGCCTGCCGTGCTGGTGAGCTGCGGCGAGACGGAGGAGGAGAAGAACCTCCTGACAGTGGCCTGGACGGGAACCATCTGCTCCGATCCGGCGATGTGCTACATCTCGGTACGCAAGGAGCGCCACTCGCACGCCATTCTGAAGCGCACGGGGGAGTTTGTCATCAACCTCACGACCCGCGCCCTGTGCCGTGCCACGGATTGGTGTGGTGTGCGTTCGGGCCGCGACTACGACAAGTTTAAGGAGATGAATCTCACACCCCTCTGGGCCAAGCATGTGAAGGCTCCGCTAGTGGCCGAGTCGCCCGTAGCGATCGAGTGCCGCGTGAAGCAGGTCTTGGAGCTGGGTACGCATGACATGTTCATCGCCGAGGTGGTGGGCATCGAGGTCGATCCGCAGTATATCAACCCCGAGACGGGTAAGTTCGAGCTGGAACGCGCCGACCTGGTGGCCTACTCGCACGGGGAGTACTACACACTGGGCGAGAAGATCGGTACGTTCGGCTACTCGGTCAGAAAGAAGAGAAGAAAGAGATAACTTTGCGATTAAGGCGAGTGCACACGCATGCGTGATGCCGAGCCGAAGCAAAGTCAAGCCACCGAAGGTGGGTTAAAGAGCCAAGAGCGAAGAGGAAAGAGATAGAACGGGAGCTAAAGGGGGCTAAAGGATACTAAAGGTAACTAAAGGAGAAGCGGTCGTGATCTGACGACCGCTTTTCATTTTAGGCGAGGCCGGCTAAGAGCCGGCTTTTGTGATTGGGTAGTAAGTACCACGACCGCTTTTTTCTGTCAAACTCTACACAAAGGCCCGTTCTTAACGGGCTTTTTTGATTTTAGAGGAGCAGATTTTGTGCTTCGTGAAGTAAGCCCCGGATGGGTAGTACTTGACGTACGTCCCATTCGGGGCTTGCGAGGGAAGTGCGGAAGGTTCCGCATAAAATGGAAAAGCCTCTATTTGTTGCGTTCGGCAACAAAACTGCAGAGATGTACCAGAGACGTTCGGTAGGAGGTGTCGTCATACTCGGAGAGGAGCTGGACGGCGCGGGCGATGTAGCCCTGCATGACGGCCTGGGCCTCGTGGAGTCCACCCTCGTCGATGACGATGCGCTGCATCTCCTCTACGGCCTCCTCGTCGTTATGACAAGCCTTGAGGCGCTCGAGCAGATAGGCACGGCGTTTGTCGTCGGCCTTATCGAGAATCACGAGCAGGGGCAGGGTGATCTTTCCCTCGCGCAGGTCGTTACCCAGGGGCTTACCCGTGGCTGCCGAGGGGGAGTAGTCGAGGATGTCGTCCTGAATCTGGAAGGCCATGCCGAGCGCCTCGCCAAAGCGGCGCATGGTGGTCACCTTGTCGCGCGTAGCCCCCACGGCCAGGGCACCCGACGAGGCGCTGACACCGAGCAGGCAGGCGGTCTTCTTGTAGATGATGTCGAGGTAGGTGCGGCGCGTCATGTTCTGCTTCGATACACAATCGTCCTGCAGGAGCTCGCCCTCACAAAGGGTTGCCATGCGGCCGCAGATGTGCGACACGAGGTCGAACTGACCGCTCTCGAGGCCGATGGCCATGTTGCGGGCCAGGATATAATCGCCGAGCAGGACCGCCTTGCGCGACTGCCACAGGGCGTTGGCCGAGGGGCGGCCACGGCGCTCATCGGCCTCGTCGATCACATCGTCGTGGATGAGCGAGGCGGTGTGGATCATCTCGACAAGCATCGCCGCCAGCGAGACACGCTGACCGCCTGCAGCACCCGAGGTACGCGCATTCATGGCGGCCGAGAGGGCTACAAGCAGGGGGCGCACCCCCTTACCACGCGACGAGAGGGCGTGGTGCAGCATCTCATTCAGCAGGTCGCCGTCAGCCGTAAACTGACGTTCGAGGAAGGCCTCATAGGCTTCCAACTCCTTCGTGACGGGTTGGCGTATGGCATCGAGTGTGATCATGGCTGTTTAATCTTCAACAACAATGCAAAGATAGGCATTTTCTCGGAGGTTTTGCCCTTGTATACCGTTTTTTTCGTACCTTTGAGGTGCTTTAGCAAAGATTTATGGAACGACTGAACTCTTTACTTCCCCGCCTGGTGCCTACGGCCATTTCCGTAGTGCTCTTTTTTGTGGTTTCGGCCCTCTACTTCGCTCCGCAATTCGGGGGCGACAAGCTCGCTGCACACGACACGGTGCAGTACGAGGGCATGGCCCAAGAGATCAAGCAGACCCGCGCCGAGACGGGCGAAGATCCGCAATGGACGGGAGCCATGTTTGGCGGCATGCCGGCCTACCTGATCGACGTGAGCTACCCCTCGCAACTTGTCGTGCAGACGATCGGCCGCGTGAAGAATGTGATGGACACGCCCGCCGCCTTTATTTTCTTTGCCATGGTGGCCATGTGGCTCATGCTGCGCATCTTGAAGATCGACCCCTGGTTGGCGATTCCTCCGGCACTGGCCTACGGCCTTTCGACCTACTTCCTGCTCATCATCGGCGCGGGCCATGTGACCAAGATGTGGGCGATGGTCTGGGCACCGCTCATGATGGGCGGCGCATGGATGGCCCTGCGCGGACGGATGTGGCCGGGTGTGGCGCTGACGGCCGTGGCGGCCTCGCTCGAGATTGGTGCCAACCATCCGCAAATCACCTACTACTTCCTGATGGCGATGGGTGCATTCTGGCTCAGCGAGCTATGGTTTGCCGTGAAGGGCAAGCGCATCGCGGATTTCGCACGGCGCACTGCCTGGTTGGCCGTAGCGGGCGTGGTGGCTCTGTTGTCGAACCTTGCACCCCTCTACTATACGATGCAGCACACCCCCGACACGATTCGTGGCGGCTCGGAGCTGGCAGCCGAAAGCGATGCTCCGCAATCGGGTCTTGATTTGGAGTATGCCACAGCGTGGAGCTACGGCAAGGCGGAGAGCTGGAACATGCTGATTCCCGACTTTGCAGGGCGCGACTCGGGGCATAGCTTCTCCTCGGACGGCGAGGTAGCAGCCGTAGCCAACGAGCTGGGGCTCAATGGCCTGGCCGAGCAACTGCCCACCTATTGGGGCGGGCAGCCCTTCACGGCAGGTCCCACCTACCTCGGTGCTGCAGCCCTTTTCCTGGCTGTTTTAGGATTGATCCTCTGCGAGGGGCGCAACCGTTGGTGGATGGTCGCCATCACGCTGTTGATGTTGCTCCTGGCCTGGGGTCGCAACCTGATGGGGTTCACGGAGTTCTTCTTCAACTACCTGCCCGGTTACAACAAGTTCCGCACCGTCTCGATGACCCTGACGGTGGTGCAGTGGATCGTGCCCCTCATGGGTGCGTTGGCCCTCGGTGAGCTGATCCGCACCGATCGCGCGAAGCAGCTCACGCGGAAAAGCGTGGCCTGGGCGGCAGGTATCACGGGTGGCCTTTGCCTGGTGATGATTCTCCTGGGTGGCTCGCTCTTCTCGTTTGGCGAGCAGGAGGCCTCGGAACTGATGACAGGCTACATGCGCGAAATCTTCGCCGCGAACAACCTCCAGAGCTACATCGACCGCGGCATGGACCTCGAGTGGGGCGAGATGCTCGCTTCGGCCATGGTGGCGGAGCGTATCTCGATGATGCAGGCCGATGCTTGGCGTTCGCTCGTGATGGTGGTGCTGGCGGCAGTGGCCGTGCTGCTCTTCGTGGGCGGGAAGATCAACAGCATCGCCTTAGGCGGTTCGTTGGCCGTGGTGATGCTGATCGACCTCGTACCCGTCGATCTGCGCTTCCTTTCGCACGACGATTTCGTCTCGCCGGCCCGTCGCAAAATCGCCATGACGGAGGCCGACCGCGCCATTCTGCAGGATCGAGAGCCGGGCTACCGCGTGCTGAACCTCACCGTAAGCCCCTTCAACGATGCTTCGACCTCCTACTTCCACCGCTCGGTGGGTGGCTACCACGGTGCGAAGCTCGCCCGCTACCAAGACCTGATCGATCGCTACCTCTCGCAGGCTGACGGTGCTGTGCTCGACATGCTCAACACGCGCTACCTGATTGTGCGTGGCGAGGGCGGAAAGCCCGAGCCGCGTCTGCGCACGACGGCCTACGGCCCGGCCTGGTTTGTCGAGGAGGTGAGCTACGCCCCGACCGCAGCGAGTGAGATCGAGCTGCTCGGACAGGTGGATCTGAAACAGACGGCGATCGTGGCCGGCAAGGATGGGGCGAAGATCTCGACCCCCGTCACCGAGGCGGCCGAACGCACGATCACGATGACCGACTATCGTCCCCACTACCAGCGCTACACCTACTCCACCCCCACCGATGCCGTAGCCATCTTCTCGGAGATCTACTACGACAAGGGATGGAAGGCCTACATCGACGGCAAGGAGGCTCCCTACTTCCGTGCCGACTATGTGCTGCGCGGCATGCAGCTGCCCGCAGGCCAACACACCGTCGAGTGGCGTTTCCATGCACCGAATTGGGGGCTCATCTCCACCATCACGGGCGTTGCCTCGGCCCTGATTCTGCTGGGCGGCGCGGCAGCCCTATGGTTTGCCCTGCGACGAAAGGAGGAGTAACAAAAAAACGAGGGTCAGCCCCTCGTTTTTTGTTAAGTGGAAAGAGATTCGCTCCTACTCTTTGATGATTCGTTTCAGGTACTGCATCCGTGCATAGTCGGTCAAATCCACCTGCACGGGCACGACTGCCACATAGCCGTTGGCCAAGGCCCACTCGTCGGTATCTTCGGCCGTCGGCTCCTGGTTTACGAACTCGCCCGTGAGCCAGAAATAGGCGCGATGATGGGGATCCTCACGGCGGTAGAACTCCTCCCGCCAATACCCCTTCGTCTGGCGGCAGATGCGGATGCCCTTGATCTCCTCGGGACGAGCCACGGGGACATTGACATTGAGACACAACGGCAACTCCGGCTCCGACTCCAGCACCCCGCGCACAACCTCCGTGCAATACTTCACGGCCGCCTCGAAATCGGCATCGAGGTCGTGATCCGTCAGCGAGAGACCGATCGACGGGCAACCATAGAAGCTACCCTCAATCGCCGCGCCCATCGTGCCCGAATAGAGGACATTGACCGCCGCATTCGAGCCGTGGTTGATACCCGAGAGCACCAGATCGACCTTGCGGTCTGTCAAGAGGTAGTCGAAGGCCATCTTTACGCAATCGACCGGCGTACCCGAGAAGGAGTAGATCTCCACACCGGGCTCCTCGTGCTGCTTCTTCAGGAACAAGGGTTTATACATCGTAATCGCCTGGCTCATGCCGCTCTGCGTTACCTCGGGCGCAATGGCAATCACACGACCAAAGGGGCGTGCCACCTCAATCGCGGCGCGGAGGCCCTTGGCATTGTAGCCGTCGTCGTTCGTGACCAAGATCAATCGTTCGTTCTTCATCGCATATCGTATTTGAGCGCAAAGATAGCAAAAAAGCAATCAATGCGCCGTCCGAAAAATAATTTTGTCACAAAAACACCTGGGATAAGGGGGACTTGGTCGCTATAAAATTCGGCAAGGCTTTTTACTATGGTCGTAGGTATAATGCAAGGTGGAGAGTTGGCTCGAAGGTGCAAACGGCGCAAAGACGAGTTCGTCGGCGAGGTCGGCAACGGCCCAATTACGCTGTTGAGCGGTTGAAAACGAGGTTCGGGGACTCGCCCTGAAAGAGATAAAGAGCAGACGACCCTCCGCCAAGGGAGTTTGAAAAAGTGGGGGACACTTCCGATAGAGCGATCGGCCGAGCGCCACGATGACGGGGTGGCGATGTTTGAGCAGGACAACCAACACCGCTCGCTCGATAGGCGCATGAAAACCACTGATTACGACCTGCTCGGTTTGAGCTACCTGCTCGGCCCATCGTGTGGCAAGCGCAAGCGCCCCTTCGGGTGCCGTGCGCGAAGCGAAAAAGGCAACCATAGGGCGATCCAACAGCTCCCTATTTCCGGATAAGTCCATAAAAAAAGCGCAGGCAACTGCATTTACTTACCCCGTACTTAGGCCTTGGCTGCCCACAAAACGAATAAGCAACACAGACAGCCCACGCCGGAGATATATCGCACACACCGAGCCAAAGTCGGCGGCAATGATATACACCAAACGCGGACATCCGATTGCGTATCTTCGTTTTGTTTAAATCGCCAAATTTAAGTACGGAAGATTACGACAATAAAATGTCAATCACTTATGTAATGACTCAACAAGCAAAGTTGCGAGCCGAAACAAAGATAGATAAAATTTGTGAACTTCACCCTAAAAAAGTGGATGAATCACGCTGCGCGATTGATTTTCAGCCCTTTTTCACGCATTTTTTCGGCATAAATTTTTCATTTTTAATTTTTCATTGTACTTTTGTAGCCCCAAAGTGGGCGTAGATCAACCTCTTTCATTGGGCGAGAGGGCCGAAAGTCGGAGATAGGGAGGGCGTTTAGTCGCTTTTTATCGAGGCGGGATTATGGCGTAGGATGCGCTGTATGGTAGGCTCTTCGCAGCGGGAATGTTGGATGCGAAATCATTAAAAAACTGTTGCAACAATGAACAAAGATGCAATCATCAAGCTCGTAAACGAGCAGATGTGGGCGAAGACGGATGCTGACGTGCCTTCGTTCAAGGCCGGTGACACGATCACCGTAACCTACAAAATCGTCGAGGGTAACAAGGAGCGTCTCCAGAGCTTCCGTGGTGTGGTAATCCAGATCAAGGGCTCGGGCAAGACCAAGATGTTCACCATCCGCAAGGTTTCGAACGGCGTGGGTGTTGAGCGTATCTTCCCCGTTTACTCGCCGCACATCGAGAAGATCGAGGTCAACAAGATCGGTGTTGTGCGTCGCGCACGTATCTTCTACCTGCGTAAGCTCACCGGTAAGAAGGCCCGCATCAAGGAGGCTCGCAAGGTTTCGACCAAATAAGCGAAGACCCCGAAACATGGAGAAGGTTACCCGATCACTTGGTGGCGAGGTAACCTTCTTTTTTTATCGAAAAAACACACTTTTCACCATGAAACGACTACTCACAACCCTCTTTGCAGCGCTGTGCCTGCTCTCGGCAACGGCGCAAACGGCCACCGAAAAACGGATCATCCAACTCGCCAAGAGCGACAACCAAACCATGCACCACCTCGACGTGCTGGTCAATCGCATCGGCGGTCGTCCGACCGGATCGGCTGCCGGCGAGAGTGCCGAGCGATGGGCTGCCGACTGCTTCCGTCGCTGGGGTTTGGAGGTGAGCCTCGAGCCCGTGGGCGAGATGCGCCTGGGCTTCAACCGTGGTGGCTGGTGGGGTCGCATGACGGGTGAGGAGAGCCGATCGCTCCACTTCGCCACCCCCTCCTACTCGGTCGGTACGCGCGGCCCCGTGCGTGGCCATGTCGTAATCGAGCCACGCACCCAGGCGCAGTTCGACCGCAACAAGGGGCGCATGAAGGGGGCCTGGGTCCTGGTGAACGGCATCTCGGCAGGTTGGACCCTGCCCCGTGGCGAGAAGGCCGCGGAGCGCCGCCGCGCGATCATCGAGGCCAACAACGAGGCCGAGCGACACAACCGTGCCCTGCGTGGCAAGGAGGGCGAGCGCAAGGCGATTGACGAGCAGACCCCGGCCCTCTTCTACGACGAGATGGTCGAGGCAGGCGCGCTGGGCTTTGTGCAGGCTGCCAAAGTCCCCATCCGTGCCCTCTACGACACGACGGCCGTGCGTGGCGGTTTGAGCTTCGAGGAGCTCCCCTCGACCCCGACCATCCTGCTCGATGAGGAGCAGTATCGTCGCATCCACATCCTCGCCTCGCAGCGCCGTGATGTCACGCTCGAATTCGATATCCGCAACCACTTCCGCCCCGGACCGATCCCCTACCACAATGTGGTGGCACGCATCGAGGGGGCAAAGCGCCCCGATGAGTATGTCATCGTGGGGGCACACCTCGACTCCTACGACGTAGCTACGGGCGGTGTCGATTGCGGCTCGGGCGTATCGGTCGTGATGGAGGCGGCCCGTCTGCTTGCCGAGAGCGGCGCGAAGCCCGACCGCACGATCCTCTTCATCCTCTATGCGGGTGAGGAGTTCGGCCTGTGGGGCTCGTCGGCCTGGGTGAAGCAACACGCCGACCTGCTCCCGAAGATCTCCAACCTCTTCAACCGCGATGGCGGCCCGATGCCCTACACCGGTTTCTCGGTGCCTGCCTCGCTTGTGAAGCACTACGAGCGCCTCGCCGAGCCGCTCCGTGAGCTCTACCCCGACTACGGATTCCGCATCGACACGCTCCGCACGCGCAAAGTACCCACCCAAACGGGCGGTACGGATGCCTCGTCGTTTGCCGTCAAGGGAGTTCCGGCCGTGCAGATGAACGCGTGGAACGACCCGAAGGGGTACGGCTTCGAGTATGGCGAGATCTGGCACACAGAGCGCGACACCTACCAAAAGAGCATCCCCGAATACCAGGAGCAGGCCTCGGTGGCCATGGCCCTGATGCTGCTCGGCACGGCCAACCTCGACACGATGTGGCCGCGCGAGGAGGTGTACGAATAGGCCGAAGGCGCGAAAATCGACCGACACGACAACCCATGCTGCCTTTTGGCTGCCATCGGCAACCGATATGCAAAAAAAGAAATCCACCTTTCAGGGCAAGCCCGAAGGTGGATTTTCTTTTTGCAATGCCACCTGCGGTGGCCGTAAAAGGCTGAAAAAATCAGATTGAGCCGATCATTATATATTATATAGACAATCCTCCCAAACCCTCCTTTGATAAGGAGGGCTTGGTCGCTTCGCTCCCGTGGTGGTGCTTCGAGAGGTGGTGGATTTACGCTGACAACACAAAAGCACAAGCAAGGAAATCGGCATCGAGCCTTCACGAAAAGTGACCGAATGGCATATTTTGGCATATCGAAGCTGACAATTAGGACAAATTTTCACCCTTTTCCGCCAAAAAGTCACCTCGCGGCGGCTTGGCAAATCTTTTGCGTGATGCAGGTTGTTCAGCAAACGAAAAACAGACTAAACAACCATAAGACATGAACATCAACTCACTTACAATCAAGGCGCAGGAGGCACTGCAAGGCGCTGTCTCCGTGGCGCACGAACATCGCCAGCAGGCCGTGGAGCCGCTCCACCTGCTGCGCGTATTGAGCAAGGAGCAGGACTCGCTCACGGGCTTCCTGTTGGGACGTGTGGGGGTGAATCTCAAGAGCCTCTCCGAAGAGGTGATGCAGGCTTTGGAGCGCCTGCCCAAAGTGGAGGGTGGCGAGCCCTACTTCGCCCCCGAGCTGACGCGCGTGATTCAGCGTGCGGTCGATTTCACGAAGCCTTTTGGCGATAAATATGCCTCGGTCGAGCACCTGCTGCTGGCCCTCGTGGCCGAGCGCGGTACGGCAGCCGACCTGCTGAAGCGCCAGGGCGCTACCGAGAAGGAGCTCATGGAGGCCATCCGCACCTTCCGCAAGGGGGCAACGGTCGATTCGCAGACCGCCTCACAGGAGTACGATGCGCTGGGAAAGTACGCCATCAACCTCAACGAGCAGGCGCGTCAGGGCAAGCTCGATCCCGTGATCGGGCGTGACGAGGAGATTCGTCGTGTGTTGCAGATTCTCTCGCGCCGCACGAAGAACAACCCGATTCTGGTCGGCGAGGCGGGTGTCGGTAAGACGGCCATCGCCGAGGGTATTGCCCGCCGTATCATCGACGGCGATGTGCCCGAAAATATCCGCACGAAGTCGATCTACTCGCTCGACATGGGTGCGCTGATTGCGGGTGCGAAGTACCAGGGCGAGTTCGAGGAGCGACTGAAGGCCGTGGTGCAGGAGGTCATCGCCTCCGAGGGGGAGATTCTGCTCTTCATCGACGAGATTCATACGCTGGTCGGAGCGGGCAAATCGTCGGGTGCGATGGATGCCGCCAACATCCTGAAGCCCGCCCTGGCGCGTGGTGACCTGCGCACGATCGGTGCTACGACCCTCGACGAGTTCCAAAAATATTTCGAGCAGGACAAGGCCCTGGAGCGCCGTTTCCAGAAGGTGATGGTCGAGGAGCCCTCGATGGAGGATGCCATCTCGATCCTGCGTGGATTGAAGGAGCGCTACGAGAATCACCACCGTGTCCGCATCAAGGATGAGGCGATCGTATCGGCCGTGGAGCTTTCGACCCGCTACATCACCTCGCGCTTTCTGCCCGACAAGGCGATCGACCTGGTCGATGAGGCCGCTTCGCGCCTGCGCCTGGAGATGAACTCCGTACCCGAGGAGATCGACACGCTCGACCGCCGTGTGCGCCAGCTCGAGATCGAGCGCGAGGCGATTCGCCGCGAGAAGGACGAGGAGCGCATCGAGCTTTTGACCAAGGAGATCGACGAGCTGAAGTCGCGCGAGTCGCAGATGCGTGCCAAGTGGCAACACCAGCGCGACCTGTTGCAGCAGATTCAGAGCCTCAAGGATGAGATCGAGCAATACAAGGTGGAGGCCGAGCAGGCGGAGCGCCGGAGCGACTTCGGGCGCGTGGCGGAGATTCGCTACGGCAAGATTGTCGCCGCCGAGCAGCAGATCAAGGCCCTCGAGGCGGAGTACCGCGAGGCTTCGGCCGGCGAGTCGATGATCAAGGAGGAGGTCTCGGCCGAGGATGTTGCCGAGGTCGTATCGCGCTGGACGGGTATCCCCGTGAGCCGCATGCTCAGCTCCGAGCGCGAGAAACTCCTCATGATGGAGCGCGAGCTGCACAGTCGCGTGGTGGGTCAGGAGGAGGCGATCGTCGCCATCTCGGATGCCGTGCGCCGTTCGCGTGCCGGATTGAGCGACCCCCACAAGCCGATCGGCTCGTTCATCTTCCTCGGCACGACGGGTGTCGGCAAGACCGAGCTGGCGAAGGCGCTGGCCGAATTCCTCTTCAACGACGACCGCATGATGACCCGTATCGATATGTCGGAGTACCAGGAGCGCCATGCCGTGTCGCGCCTTGTAGGTGCGCCTCCGGGATATGTCGGTTACGACGAGGGTGGTCAGCTGACCGAGGCAGTACGGCGCAAGCCCTACTCGGTGGTGCTGCTCGACGAGATTGAGAAGGCCCACCCCGATGTCTTCAACATCCTGTTGCAGGTCTTGGACGATGGTCGCCTGACCGACAACAAGGGGCGCACGGTCGATTTCCGCAATACGATTATCATCATGACCTCGAACATGGGTTCGCACCTGATTCAGGAGCGCCTCATGGCGGGCTACGATGGCGAGAAGATTGCCCCCGAACTGCTCGAGAAGACACGCGACGAGGTGATCGAACTGCTTAAGCAGCAGCTGAAGCCCGAGTTCCTGAACCGTGTGGATGAGATTGTGCTCTTCGAGCCCCTCTCAAAGGAGAACATCCGCGAGATTGTCGATCTGCAGCTCAAGGGCGTGCAACGCCTGCTGGCGCAGAACGGCATCGAGCTCGAATATAGCGAGACGGCCCGCAACCGCATCGCCGAATTGGGCTACGATCCGCTGTTTGGAGCGCGCCCCGTCAAGCGCACGATCCAGCGCGAGGTGGTCAATGACCTCTCAAAACGCATCCTGGCGGGCGATGTCGATCGCTCCCGCCCGATACGCCTCGATGCGGAAGAGGGGAAATTGACGTTTAGCAATTAAAAAAACGAAGAGGAAAGTTCCTTAAAGGGGCTTAAGGATGCTTAAAGGTGCTTAAGGGCATTACACCCTCTTCCCTCTTAACAAAAGGACTTTGACCCTTGTCGGTCAAAGTCCTTTTTTTGCAATCCGCCACGCTAAGCGGTTGTAAAGGTTCAGGAGCGGTTGTCGCCACCTCACGGGCAGACGATTCAACACCTGCACCTTGCGAAGTGTGCGGCGGTAAGTCTTTGTAAAGGAGAATGTTTCGATGGCGTGTCGGGCCGCCTCCGTGTCGCCTTTGGCGCAGAGGATAAGGGCCTTGCCGAGGGCTGCACGCGCCACAAACTCTCGTTCGTCGATCGGGGCTGCAGGATCGTAGAGTGTTTCAAACGAATAGGCCGTCTTTTCGGGCGTGTAGATCGAGGCCGAGCGGTTCGATGCCTCCTTCAGGTAGCGCACCAGCGGTTTGGGCGAGAACGAGACACGGTATTTTCGGGCCAACTTAATCCACATATAGAGGTCGCCCGCGATCTTCATCCCTTCGGGAAAGCCGCCAATCTCGTCAAAGATGCGACGCGGCATCGCGCTGGCCGAGGGGATGGCGATGTAGCGGTGCGCCGAGTCGCGGAAGAAGTTTTGAACCACGCCCCGCTCCTCGGGGCAGGGGGCGCGAAATACCCCCTCGTTCGAGATTACCTGAAACGAGGTGCAGTATAGGCCGCAATCGGGGTAGTCGTTGATCAGGCTGTTGATCTCCTCCAAAAAGCCCTCCTCCCATTGGTCGTCGGCATCCACCAGGGCGACATACTCGCCCCGTGCCTCGCTAATGGCGCGGTTGCGGGCGGCACACTCGCCGGCGTTGGGCTGATCGATCAGGCGGATAAGGGGCGACGAGATCGACCGCACGATCTCGGCCGAGCGATCTTTTGAGCCGTCATTGACCACGACAATCTCCAGCGGCTGAAGACTTTGTGCCAGGACCGACCGAATCGTGGCTTCGATTTCGCGCTCCTTGTTATAGAGCGGGATGATGACCGAAAAACTATTTTTCATAGCTCGACTTTTGGGGTAAAAGTTCTTCAAAGCCCTGTTGCAACTTGCGACTCACCGCCTCGAAATCCCGAATCTCCTCGCTATCGTGCAGACACAGGAGGCGCTGCGCCCCCGTGGCAATCAGGCGGGCAATCTCCCCCACGCTCTCATCGGTCAGCGTCAGCATCCGACAATCGGCCATCGAGCGGGGCACAAACTCGCCCCGACACAGCACATCGTAGCGGATAAGCCAATGCGAAAGGTCGCTCGTCGCGCGGAAACGGTGCGTGCAACTCGCTTTCAACACCTCGCCCCACAACTCCCAGGCGCGCCGAAAATCGGCCTTGCGGTAGGGCTGCATCTGGTGCGAATCGTAGAAGGCGGGGAAGAAGCTCCACGGCAGGAGCGAGCAGGTTTTCAAGAGGTTACCCACGCCATAGCAGGGGGCAAACCACTTGCGCCAATGCCGATTCAGCGCCTTGCGCGCATGAAGCGCATTGATCAGCTCCAAGTTATTCAGGATGGTCGGGGCTACCGACGAAGGTCGCACCACACTCAAACGAGCCATATCGCACGGCAGTCCATCGCGGAAGAAGTCCTCGGCTACCGTAGAGCGCGTAAAGAAGGTGTCGTCGTTGAGCAGCACAAAATGTTCGGCCAAATCCTCGATGCGCCAAAGATTCAGCTCCAAAACATTCGAATTGAAGGTCGGCAACCACTCGCACGGAATATACTCCTCGTGGCGCACCACATGGAGTTTCGGGTGGGTCGTATCGAGCCACGCGGGGAGGTGTCCCCAAGTGATCAAATGCACCTTGCGCACCCAGGGGGCAAACTGCTCCACGGCACGAAACAGATAGCGCAGTGTGCCCCAATCGCGGTAACGAATCGCCGAGGCATCCATGCCTGCCTCGATCCGATACCGTCGAAATTCGGCCTGCCACGCGGGGTCGGCACCATCGACCCAGGGAAGTACTAAATCAATCTCCTGCATAGCTATTGCACCAATAAATTACAACCACGGATTTCGCTGTGGTCGATGCGCCCCTCAATCTCGAACGAGCCGTCCGCGTGCAGGCGACCCACATCCTCGGTCTGGAGAAAGGCGCAGGAGTAGTAGTTGGCCAAATCAATGATATTCAGTCCGCCACGGCCCGCCCTTTGTCGTACATCGCACGGGTCGTTCACGTCGCGCACCAGCACCCGCATCCAGGGCGGGCAGTAGAAACGATTCTCCCCCTTCGAGTAGGCTTGCGACGTAAGCTCGGCCATGCCGTACTCGGAGTGAATCCGTTCAACCCCGAACCCCTCGCAAAGAATCTTGTGGAAAAGCTCCTTCGGAAGCTCCTCGCGGTGGCCCTTCATGCCGCCCGTCTCCATGACAATCGTATTTTGAAGTTTCGGCGCATACTGCTCGGCCAAATCCCACAGGGCATAGCTCACACCCAACAAGATTTTGGGTTTTGCATCTGCCTCCATATCGGCAATCAGCTTTTCGTATTCGTCGAGGTAGAAGCCACCAGAACCGCAGGCCGCAATGAGTCGGTCGGCCATGTAGACAAGCGACGAGCCTTTGCGTTGCAGGTAGTTGGGCAGGAGGGCGTAGAGGCTCCACCCCTCGGGGTCGCCGTAGAAGCAACGAAACGCCTCCGTGAAGGCCCTTTCGTAGAGTGCGAGTGAGGCCATCGGATGGCGCGACGGAGTCATGCCGGTCGTAGCCGAGGAGGTGAAGACCACCTCGGGCGCACCCTGGCCACAATAAATGTCGCGGTGCTTGAAGAGTCGAATCGGCAGGAAGGGGATCTGCTCCACACGCTCCACCGCCTGTGGATCGCACCCGATAAGCGAGAGATATTCCCGATAGGAGGCGCACTCGGCTGCCTGCCGACGAAATATCGACAGGGCTAAAGCCTCAAACGCTCGCTCGCTTGAAAGATCAAATAGCCGATCTAACTCCTGCATAAATTCACTTTTACGCCCCAAGATACGAAAAAATACACATCCTCACCCAAAAAATGGGAAAATTTCCCTTAATAACTCCCTATAAAGGGTTATCTTTGTCAAAAGAAACCATTCAAAAAAAACGATAACTATGAAGAGAACCTTACTATTTATGGCCGCACTCCTCAGCCTCACGCTGTGGAGTTGCGGAGAGGAGACGGGCGTCGATCTGAAGCTCCATTACGACCGCGAAGCCTCGCTGTGGGTCGAGGCGCTGCCGATCGGAAACGGTCGCCTGGGCGCCATGGTCTATGGCGGTGCCAGTCACGAGGAGCTTCAACTCAACGAGGAGACCGTCTGGGGCGGCTCTCCGCACAACAACGTAAATCCCTACAACGAGGCCGGCCTGGACTCGATTCGCCAACTGCTCTTTGCAGGTGAAAATGTCAAAGCGCAGGAGCTGTGCGGTCGCTACATCAGCGCCAAAGGGATCAACGGCATGCCCTACCAGACGGTCGGTTCGCTGCACCTCGATTTCCCGTTTGAGGACGAGGTAACGAACTACTACCGCGAGTTGGATATCGACCGCGCTGTCACCACGACACGCTTCACGGCCAACGGCGTACAGTACGAGCGTGAGGCCTTCGCCTCGTTCGAGGATGACCTCATCATCGTTCGCCTGACCGCCTCGGAGAAGGGTGCTATCTCGTTCGATGCCCGCTACACGACCCCCTACACCGAGCACATCACCCGCTCGACCGAGGGAAATCTGCTGCGCCTCGACGGCAAGGCCGACGACCACGAAACAATCGAGGGCAAGGTGCGCTTCACGGCCCTGACAAAGATTGTTCCCGAGGGTGGCGAGCTCACGGCCGTTGCCGATACGCTGCTGCGTGTCGAGGGGGCGGATCGCGTGACGCTCTATATCTCGATGGGAACCAACTTTGTCAATTATAAGGATGTATCGGGCGATGCCCTCGCTTCGGCCATGAAGCCCCTTGAGAACCACCCGAAGAGCTACAACCGTGCCATTGCGGCCCACACGAAGCGCTACCGTGAGCTCTTCCGCCGCGTGACGCTCGACCTGGGCACCAACGAGCAGGCCGCCAAGACGACCGACCGCCGTGTCGAGGAGTTCTCCACGACGTTCGACCCCCAGCTTGCCACGCTCTACTTCCAGTTTGGTCGTTACCTGCTGATCTCCTCGTCGCAACCCGGCGGTCAGGCGGCCAACCTGCAAGGCATCTGGAACTACCGCCGCCGCGCTCCGTGGGATGGCAAGTACACGGCCAACATCAACCTGGAGATGAACTATTGGCCGGCCGAGATTACCGCCTTAGAGGAGTGCCACGAGCCGCTCATCCGCCTCACGAAGGAGGTGGCCGGCGAGCAGGGTCGTGCCGCCGCTGCGATGTACAACGCCCGCGGCTGGACGATGCACCACAACACCGACATCTGGCGCTCGACGGGTGCCGTGGATGGCCCTTCGTACGGCATCTGGCCCACCTGCAACGCCTGGCTCTGCCAGGATCTGTGGGATAAATACCAGATCTCGGGCGACCGCGCCTACCTCGAGGAGATCTACCCCCTGATGAAGAGCGCCTCGGAGTTCTATTTCGATATGCTCGTTACCGATCCCGAGACGGGCTACAAGGTGGTTGCCCCCTCCTTCTCGCCCGAGAACCGACCCTCGGTCGAGGGCATGCGCACCTTCTCGGTGGTGCTCGGTACGACGATGGACAACCAGCTGGTGAGCGACCTGATGCACAACACGGCCTTCGCCGCCCGTGAATTGGGCGAGGAGCAGTCGTTCATCGACTCGTTGGAGCTGATTGCCGCCTCGCTGCCCCCGATGCAGGTGGGTCGCCACGGCCAGCTGCAGGAGTGGCTCAAGGATTGGGATAACCCGAACGACCACCACCGCCACATCTCGCACCTGTGGGGTCTCTACCCGGGTCGCCAGATCACGCTCCACTCGCCCCGCCTGATGGCCGCTGCGCGCCAGACCTTGGAGCACCGCACCGACCCCTCGACAGGTTGGTCGATGGGCTGGAAGGTCTGCTGCTGGGCCCGTCTGCTGGATGGCAACCGCGCCTACAAGCTCATCACCGACCAGATTCAGCCCACCACGGCCGAGTCGGGTCAGGATGGCGGTACCTACCCCAACCTCTTCGATGCACACCCGCCCTTCCAGATCGACGGCAACTTCGGCTGCACGGCCGGTATCGCCGAGATGTTTGTGCAGAGCCACTCGGGCGCTGTGCACCTACTGCCCGCCCTGCCCGATGTATGGAGCGAGGGTGAACTGACGGGCATCCGTTGCCGCGGTGGTTTTGTGGTGGAGAAGCTCGCCTGGAAGGAGGGCCGCATTACGGAGGTAACGATCCGCTCGACGCTGGGCGGCATGCTGCGCCTGCGCACCTCGACCCCCATCACGGGCCACGCCCTGGTGGCAGCTACGGCACCGACCGACAACCCGTTGCTGAAGCTGCAGCCGATCCTCGAGGAGAAGATCTCGCCCGAGGCTCCGGCTCCGACCACGACGATCGCCGACTACCTGGAGTATGACCTCGTGACCAAACCCGGCAAGAGCTACACCTTCCGCGCCGAATAAAACACGGAAAGTTTTACCGCTTAAGCCCCCTACTATTCAGCCTCCCCTTTTATCAACTGCTGCAACAGCCGAGTGCAGAGGCGGCTTGCAGACTATGCCGAGGCGCGCAAGCAGTCACGGCGATTTATCGCCGTAAAGGGGAGATTTAGAGGGGAATGTAAATATGACAAGGCGGACCCGCGTTCGGATTTGGCATCTTTCCCTTTGTGCAAAGCGATTATCAAGTCCCCCTTCTCAAAGGGGGATTTAGGGGGATTGTCAATATGACAAGGCGGACCCGCGTTCGGATTTTGTATCTTTAACTTCGCTTCGCGGAGTCTACCGACCCGCGCCGCTCGTTTTAGTTAGGCTGCACCTCGGCAATGCTTTTATAATCAGCTAAAAGCACAACGAGCATTAGTGCTCCCTGGGAGCAAAGCGACCAAGTCCCCCTTCTCAAAGGGGGATTTAGGGGGATTGTCTATATTTTTTTATTTATAGGATACCCTCCTCTCTGTTTTAGCCTTTCGTCCCCTCCAGAAGAGGGGCAAGAAGGAGGCTACAGCGAATCACAAGCGAGCTTGATGATTGGCTGTAGCCTCCTTCTTGGCTATTGCCTTTGGCAATCGAAAGGCTAATCCTGCTAAAACATTTGTGGTTATCGTATGGCTCGTTGCACTTTTTACCTGATATTTTTTGCATTGCTCTCGGTTTGCACTAACTTTGTCGCGCAGGTCCGCCTTGTCGCTGCCGATCATCTTCGATCGGGGGAGGAAAGTCCGGGCAACATAGAGCACCACGCAGGTTAACGGCCTGATGGGCGTGAGCTTATGGCAAGTGTAACAGAAAATAACCGCCCCGTTGGGAGATTCATCGAATCATCTGCGACGAGGTAAGGGTGAAAAGGCGGGGTAAGAGCCCACCGCGAGGGCAGCAATGTCACTCGGTCAGTACATCCCGTGGGTTGCAAGACCATGTATACCGACAATGAAGGGTTGCTCGCCCGATGTCGGGGGGTAGGTTGCTGGAGGCGGTGTGAGAGCACCGTCGTAGATAAATGACAGGGGGCCGCGAAGGGTGGTGGCGACGTTTGGTCGCTGTGATCCGAGTAGCGGTAACAGAACCCGGCTTATAGGATCTGCAAACAAAAAGGGGTCGTTCAACAAATTTTGTTGAGCAACCCCATTTTTGTAGAAGTTGGCTTAATGGTCAAAAAGGGGTAATGATGCCAAAAGTGGCGCTTTTTAGATTCTAAATTATGGGCGAGAAACGTAGTATTTCTCGCCCTATTTTTTGCTTGCCTTTCCCTGATTACTTTGCAGAAAAAGATACCATTTCACAAAGTCTTTGAAATGGCC
>JAGAMA010000019.1 GCA_017624955.1 Alistipes sp.
AACGGCAGGGTTTATTCGGTTAAGTATGGCAACAAGGTCAAACTTAATTTTATGACCGCCCACAGCTCAAAAGGATTGACCGCCGAGAATGTGATTATCATCAACGCAAAGGACGAAACCTATGGCTTCCCGTCAAAGGTTGATGACGACCCCGTTTTGAATTTGGTCGTATCATTTGACAACTCGTATAACTATGCCGAGGAGCGTCGCCTATTCTATGTTGCTCTAACAAGAACAAAGAATCGAGTATTTATCGTTACGCCCGATATGCGCCCATCGGAGTTTATTAAAGAGTTGTTGAGTGAGCCTCATAACTATCCGAATGTAACACTACACGGAGAGTTGAAAGTGGATCTCAAAGCACCTAAAAAGGCAAAAGACTGTTGCCCAATATGCGGCTATCCAATGCAATTCAAATGGAATAAGAATTATGGCTTGAAGCTATGGATTTGCACCAACGACCAAGAGATTTGCGGATTTATGACTAATAACAAAAGTGGTGGTGAGTTGTCTATCCATAAATGCGATTGGTGTCAAGATGGCTATTTGGTTGTCAAGAAGGGTTCTGATGGTTATTTCTTGGGTTGTACGAACTATAAACCCGATAGAACGGGGTGCGGTCGTATGTTGAGCGCAGGACAGTATGAGTTTTGGTTGAATAGCTCGTTTGGCGTTGAGGACTCATCAGAACATAAACCATCGTATTTTGTTCCTAAAAACAAGAGTGCAGCACCAAAAATGCAGAAAAGCAAGACGGCAAATGGGCGCAATGGTGGTGCAACTATCAATACAACCGCATATAAAGAGGTAATTATTGAGAATGAGGTATTTAGAATTGTGGTAGATTCCGAAGGCAACACACTAACCGATATGGAACTGCTTGGTTTGTTGCGTGCAATGCGTACCCGTGTAGCAATGGAGAAAGAGTTACCGTCATACTACCTCCTGCATAACAATATCCTTGTGCTTATCGCAACAGACAAACCGACAACACGAGAGGAATTGATGAGTATCAGCGGTTTTGGCATTCGCAAATGGGAGGTTTGGGGCGATGAGATTCTTAAAGTGGTATCAGCCTATATGACAGAATAGTGGCATACATCTTGAACGATTGGAAATAAAAAACCGAGCGATATGAAAAAGATTGTGATTGTGGATGGTGGTCCGCGAAAGAATATGAACACCGCGCAGCTGTTGCAACGATTTACCGAGGGCGTAAAGTCGGTCGGCGAGGATGTGGAGGTGAAAACCGTACGACTCTACGACATTGATTATAAGGGCTGTACCTCCTGCATGACTTGCAAACTCAAAGGCAAGGCATCGAATATCTGCCGCTTTCGGGATGCACTCTCGCCACTCCTGGATGATATTGCCGATGCGGACGGCTTGGTGCTTGGCTCGCCCATCTATTTCGGCGAGGTGACGGGCAAGATGCGCGCCTTCTTGGAGCGTCTGGCCTTCCCGTGGCTCTCGTACAACGATTACAGTCTGACCGCGCCGAAGCGTATGCCTGTGGTGCTTGTCGAGACGATGAACGGCACGCCCGAGCGCAACAACAGCAACCATTTCGGCACGATGGAGTGGTGTCTCACAACGGCCCTCGGCGAGATAGAGCGCATCATCGGCTACAACACTTGCCAGGTGGCGAAATACGACAATTACGAACTCGGCAGTTTCTCCGAGGAGGCAAAACACGCCTGGCGTGATGCCCATTGGGAGGAGGATTTGCAACGAGCTTACGATGCAGGTCGCAAGATGGCGGAGCAGTAAAAGGTTGTAGTTTGGAGATTGAGAGAAAAAGTTTCGGCTTTTTCTCTTTTGGTTAATAATGCACTACCTTTACACCCGAAAAAACAAGTGGCAATGAAGATAGAAACATTTACAGAAGAGGATATTCGTGAGGCGGCTTTTCTTGCCTATCCCGTGTGGGGCGAGGGACACGCTGCCAATGGTCAGGGCGAAGAGTTCGGACTGTTGATGTGCGAGTATATCATCCGCTATGGGTGGTATGGTGCGCCATTCGCCTTTAAGATTACCGACGAGGGCAAGATGGTGGGTTGCATCCTTGCGGGCAATATCGAGCAGGATAACGGTTACAACGAGTGGCTGGATAGCGTGATGCCATCGTTCAACGAGCAGCAGCGCGAGGAGGCGTTGGCTCTGCGTGAATACTTCGGCAAGACCTCACCAAAGGTCTATCGCCATATGCGGGCGGATAAGGATTTGTATTTGTCGTTCTTTATCTCGGCAGTGCAAGGTTGCGGAAAGCAACTGCTTGCGGAGGTTGTGGCATTGGCAAAGAGCGAGGGCTACGAGAGCCTATACCTTTGGACCGACTCATCGTGTAATCACGGCTACTACGCCCACCACGGTTTCGAGAAGGTTGCCGAGTTTAAGAGTGACGAGTGGAAAACCGACTCCAACGACTATCTGACCTACATCTATAGAAAGAGTTTATGATATTAGAGCGAAAGCGGCAAAGAGACAAGAGAGAAAAAGTTTCGGCTTTTTCTCTTTTTTTGTTTAGCGATTGTCAGAAGTTGTCAAAAAGATATAATACCTTTGCCGAAAAATAGAGTAGAATTTTGGATCGAAAAGTTGGCTCTATCCGATGCCGGTGCTGATTGTGGCGGCGTATGATGCGGAGGGCAAGCCCAATGCGATGAATGCGGCATGGGGCGGTATATTTACCGATGACCATATCGGCATTTGCATTTCGGAGGGGCACAAGACGACGAAAAATATCCTCGCCACGAAGGCCTTCACGGTGAGCATGGCCACTGCCGATGAGGTTGTGGCGTGCGACTATGTAGGCATTGTGTCGGGCAATAAAGAGCCCGATAAATTTGCCAAGGCAGGCTTTACGGCCCTGCGTTCGGAGGTGGTCAATGCCCCGATTATCCAAGAGTTGCCGATGGCGCTGGAGTGCGAGGTGGTGTCGTACGATGCGGAGAGCAACCACCTTGTGGGGCGCATTGTGAATGTGAGCGCCGACGAGAAGATCCTCACGAACGGCAAAATCGACTACCGCAAGCTGCGCCCGATTACCTACGACCCGATCAATCACCACTATATCGAGCTGGGCGAGGTGGTCGGTAATGCCTTCTCGGACGGCAAAAAGTTGAAATAACGAACCCGGATGAGAAGCCTTTTTTCGTTCATCGCCTTGTTGCTGGTGGCGTGCGGTACGCCCCAATCGACCGATCAGATTTTGGCCGAGGTGTGGCAGCGTGATCAGGCGATTCGCCACCAGATGATGGAGCTGACACGGGCCGTAACGGTCGAGGGGCACATGGAGTTGGGGGATTCGCTCCTTGCGGTCAATGAGGCGGAGGATCGCATCGATGCTGAAAATATGGCCGTGGTGGATAGCCTGCTCGCGGAGGGACTTCCCGAAGGGTTGTCGGCCGATTCCTACAAGACGATCTGGATCGTGATAGATCACGCATCGCAAGAGAAGCAGGAGCAATATCTGCCCCTCGTGGAGCAGATGGCCGAGGAGGAAAAGATCAGCCAAGATGAGTATGCTACGCTCTTCGACCGCGTGGCAATGAAACAAAACCGTCCGCAACGCTACGGTACGCAATCGGTGCAATTTGGCGCGCCGGAGGCAATGCAACTCTATTTGTGGCCTGTGGAGTGCCCCGCAAAGCTCGATTCGTTGCGCGCTTCGGTCGGCCTGTCGCCCATAGCAGCCTACCTGGAGGTGCTGACCCAAACAATGGGCGTGGAGGCGAAGTTTGATCCGCAAATGACCGTCGAAAAGCTCAATGCGTTGCGCAGGGTGGAGTAGGAGAATCAAAAAAAGACCGCAGAAGCAGTCTTTTTTTTAGTTACAGCTGAGAGTTATGCTTTCAGCCCCTCGCGTTTCATTTTGGGGACAAGGTATGCAAAGCCATAGACCATCATAGAGGCTTGTGCCAAGATGCCGAAGATGATGCTGGCGATATTCACCTCTACGGAAACAAGGTTGTTTGAGAGGAAGTACCACACCATATAGACTCCAAAGGGGATATTTACGAATGTACTTGCCACCAATCCAGGATTATACTTAAAGCCAAAGAGGAAGAACATCACAACATGAGCCATTGCGTTCAATGCCGAGAAATAGGCTGTCCACAAACCCCACTCAATACCGTAGAAATGCGAAACGATGCCCGCCAACGGTAACAGAATATAGACCAACGGAATGTTAATCCAAAACGAGCCAGCCTTGGTTAGTGGGTAATCGCCCAACTTTGAGCCGAGAGGTTTGCGGTTGAAGAAGTCGAGGAAGCCGCCTGGGCATACATACTCCTCGAACTCGTGAAACCAATAGATAGGCACCTGCATCCAAATAAGGAACAAGGCATAGTTCTGCTCCTTCACATAGAGCCAAATCAAAATAAACGAATAGAGTGCCAGGAAGGGCGTTGCCTTCATCCAGTTGTCATACAACCATTGCATTGTCTTTTTCATACAGTTCGAAATTTTAGTTATTGCAAAGTTACAGCGAGAACCATTCAGAAAAAAAGAGCAATAGTTTTGATAAATTGAGCAAAATCAACTATTATCCGAAATAATTTACTATATTTGCCTTTGGTTTTGAGCAAAATGGAGTAACTGTGTTTTCAAATCTGTGGAATAAGGGAGGTTTTATACTCTGCATTAAAGGTCAGGCAGAACTATCTATCAATGGCGTTAGGCATAATTTTTCACAAGGGGAGGTGTTGGTCATAACACCGCTTGTATTGGTTGGCGAAGTGAGCGTGTCGGAGGAGTTTTTAGCCCTCTCGTTTGTCGATGATTTAAAGAGCTACTACGACATCTTCAACCGTATTGCCGACAGCCCGATTCCGTTGATGGTTTATCGTGAGCCGATCTGGAAAATCGAAGCAAGCGAGCAGCTATATCTTACGAAACAATACGCGCATCTTGAACAGCTTATTGATTCAATAGCAGAGTCAGCAAGCCAAATAGCCAGTTCACTGCTCGATCTTCAAGTGCGCCTGCTACGCCAAGAGGTAATGCTGACGGTGGTTAACAGCCGCATCAAGCATAGTGCGTGGTCACCCGCCTCACATAGTCGCGAGGCAGTGGTCTATCGCTTTATTCTTGCACTGCACAACAATTACCACACCCATCGCTCGGTGGCGTACTACGCAGATTTGGCGAACCTCTCCAAGAGCCATTTTTCGGCTATTGTTAAGCAGACTACAGGACAAAGTCCATCGGCGTGGATCGCCACCATCACAACTACTTACGCCAAATTTATGCTAGAAAATAGTTCGATGAATATCAAACAGGTAGCAGAACAGCTCAATTTCCCCGAACAATTCACTTTCCGTAAATACTTTAAGCAACATGCGGGGTTTTCGCCCAAAGCATATCGTGAACAGAAGTTGTGTGGTCGGTAAGGAAAATGATGTATTTTTACTAATTTTGTTGCATGGATTGTTCAAGACTGAATGTTCGCCCTGCCCGTCGGGAGGATGCTGCGACGATCGCCCGTGTGGTGGCAATGGCCATTGGCGATGAGAAGGCCCTGCAGGCTTATTGCGGGGAGAATTACCTTGCCGTCTTAAGCGAGATAGCCGCGACCGAGCAGACACAGTATAGTTGGCACGATGCGCTTGTGGCCGAGGTCGATGGGGCAGTGGCAGGTGCCGTGGTGGGCTACGACGGGGCGCAACTGCAGGCGCTGCGTGAGGGTACATTTTCGGTGCTTCGTGCCCAAATCGGACGCGTACCGACGATTGCCGATGAGTGCGAGGTGGGGGAGTGCTACCTCGATTCGATCGGTGTGTTGCCTGAATTTAGGGGTTTTGGCGTAGGGCGCGCCCTGGTGGAGGCTTTCTGTCAAAAGGCCTTCTCGGAGGAGCATGAGCGCGTGGGGCTGATTGTCGATTACGACAATCCCCAAGCCGAAAAACTATACACCTCGCTCGGCTTTCGGCGTGTTGCGACCAAACTTTTCTTTGGCCATCGGATGTGGCATCTGCAACGATCAAGGACGATCCGTGAGCGGGTGCTATACACCAAAGCGATCACGCCCTTTCAGCGAAAAGTCTATCTTGCATTGCTGGAGGTAAAACCTGGTACAACGATCTCTTACAGCGAGTTGGCACGCCGTATCGGATGCCGTAGCGCGCAGGCCGTGGGGCAGGCACTCAAACGTAACCCCTTTGCGCCCGAGGTGCCGTGTCATCGGGTCATCGCGGCCGATGGGTCGCCTGGCGGATATCAGGGTCGGCGCGATGGCGAACAACTTGCACGCAAACTCCGTCTCCTCGCCGAGGAAAATATTTCGGAGAATCGGGAGGATAAATCGCCGAATTTGCTATCTTTGTAGCCAACGAATCTACAACCTGCGAAATTATGGTAATTCAGTCGATCCTCGAAAACGACCTCTATAAATTTTCGATGTCCCACTACTACCAGGTGCACTATCCCAACGCCTGGGGTACCTTCACTTTCCACGATCGCAACAATACCCGATATAGCGAGGAGTTTGTCGAGCAGCTCAAAGAGGAATTTCGCCGTTTGGCAACCCTCTCGTTGCAACCGAACGAGCTGCGGTGGGCGGTGCAGACGATCCACTATATTCCGCAATGTTTTTGGGAGTGGCTCAGCTGTTTTCGCTTCGAGCCCGAGAAGATTCGCGCCAGGCTCGACGAGGAGCAGCACCTGCATATCGAGGTCTCGGATGCGCTCTATAAGGTGACCTTCTACGAAATCCCGATTTTAGCCATCGTCTCCGAGCTTTATCATCGCTATATCGGTGACGGTTATCAAACCTACGAGGAGCTTGCCGAGGCGATGACTCCGCTCTTGGCCGAGAAGGCGGCAACAGCCTCGGAGCATAACCTCTATTTTGCCGATTTCGGCATGCGCCGCCGTTTTAACCGACTATCCGAAAAGGTGATGATCGAATACATGCTGACGCATTGCCCGACCTTCACGGGTACCTCGACCGTCTCGCTGGCCATGGAGTACGGCATACGGCCGATTGGCACGATGGCCCATGAGTGCTTTATGTTCCAGGCAGCGGTGCATACTCCCAAGGAGGCCAACTACGAGGTGATGGAGCGCTGGGTGGAGGTCTATGACGGCAACCTGGGCACGGTGCTGACCGACACCTACACGGTGGATGCCTTCCTGCGTAACTTCTCGATGAAGTTGGCGAAGCTCTACGATGGTGTGCGCCACGATAGCGGAGATCCCAAGCTCTTTGGCGATCGAATTATCGAAAAGTATCGGTCGTATGGCATCGACCCGATGAGCAAGACGATCGTCTTCTCCGACGGCCTCGATTTTACGACGGCCGCCGAGATTAAGGAGTACTTCGCAGGGCGCATCAAGGTTACCTTCGGCATCGGAACAAACCTGACGTGTGACATTCCGGGTGTGAAGCCGATGAATATCGTGATGAAGCTCAAGGAGTGTCGCATCAATGAGCGCCAGCCCATCTACGGATGTGTCAAATTGAGCGATGTACAGGGCAAAGCAATCGGCACGAAGGCCGATATTGAGAATTATAAATACCAACTTGGCATTAAGGATGGCGAAACGAATTAAGATTACCGTGATGCGGATTACCGAGTATCGGGATTTGATGGCCGAGTACGAGAATCCGATCGAGCACACCTGCGATATGCGCCTTGGGCAGAGCTTTGTGGTGGAAAATGGCGAGAAGCCGTCGGGGATGTGCGACAGCGCCTGGGAGACCTTGCGCCCCTTTGTCGAGGAGCTGACGGCAGGTGGCGGGAATTTCTTTGACGGGTGGATGAAGAATCCCCACTCGGCGATGCTCTCATGCAACGATGGTTTTCGCCCCGTGAGTTTCTATGTCGAGGTGGTGGAGTAGTGAGTGAATAAAATTGGATAGAGCATGAGTAAGTGTGAGAAATGTTTGGCCATCACGGATGTCGATCTTTCGGTGACGGCATCGGTCTTTGCGTGGGTGGATGAGACGAACGAACTGCTTGTTGAGTATCGCTATGAGGATGACGATAACGCGGCGCGAAACTTCGCCAAGCGCGCCGTGGTCGATGCGGTCGATGCACGACTGCTGGCCAACCGTGTCGGTGTGAAGTCGGAGCAGCTGCCCGAGTGGCTCGACGAGGCGTGTGGCGTGGCGTATGATACCACTGCATCGGAGGTAGAGCGTGTCTTCCAGGAGGCGCTCGAACGGCTGATTGACGGCGGTGTGCAGTATCGTTTTAAGGATGTAATGTAATACGGAGTATGCGACGAGTATTTGTAACGGGGGCCGGCCACGGAATTGGTCGGGCGATTGTCGAAGCCTTTGTCGCGGCGGGCGACCGCGTGGCATTTTGTGATATTGATGCGGTGCGTGGCGAGGAGGTAGCCACGGAGACCGGAGCGCGCTTCTTCTTGCTCGATGTCTGTGACAAGGAGGCGCTGGAAAGTGCCATGCAGAGCCTGCTTGCAGCGTGGGGCGATTTGGATGTGGTGGTCAATAATGTCGGTGTGGGCGGCTTTGAGCCGATTACCCGGACCACGGTCGAGCACTTCGAGGAGGTGCTTAATACCAACCTGCGTTCGGCCTTTATCACGGCACGGCAGTTGGCCATCCACCGCGAAAAGCAGGGCACTACGAATCCCTACGGGCGCATCGTAAACCTTTGCTCGACGCGCTACCTGCAGAGCGAACCCAACTCGGAGGCCTATGCCGCCTCGAAGGGTGGTATCTGGTCGATGACCCATGCCCTGGCCGTATCGTTGGCCCCGTACCATATTACGGTGAACTGCATCGCTCCCGGGTGGATCAGCGTAAACGAAGAGGAGGTTTTGCGCCCCGAAGATCATGCGTTTCATCTTTCGGGTCGCGTAGGCCGTGCCGAGGATATTGCGCGCACCTGCCTCTTCCTGTGCGATGAGAAGAACGACTTTATCAACGGCCAATGTATCACGGTGGATGGGGGAGTGACCAAGAAGATGATCTACCCCGAGGAGTAAGTAAAACGGATTAAAATTTGGAACTATGCGCGTAGCAATTTATGGTGCCGGATCGCTCGGTACGATTCTCGGTGCTTACATCACAAAGGCGGGTTGCGAGATTGAACTCATCAACCGAAACAAAGCTCATGTCGAGGCCCTGCAAACAAAAGGGGCTCAAATTATTGGTACGGTTCACTTCACGCAACCCGTGAAGTGCTATACACCTGCCGAGATGAGCGGTAAATATGATATCCTGTTCCTCATGACCAAGCAGCAGCACAACGCCGAGGTGGTCACGATGCTTAAGGATTATTTGGCCGAGGACGGCGTGTTGGTAACCTTCCAAAACGGCCTTCCCGAGGTGCAGATTGCCGAGCTTATCGGCTCGGAGCGCGTCTTGGGTTGTACGGTGGCATGGGGCGCCACGATGCAGGGGCCGGGCGTGTGCGAACTGACGAGTGCACCCGATGCCCTCTCCTTTTCGCTGGGCGCTATCTCCACGCCGCGGAACAAACACTTCGAGCAGGTCAAAGCCCTGCTCGAGAAGATGGGTACGGTCGATGTGGAGGAGAACTTCCTCGGCACGCGTTGGAGCAAGCTGCTGATCAATGCCTCGTTCTCGGGCATGAGTGCGGTGCTGGGTTGTACGTTCGGCGAGGCTGCCGGGCCGCGCGCCTCGCGTCGTGTGGTGCAGGCGCTCATCAAGGAGTGTATCGACGTGTGCCGCGTGGGCGGTATCCGCATCGAGCCGGTGCAGGGTAAGGATATTGTGAAGCTGCTCGACTATTCGGACCCGATCAAGAAGGCGATCTCCTCGCTGATTATCCCGATTGCGATTCGCAAACATGCCAAACTCAAGGCGAGCATGTTGCAGGATATCGAGAAGGGCAAGCCGACGGAGGTGGATGCCATTAACGGTGCTGTATCGGCCTATGGCCGCAAGGTGGGGTGGCCGACCCCGATGAATGATAAGGTGGTCGAAATCATCCACCGCATCGAAAAGGGCGAGTTGCAGCCAAGCGTGGAGAATCTGAAGCTCTTTGCATAACGCTTTGACGGCCAAAAACCAAGAAGGCAGAGATCGAAAATCTCTGCCTTCTTTTGTTGTTTGTGTGCCGTTTAGTCGGCCAGCGGAATGCGATAGACGGCAAAACTACGCGGAGCAATGTCGGTGCTGAGCGTGGTGCCCGTCATCGGACAAAGGCTCTTGACGGGGACGATGCGCGTGGGGTTATCGAGCGTATTTTCGGCCATCGGATCGTCGCATACGAGCAGTGTCTGCTCGGCCGTAACACCGAGTGATACTTTGCGCTTCAGTCCGTTAATCGCAATCTCGATCGGCTGCGCGCTGTCGCTCAGGTTGGCCACCTTGACGATGTAGCAACGCTGCTCCTCGTCGATCACGGCCGAGGCGTAGAGTCCGCGCTGCCCCTCCTTACCCACGGCAGGAGCACCGTCGAGCGTGATGGGGAGCGAAGCCGTGCCGCGATTCGTAGCGTAGAGCTGCTGCACATAGTAGCTCGTCGAGCGCATCATGCGCAGGTTGTCGAACCACAACAGGTCGGGTCGCCATTGCCACCCCTCGATATGCGCCAGAAGGGGCGCGAAGGTGGCCATGCGCACCACATCGGCATTGCGCTCCAGACCCGTCATAAAGGCCGCTTCGAGCAGCGAGGCGTTGTAGTGGTTGAACTTCTTGCCGTTAGCACCGTGGCAGGCATACTCGCCTGCAAAGACCTTCGGGCCCGTACGCGGATATTTGTCGTAACGGTCGGCATTTTCGGTAAAGAAGGCTTCGGGGGCGTAGTAGTGCTCATCGACCAGATCGACCCCGATGCGGCGCATCTCCTGCCAAAGGTAGTCGAAGCGTTCGCCGCCGGCCGAGGGACCCGATGTGCCGACTATCTGAATCTCGGGATGCTTGGCGCGTACCGCCTTTACGAAGGGCTCAAAGCGCACGATAAACTCCTCGCCCCACTGCTCGTTGCCGATACCGAGGTATTTGAGGTTGAAGGGGGCGGGGTGGCCCATCTCGGCGCGCAGCTTGCCCCAGGTGGTCGAGCTGTCGCCATTGGCAAACTCGATCAGATCCAGGGCATCGTCGATGAACACCTGCAACTCCTCCATCGAGCAGTGAGCCGTCGAATCGTTCTGGAATTGGCACGCCAGGCCGCAGCTTACCACGGGCAGCGGCTCGGCACCGATCTGCTCCGAGAAGCAGAAGAACTCATAAAAGCCCAGACCGTAGGATTGGTAGTAATCGGGGAAGAGACGGTGGCGGAAGGTGTAGTGCCAACGGTTCTGATTCACGGGACGATTCTCCACCGCGCCGACCGAGTTTTTCCAATTGTAGCGTGTCTCGAGCGTTGTTCCCTCGATGATGCAGCCACCCGGGAAGCGGAAGATACCCGGCTTAAGTGCCGCCAGCGCCTCGGCCAAATCCTTGCGCAGACCATTCTTCTCGCCACGGAACGTATCGGTCGGGAAGAGCGACACATGCTCCAAATCAACGCCTGTCGAGGTGCTGTAATGCTTGCGGTCGGGCTGTTCAAGGATCAGGCGCAGACGACCTTTGCGAATCGTGGCCGGGGACGTGAAGCAGACTTCGTACTTCGCCCACTCGTTGGATGTGATGCGGAGCGGCACGCGCTTTACGACCATATCCTCCAGCTCCGTGTTGTCGCTCACGATGTTGATCGAGATCTGCTGCTCGCCCTGGTTATGGGTGCGGGCCCACACCGAGAAACGATACTCGGCACCCTCCTTCAGCGCAATGCCGAAGAAGCCCTCGTTTTCAAGACCCGTGTGGATGTCGCGGTGGCCCGAATAGGTCAGGCGAACGTAGTTCGGGTTACGCTCAAAGGGGCCGTCGTTGCATAGCTCCACGTTGCCGAAAAGTTGCCAGCCCGTTGTCGGGTGGTCGAAATCGAACGAGCGATTCTTTACCAGCTCGGCGTACAATCCGCCATCAGCCGCGTAGTTGATGTCCTCGAAAAAGAGACCGTACATCGTGCGGGCGATCGGGTGCCCCTTGGTGGAGGCATCGACCACAAGACGAGCCGGCTCGGCAGCGTGTACCGTGGCCATAAGTGCCAGCAGGAAGGGTAGTAGAATAAGTTTTTTCATGGTATTGAGTGTTAGATTTAGCGTTCAACGAGTACCACACCGCCGTTGGGAGCGATCGTGATCGGTAGGGTGTTTTTTTGCAGTTTTATGGTGCGACGCGAGGGGGCGAGTTGCTCGTTGTCGAGATAGAGTTGGCCGTGACGGAAGCCCTCGGGCAGCGCTACCGTGAGCGTGAGCGGTTCGGAGGTGGCATTGACACCTGCCACCCACCAACGGTTGCCGTGGCGACGAGCCAATAGCACATAGCGACCCGGGTAGCCATCGAGTAAACGCACCTCGTCCCAAGTCGTAGGCACTTCGCGCATGAAGTCGATGCAGAAGTCGGGCGCATCCTCTAAATTATTGGGCGTGAGGGCGAAATTTTGGATCGGATTCTGGAAGAGTACGGCCGTGGCAAGCTGGAAAACATCGCCCGTGCGGCGGATCGAGCCTCCGTCATTGGTGCGATTCAACCGCTTGTTGAGTATCGTGCCGCCAAACTCCATGGAGGCCACCGTGTTACGGATAAAGGGGTGCAAGGTAGCCTTAAAAGCCTCACGGTCGCAGTGTGCCTGCCCGAAGACCAAATTTTCGGAGGCTAACACCGCCTCGCTGCCGACAAAGTTGGGGTACATGCGCTCCCAGCCACGCGGCAGGGTGCAGCCGTGGAAGATGACCATCAGCCCATAGTCGTTGGCATCGCTCAACACCGCTTCATAGAGGCGCATCGTCTCCTGCTTGTCGCCACCCCAGAAATCGACCTTGATGCCGCGTACTCCCTGCTCGCGCAGCCACTGCATCTCCTTTTTGCGCCGAATCGGGTTGTCCATCCGATTGACGGGGCTTTGCGTGATGTCGTTCCAATAACCGCTCGAGGAGTACCACAGCCACGGCTCCACGCCTCGCTCGCGGGCATAGGCAAAGAGTTCGGGCATGCGCTCATAGCCGATTTGCCGGTCCCAACCTGCATCAATTAAGATGTATTCGTAGCCCATCGCTTGCGCCAGGTCGATATAGCGGCATTGATCCTCGAAATTCATGCTCGGATCCTGCCAGATAATCCAGCTCCAGGTGCTGCGCCCCAGGCGGTAGGGGATCGAGGGCGTATAGCGCTCCTCGACCAAATCCCACGGAATGGTCGTCTCGACAATGGGGTGAAGGGTCGCGCCCAGGGTCAGCGTGCGCCACGGTGTTGCGCCCGGCAGTGCCATGGCCGGCTCCGAGGTGCCGTTGCCGTTGTTCTCCTCGGCCATCGGGAAGGCGATACGATACCCCTCCGAAGGAGAATAATCCGTGAGGCGCGATGCGCAGTAGCGGCTATCTACATCCGTCTCGCTGATCAACACCCAGCCCCGATCGCCCACGCGGAAGAGGGCGGGGAAGGTGTATCCGTGACCAAACTGCGACGGCTGATCCATCGGTGCATCGGCCTCATACTCCTCCTCGTAGCTCGGTTTGGAGCGTTTCCAACCCACCATCGGGTCGCTCTGGGGGGTGAGAAAGGTGGTCGTAATGGCGGGCAGACGGAACGAGGTCATCTCCTCCATGATGCGTACCGAGGCCTCCTCGCCATCTTTTGGCAAAAGATAACGAAATGCCAGGTTGCGATCATCGAGTCGGAACTCCACCGTAAAGAGCCGCCCGTGTCGGTTTTTGAGCGTAGCTTTGAGCACATTGGCCACATAGTGCGACGAGGCGGTTTTGATGCGGGAGAAGGTGTGCAGCCGATCGATGCGGCTCTGCTGCCAATCGACGAGCGAGAGCTGTTCGCTGAAATCCTCTTGGCTGGTTCTGTAACCCAATCGTGAAGGCTCTACAAGTTGCAGCCGATTACACTCCACCGCGTAAAAGAGTTTTCCTTCGCGTAGTGATACCGTGAGCGAAAGGGTCCCTTCGGGCGATGAAATGGTGCGTTCATCGGCCAATCCGGAAAGCGGGAGCAGCAGGCAGAATGCAAGGAGAAGTCGTCGCATGGCAAACATTTTTTACAAATATAATGAAAAAATAGCCGCTTGGCGCAGGCGTTGCGATTTTTGCTACGATTTTTGTCCAAAGAATTGTTCTTTTTGTTCAATGATTTTTCGCTCGGATTGGCACAAGTCGGAACAAAATGCGCCAATAAGTGAATTATCGCGATTTTTTGCCCCGAAAATCCCCTTCGGGGCTTGCTATTCTTGGTTTTTTATCCTTACTTTGCACGACAATTTTTGGATTTTTTTTGACACCGAAATTTAGATTTTTTAGGTTAATTAATAATTTTCAGATGAAACGCAGAACACTTTTTCTGATGGCGCTTTTGACGATGGGTCTTGCTACCCGTCCCGCTATGGCGCAGGAGCAGGTGGAGCAGCCCGTGACCGTGAATCAGAACGGTCCGATGATGCTCACCCTGGATGAGGCGTTGCAGATTGCCCTGACGGAGAACCCGACGGTGCAGATTGCCGACCAGACGATTGAGGTTAAGAAGTATGCCAAGAAGGGTACCTATGCTGCCCTTTGGCCCGAGATTTCGGCTTCGGCCACCTATCAGCGTACTGTTAAGAAGCAGCGATTCCACATCATGGGCGAGACGATGGAGGTAGGTACGACCAACAATGCGTCGGGTGGTGTGCAGGCCGTCATGCCGCTGGTGAATGTACAGCTTTGGAAGTCGCTCAAACTCTCGGCTCTCGATGTAGAGCTGGCCGTTGAGCAGGCCCGTTCGTCGCGTATCGACATGGTGGAGCAGGTCTCGAAGGCCTTCTACCAGGTGCTGATGGCCAAGGATGCATACAATGTCTATAAGCGAGTGTACGACAACGCTGTCGAGAACCACAAGCTCATCGAGAAAAAATACAACGTGGGCGCCGTGTCGGAGTACGATTTTATCCGTTCGCAGGTGACCGTATCGAACGCCGAGCCCAACGTAATCAACGCTGCGAATTCGATCGTGCTGGCTCTCTGGCAGATGAAGGCGCTGCTGGGTATGGATCTCTCGCTCGATATTGACTGTGAGGGTTCGCTTGCCGATTACGAGGCGATGATGATGGCCGGCTTCAAGGCCGAGGGCGATATGTCGAACAACACGACTCTCAAGCAGCTCGAGATTCAGGAGCGCCTGCTGGAGCAGACACTCAAGGTGCAGCGCGCCGCCAACCTGCCGACGCTGGCCCTCTCGGCCAACTACACCTATACGGCCATGGATGAGTCGATGAAGATTCAGCACTACCGCTGGAATCCCTATTCGGTAGTGGGTGTGAGCCTCAATGTGCCGATCTTTGCCGGTGGCAAGCGTCGTGCGGATATCAACCAGGCCAAGCTGAATCTGAGCAACCTGGAGTTGCAGCGTGAGAATGTGGAGCGCCAGCTTCGCACGGCGCTGATGCAGTACCAGTGCAACCTGCAGACCAACGTCAAGGAGTTCTACGCCTCGTCGCAGAATATCTCGCAGGCCAAGCGCGGTTACGATATTGCCGTGAAGCGTTACGAGATTGGCGGTGGTACGCTGGTCGATGTCGATAACTCGCAGCTGGCCTACACGCAGGCCGAGCTGTCGCGTTCGACGGCCATCTACAACTACCTGATCAATACGGTCGCTATCGACAAGTTGATCGGTGCTCACAATTTCGCCACATATACCGAAGAGAACTAAAAAAGAGAAACACTATGAATAAGAATCGAATCTTTCGTGCGCTGCTCATTGGCGGCGTTTCGTTGGCCACGGTAGCTTGTGGCTCGAACAAGGAGGCTCAGACGGCCGAGGAGGTTGTCGTAGTGAAGCCCAAGGTAACTACGCAGGTGGTTCATGTAGAGGATGTAGAGATGGTAGGCACCTTCACGGGTAATGCCGAGGGTTACGCTGTGAATAACATCACGCCGCAGCAGCCGCGCCGTATCAAGCGCCTGTTGGTCGATGTAGGCGACCGCGTATCGGTAGGGCAGAAGGTGGCCGAGCTCGACAATTCGCAGCTGGCCCAGGCCAAGGCTCAGTACGAGACGGCCAAGACCGCTTTCGAGCGTTCGGACGAGCTGTATAAGTTTGGTGGCGAGGCCAAGGCTCAGTGGGAGGCTACGAAGACCAACTACGAGGTGGCCAAGCTGACCTACGAGAACCTGCTGGAGAATACGACCCTCGTGTCGCCCATCGCCGGTGTGGTTACGGCTCGCAACTACGACAATGGTGATATGGTTGCCGGTCTGCCGATCTTTGTCGTGCAGCGCATCAACCCGATCAAGATCTTCGTCAATGCTTCGGAGTCGCTCTATGTTTACCTGAAGCGCTACATGACCGTATCGGTGGAGTTTGATGCTCTGCCGGGTCACAAGTTCGAGGGTAAGATCTCGCGCATTAACCCCTCGATTGACGCTACGACGCGCACCTTTGAGGTGGAGGTTTCGATCCAGAACAACCATGAGCTGATCAAGCCCGGTATGTATGGTCGCGTGACGGCTACCTATGGCAAGCGCAAGAACATCGTAGTGCCTGATCAGTCGATTGTGAAGATGCTCGGCTCGGGCGATCGTTTTATCTATGTCCTGAAGCAGGATGGTACGGTGGCCTATACGAAGGTGGAGCTGGGTGCCCGCATGAACGACAAGTATGAGATCCTGAGCGGCATCAACGATGGTGACGAGGTAGTCGTTACGGGTCAGGTAGCCCTGAAGGATGGGGTAGCCGTAGAGCGCATCAACAAGTAAAACGCTTGGGTTTATTTAGGTTAATTTCTAAAGAGACAACAGATGAATATCTATAAAACATCGGTTAAAAATCCGATTACGACGATCATCCTCTTTGCGACGATCGCCATCATGGGTATCGTCTCCTTCACGCGTCTCGGTATCGATCTCTTCCCCGATATCGAGTCGAACGCGATGTTGGTCATGACGACCTACCCGGGTGCATCGGCTGAGGATATCGAGACAAATGTGACGCGCCCGATCGAGAATGTGCTGAACGGTGTGGATCACCTGAAGCATATCACCTCGACCTCGAAGGAGAATATTTCGGTCGTGGCATTGGAGTTCCAGTATGGCTATGATATTGATGTGCTGGTCAATGATGTGCGCGACAAACTCGACATGCTCTCTACGCTCCCCGATGGCGTAAGTCAGCCCATTATCTTCAAGTTTACGGCGGATATGATCCCCGTCTTGATGGTGGGTGTGACGGCCGAGGAGAGCATGAGCGGTCTGTATAAGATCCTCGACGACCAGGTGGCTACGCCGCTGGCTCGTGTAAGCGGTGTGGGTACGGTCTCCATTGCCGGTATTCCGCAGCGCGAGATTCAGGTCTATTGCGACCCGAATAAGTTGGAGGCTTACGGCCTTTCGATCGAGACTATCTCGTCGGTTATTGCCGCCGCTAACCGCAACACCCCGGCCGGTTCATTCGATGTGGGTTCGAATGCCTACTCGCTGCGTGTGGACCACGAGTTTGAGGATCCGAGCGAGATGCTGGGTTTGGTCGTGGGGTATCGCAACGGCGCTCCGATTCGTCTGAGCGATGTAGCCACGATTAACGACTCGGTACAGGAACGTATCCAGGATACCTACAACAACGGCGAGAAGGGTGGTATGATTATCATTCAGAAGAAGTCGGGTGCCAATGCCGTGGAGATTGCTCGCGAGGTGAAGAAGCACCTCGAGTCGATTCAGCAGAATCTGCCGACCGATGTGAAGATGTTTACCATTGTCGATACATCGGACAACATTGTCTCGACCGTAAACTCGCTGCGCGATACGATTATCACGACGCTGTTGCTTGTGATGATTGTGGTGTTCATCTTCCTGGGTCGCTGGCGTGCTACGATTATCGTCGTGCTGACGATTCCTATTTCGTTGCTCGCTGCCGTGATCTACATCCTGGCTACGGGCGAGACGCTGAACATTATCACCATGTCGTCGCTCTCGATTGCTATCGGTATGGTGGTCGATAACGCGATTGTGGTGTTGGAGAACATCACGACTCACATCGACCGTGGTGCCCAGCCCAAGCAGGCCGCCATCTTCGCCACGAAGGAGGTAGGTATCTCGGTTATGGGTGGTACGCTGACGACGATTGCCGTGTTCCTGCCGCTGACGATGGTGACGGGTATGGCCGGTATCTTGTTCAACTCGATGGGTTGGATGGTAACCATTACGCTGACCGTTTCGACCATTGCGGCCATTACCTTTACGCCGGTGCTCTGCTCGCTGATGATGAAGAAGAGCCCGAAGAAGGCCTGGTTCCAGGGTAAGATTGATGCGGTGATGGAGCGTTTCAACAGCTTCTATGGCGGTGTGCTGGGCTTCTGTGTAACGCACCGCAAGCGTGTGCTGCTCGGCTCGCTGATCCTCTTTGTCGGTGTGCTCGGTTTCTTGGGTCCGCAGCTTAAGTCGGAGTTCTTCCCCGTGCAGGATAGTGCCCGTCTGAGTGCCGAGATCAAGCTGCCGGCCGGTACGCGTCAGGAGATTACGCGTGACCTGGCTCTGGAGCTGGTGGATCGCATTCGCAAGGCCTACCCGAACGAGATTACGATGGTCAATGTCCGCGAGGGTCAGGCCGACACGGATAACGTCTTCGCCTCGTTGCAGGACAACGGTACACACCTTATTTCGATGAATATTTCGCTTGTGAAGAAGACCGAGCGTGACCTGTCGCTGATCGAGATTGGTGACGGTGTGCGTAAGATCCTGGGTGAGTACACACAGATTCGTACCTTTACCGTTACCGAAGGTGGTGGCGGCGGTATGGCCGGTAAGTCGTCGGTAGATATCGAGCTCTATGGCCACGATTTCGACACGGCTGACGCTTTGGCTGAGCAGATTGCCAAGATGTTCCGCAACATGGAGGGCTGTACCGAGGTGACGATCTCGCGTAACGAGTATACGCCCGAGTACCATGTCGATTTCGATCTGGAGAAGCTCTCGCGTGCCGGCTTGGATGTAACGACCGCTTCGACCTACCTGCGTAACCGCATCAATGGTTCGGTGATGTCGTACTACCGCGAGGATGGTGATGAGTATGATATTCGCGTGCGCTACGACCGCAAATTCCGCGAGTCGCTGGAGGATATCGAGAATATCACGATCTACAATCCGATGGGTCAGGGCATCAAGATTCGTGATGTAGGTACGGTAAAGGAGGCTTCGACTCCTCCCGATATCACGCGTAAGGACCGTGAGCGTTATATCACGATTTCGGGTACCGTAGGTGCCGGTTATGCACTCTCGGATCTGGTTGAGAAGACCAAGGTGGAGATGGCCAATATTCCGATGCCGCAGGGCTTTATGTGGCAGATCGGCGGAACCTATGAGGATCAGCAGGAGACCTTCGGTGACCTGATTCTGCTGATGGCCCTGATGGTGATCCTCGTGTTCGTGATCATGGCTTCGCAGTTCGAGTCGCTGACCTATCCCTTCGTGATCATGTTCTCGCTGCCGTTTGCTGTGCTGGGTGTGGTAATCGGTCTAGCCATTACGGGTACGCCGATGAACATTATGGCCATGCTCGGTATCCTGATGCTGATCGGTATCGTGGTGAACAACGGTATCGTGCTGGTGGACTACACAATTCTCTGTCGTGAGCGTGGTATGTCGGTTGTTGATGCCGTAGTAACGGCAGGTCGTAGCCGTCTGCGCCCGATCCTGATGACTACGCTGACCACCGTGCTCGGTATGATCCCGATGGCCGTGGGTAACGGTGTTGGTTCGGAGATGTGGAACTCGCTCGGTATGTCGGTGGCATGGGGTCTGTCGTTCTCGACGCTCATTACGCTGATTCTGATCCCGACCCTCTACGCTGTCTTCGCCTTCACGGGAGAGGAGCGCAAGATCAAAAAGTCGATGAATGCTCAAAACAACTAATACGGAAAAGGTATGAAAGCAGTATTTGTAGCCTGTGATCAGGCGATGTATGATAGTGTAATTGAGCTGATGGATAAACTCTCGGTGCGTGGATACACGGGCTGGGAGGAGCTGATCGGCCGTGGTTCGAAGACGGGTGATCCTCACCTGGGCAGCCACGCCTGGCCCGCCATGAACTCGGCGCTGATTGCCGTTACGGAGGATGAGAAGGCCAAAGAGTTTCTCACGGAGTTGCGCAAACTCGACGAGGAGAACCCGAACCAGGGCCTGCGCGCCTTCGCTTGGAATGTCTCGGAGGAGATGTAAAAGTGCTATATATGAATCGGAAACGACGGTCTTCGGGCCGTCGTTTTTTTATGGTGCACTGTTGCAATTCTATAAAAAACCTCCTATATTTGTAAAAGGTGGTTTAGATGCCTAAAACAATTTAACCTCTCGGCCTATGAAACGTACACTTTTCTCGCTCCTGTTGCTGCTTATGTCGCTACCAATCGTGGCGGCTGTACCTGCCTCGGTCGAGGTGGAACCCGCAGCACCGAAACGGGTCATCTCGGGTGTGGTACTCGACCGCGAATCGCGTGATCAGTTGCGACATGTAACCATTGCCGTAGTCGGTACCAATATCGGCACGGTCACGAATGCCGATGGCGAGTTCTCGCTCAAGCTCACGCGCGAGGAGATGCGCCAGGGTATTAAGTGCTCCTTTGTGGGCTATGAGTCGATCTTCCTGGATTACGAAACGCTTGCCGGAAGCGACTATTTGACGATTCGCCTCCAGCCCCTGGCGTTGGCGGTGGATCAGGTGACGATCTATGGCGGCAAGGCGCGCAACCTGGTGGAGCAGGCCATCGAACTCATCCCCAACAATTATAGCGATCGGGAGAACCTCTTTACGACCTTCTACCGCGAGACGGTGCAGAAGCGCCGCGCCTATATCGCCGTTTCGGAGGCGGTGATGGATCTCTATAAGACCAAGTATGAATATCGCTCGGTGGCACACGATAAGGTGCGCCTGAGAAAGGGCAGACGACTTATTAACCACCAGGCAAGCGATACGCTGGCCGTGAAGATTGTCGGTGGTCCTTCGCTGCCGATTGTGATGGATGTGGTTAAAAACAGCGATGAGCTGCTTGCGTACGATCAGCTCGATTTCTACGATTTTGAGCTGGGTACGCCCGTGATGCTCGACAACCGCATGCAACATGTCATCCATTTCAAACCCCGTGTGCGCCTGCAATACGCCCTCTTCTCGGGTGTGATGCACATCGACCAGGAGCGCGGCTCCTTCTCGCGTATCGAGCTGGAGTTGGATGTCTCGGATCGCACGGCCGCCTCGGCCCTTTTGGTGCATCGTAAGCCTGCCGGATTGCGCTTCCGCCCGCTGGGTGTATCGTTCCTCATCGCCTATCGTCAGCAGGGCGATCGCTCGTACCTGAACTATGTGCGCAGCGAGTTCCGCTTCAAGTGCGATTGGAAACGCCGCCTCTTCTCCTCGACCTATACGGCCCTGTCGGAGATGGTGCTGGTCGATCGTGAGGAGAATCCCGAGGTGATCCGTTACCGTGATCGTTTCCGCAGCGATCAGATCTTCTACGACGAGGTGGAGGCCTACGCCGATCCTTATTATTGGGAGGATTACAACATCCTCGAGCCTACCGAGTCGTTGGAGCATGCCGTGGATCGCCTGCGTAAGCGGGTAATGCGTTAAGCGCCCGCTACAAAAAGAATGAGCGGCCGTCCCGATCAGGGCGGCCGCTCTTCGTTGCGGAATGGGGGAGTGCTACTGGCGAGCCTCCGAAATGTTGATCATGAAGTCGCCCATGCGCTCGAACTCCGAGATGATGTCGAGGTAGTAAACCGAGCTCTGGTAGCTCGACTCGTTCTGCTCGATGCGCAGGATCTCTTCCTCGCGCAGCGTGTTGCGCATCTCGTTGATCTCGATCTCGCAGTCGATGGCATGACGCAGATTCTCCTGCGTGAACTCCTTCACCGAGAGGTTCTCGATCATCACACCATAAGCCTTGTCCACCAGCTCGATCATCGTGTCGATCTTCTCCACGTTCTTATCCGTGAAGCGCTTGCCGTGGATGTTGCGACGCGACAGGATGCGGCTGATTGCCTCGCCCGAGTCACCCAGCGACTCCAGCTCGTTGATGATCTTGTACATGCGCTTCGTTTTTACGCGCGTCTCCTCGCTCAGATCCTCCTGCGGCAGGGCATTGAGGAACGTACCGATCTCATACTCGATGCGGTCGGCAATCTCCTCGTACTTCACGAGCTTCTTGCGATAGATCTCGAAATCCTCGTCCGTGGCGGCGTGTACGGCTTGGCGGATATAATCCAAACCATTGCGCGAAATCTGGGCGAAGTGCACGATCTCCTTGTTGGCCTGGCTGATGGCAAGCTCGGCCGTGCCGATGTGGCCGGCGTTGATGAATTTGAGCTTCACCTTGCTGTCATCCACCTCGGGCTTCGCCTTGATGCAGGCCGTCACAGCCTTCACGATCAGCGGCGTGAACCAAATCAGGATGCAGGTGTTGAAGAGATTGAAGAGTGTGTGGAGCATCGAAACGCCGTAGAGTGCAGCCGTAGCCTCATTCGAGGTGCTATCCAGACCTGCCGAGTAGATAACCTCGGTCGGGTTCGGCAGGCCGAATACCCAGACGATCATCTTGCCGACCAATGCCAGGAAGGGGGCGAAGAGCAGCAGCGCCCAGATGACACCAAAGAGGTTGAAGAAGGTGTGGGCCAGGGCGGCACGGCGGGCATTGGAGTTACCGATCGAGGCGGCGATGTTGGCCGTGATGGTCGTACCGATATTCTCACCAAGCACCATGGCGGCGGCAGCCGTGAAGGGGATCCAACCCATGCTGAGCATGATCAGCGTCAGGGCCATCGTGGCACTCGACGACTGGAGCACCAGCGTCAAAATCGTACCAATGATGAGGAAAATCAGCACCGAGCCAAAGCCCAAGTCGGTCCACTGCGTGATAAACTGCAATACCTCGGGAGTCTGGCGCAGGTCGGGTACCGAGCTTTTCATCAGCGAAAGGCCGAGGAAAAGAAGCGAGAAACCGATGATCACCTCGCTCATGTTGCGGTATTTGTCCTTTTTCGAGAGACTCATTACAAAACCAAGAGCCATCAAAGGAACAGCCAGAATCGAGATGTCGGCCTTAAAGCCCAGGAACGAAACAAGCCATGCGGTGACCGTCGTACCAATGTTGGCACCCATAATCACACCCACGGCTTGAGCAAGGGTCAGAAGACCGGCATTGACGAATCCCAGCACCATCACGGTCGTGGCACTCGACGATTGGATAATCGATGTGATACCCACGCCCGTAGCTACGCCTTTGAGCGGATTGGAGGTGATCGCCGACAGAATACCGCGCAAGCGATTACCGGCGGCCTTTTGTAGGCCGGCACTCATCATATTCATTCCGTAGAGGAACATTCCGAGGGCACCCAGCAGTGTGAAAACTTGTAATAACATATTGGTTAAAGTTGATTTGTCACTTGGTTTTCTCTCTTATTTGTGTGTTTTACGCCAACAAATATAGACCTTTTCGCCGATTCGTTAAACGGTTTTTAAGATTGGTAAATATTCCTTAATGTTTCCGTAACTATTTTTTAACACTGCACCCTCCGCTATTTATAATAAGGTATGTTCGGTGAGAATCTTCGTGCCGATCAAGATCAGGATAATACCGCCCAGCACTTCGGCTTTGGCCTTGTAACGCTCCCCAAAGTGGTGACCGATGCGAATGCCGACCATCGAGAAGAGACAGGTCGTAACACCAATGAGCAGCGCCGAGGAGAGAATCTCGACCTGCAGGAAGGCAAACGAAATACCGACGGCCAGCGCATCAATCGAGGTGGCGACGGCCAATATGAACATCGTGCGCGGCGCAAAGTCGTGTGTATGTTTCTCGGGATCGTCCGAGCAGGCCTCGCGGATCATATTACTCCCGATCAGCGCCAGGAGCAGGAAGGCGATCCAATGGTCGAAGGCGGCCACTAAGGTCGAGAATTTAGCCGCCAGAAGGTAGCCAAGCATCGGCATCAGCGCCTGAAAAAGACCGAACCAAAGCCCTACGGTGAGGCTGTGGCGCGGCTTGAGTTGCGAAACGGTGAGTCCCTTGCCGATCGAAACGGCAAAGGCATCCATCGATAGGCCGACGGCAATGAGGAGCAGCTCGATGAGGTTCATAGAGCAAAGATAACATTTTTTGGCAGATATTTGATAGATCCGATCCGCAGTTCTCGAAAAAAAATGTATTTTTACTCCGTTAAATGCACCTTGGCATGGCAGAAGAACTGAAAATAGCCGCAGGAACGAAAGAGGAGCGCTATGCGTTGCTCTACGAGCAGATCATGGCCCTCTTGGAGGGCGAAACGGACGAGGTGGCCCGCATGGCCAATATGACCTCGATGATTCACTTTACGTTCGGATTCTTTTGGACGGGCTTCTACCGCGTAGTGGGCGAGGAGTTGGTTTTGGGACCTTTCCAAGGGCCTTTGGCCTGCATGCGGATTCGGCATGGCAAAGGGGTATGCGGATCGGCCTGGGCGGCCGGGCGAACGCTCGTGGTGCCCGATGTGGATCAGTTCCCCGGGCATATCGCCTGCAGTTCCTTGTCGCGGAGCGAAATCGTCGTTCCGTTGTGGCGCGAGGGGCAGGTTTGGGGCGTGCTGGATATCGACAGCAAAGAGCTTGCTACCTTTGACGAAACGGATCAGGCATGGCTTGAAAAGATTGTTGCAACCATCTAAAACAAAACGAGGTGCTGTGTGCACCTCGTTTTTTACTTGAACTGCTCTTCGATGTTTTTGGCAATCCCTGCGATAAGCCTTGCGCGCGCTTCGGCCGAAGCCCAGGCGGTGTGTGGCGTGAGGGAGAGTTTGTCGGGATGCCGGATCGTCAGCAGGGGCGAATCCGCGGGTAGCGGCTCCATCTGGTAAACATCCAAACCGGCTCCTGCAATCCACCCTTCGTTGAGCGCCTCGGCCAAATCCTCCTCGTTGATAATACCGCCACGCCCCGTGTTGAGCAGGATGGTCGTGTATTTCATGCGGCGCAACTCCTCCTGGCCAATCAGCCCCTTGGTGCGCTCGTTGAGTGGTGCGTGGATCGAGATGACATCGGCGCTCGTCAGCAGCTCGTCGAGCGACACGGCACGGAAGTAATCATCGTGCGCCTTGCCGGAGGTGGCGTAATAGACAACCTCCATGCCGAAGGCCTCGGCAACCGTAGCCACACGGCGACCAATCGTTCCCAGGCCGATGATTCCCATGCGTTTGCCGGCCAGCTCGCGGAACGAACGCCCCATGTCGGTAAATAGCCCGCTATGGCTGTAAGCACCCGACTTGACACGCTCGTCAAAGTAGGGGAGCTTGGCGGTGAGATTCAGGAGGTGTGCGAAGGTAGTTTGCACAACACTTTCGGTCGAGTAGCCTGCTACGTTGCGCACGGGAATACCGCGCCGTGCCGCCTCCTCCAAATCAACATTGTTCATCCCCGTGGCGGCAATGCAAATCAGCTTGAGCTGCGGTGCTGCCTTCATCTCCTCGCGATCGATGCGCACCTTGTTCGTAATGATTACCTCGGCATCGGCAATGCGCGTTGCACACTCCTCCTTCGAGGTGCGATCGTAGCAGATCAATTCGCCCAGCGACTCGATCCCCTTAAGCGATGCATCGCCCACCGAAGCGCGATCCAAAAAGACAATCTTCATGGTACTTAGCGGTTGGTTTTGTGCAGGATACCGTGTTGTGAGCGGAACTCCGAGGCGGTGATCTTCATGTGCTGCTTGAAGAAACAGCAGAAGCGGCTTACGGACTCAAATCCGGTCTCGTAGGCGATCTCCGAGATGTTCTTGGTCGAGGTGGTCAGCAGCTCCTTCGCCAGGTTGAGCTTCAGCTGCTGCTGGTAGCTCGACATCGAGATACCCGTGATGCTCTTGAAGAGCGAGCGCAGGAGCGAGTAGCTCATGCTGAGACGGGCGGCAATGTCGGCAGGCGAGAGGTGCGTAGCGATGTTCTCGCGCAACATCATCTGCGCCTGGTTAATCTTGTCCGTATTCTTGTTGCCTCGGTTCGTGAAGTTGGCGTGCTCGTAATAGACACGGCCCAAGAGGTAGGAGATGACACCCGCAATTACCTGCTGTGCACCGCGTACCGAACTCTCCGAGTAGCTGATTACCTTATTATACAACGAGACGATCGACTCGCGTACACCCACTTTGAGCAGCGGATCGCGCTTCGAGAAGAAGTTCTCGATAATCGCATCGGCCTGCGTACCCCGAAAACCGATCCACATCTCGCGCCAACCCGTCTCGGGATTGGGGTAGTAGAGGTGGCGCTCACCCGGGACAAGCAGAATGATCGTACCCGCCTCTACGGGACGCAGCTTGCACGAATCGGACTGAAAGAATCCCTCTCCCTCGGTGATATAGACGAGCTGATATTCATCGAGCGTGCGCCCCTGCTGGGTGAAATTGTAGTCAGTCGGGTGGGCCGAAACGGGGTACTGCTCATGCGGGTTTACATTCTGATAACCCACAGTCGTGCAGATCATTCCCCACTTTTCGTCCTGGGTGCTGGAGGATAAATATTTCAGTAAATCGCTTTTGTGTGTCATGGTATAGGTTTTTTGGTGGTATTTCTTTGGCAAAATTAGGAATATTTTCTATATTTGTAAGGTGTGTTTTATACTTTTGACGGCCGATTTTGGTCGTTTCGCCCCCAAAGGCGACCCCGGATTGTGGATTGTGGCAGAAAGTGTATCTGTTTTGTCAAAAATATAAAATGCAATCCTGTATAATTTGCTAAATTTGTTTATCCGTAAATATATAGGTGCTTTTTGCATCGCCAAACGGCCCTTGAAATAGGAACAGAAAACGACAAAACACAACCTAACACTACATGACAGCACAACATTTTCTGGCGGTCGATCTGGGCGCTACCAGCGGTCGCGTAATTTTGGCAACTCTGACGGACGAAAAACTCGACCTTGAGGTGTTGCATCGTTTTCCGAATCGTCTGATTGAGATTGACGGAAAGTATTATTGGAACATCTACGCCCTCTATGAGGATATCCTGCAGGGCCTTTCGGAGGCCGGCAAGCGTCAGATCGAGGTGCGTTCGATCGGTATCGATACCTGGGGTGTCGATTTTGTGCATGTGGCCGAGGACGGTACGCTCTGCGCCCTGCCGCGCGCTTACCGCGACCCCTACACGAACGGCGTGCCCGAGGAGTATTTCGAGATTATCCCGCGCAAGGAGGTCTATGCGCGCACGGGTATTCAGATCATGAACTTCAACTCGCTCTTCCAGCTCTATGCACAGCATAAGGAGGGCTTCTCGGCACTCAAGAACGGCAAGAAGATTCTCTTCGTGCCCGATGCCCTTTCGTACCTCTTGACCGGCAAGATGGTCTGCGAGTACACGATCCTTTCGACCTCGCAGTTCATGAACCCCGTGACGAAGCAGGTGGATGAGGAGCTGCTGAAGGTGGCAGGCGTGGAGAAGGAGCGCTTCCCCGAGGTGGTGATGCCCGGTGCCAAGATCGGTAAGCTGAGCCCGACGGTGGCCAAACTGACGGGCCTGGGCGAGGTCGAGGTGGTGGCCGTAGCCGGTCACGATACGGGTTCGGCCGTAGCTGCCGTGCCGGCCGAGGATGAGTGCTTCGCTTACCTCTCGTCGGGTACCTGGTCGCTGATGGGTGTCGAGCTGCAGCATCCCGAGATCACCGAGGAGTCGTTTGCCATGAACTTCACGAACGAGGGTGGTGTGGATGGTACGACCCGCTTCCTGAAGAATATTACCGGTATGTGGCTTTTGGAGCAGTGTCGTGCTACCTGGAAGAAGGAGGGCAAGGACTACTCCTATCCCGAGCTGATGGAGATGATGAAGACGACCGTGGCTACCGCTCCGGCCGATCTGCTCGATCCCGATGCCAAGGAGTTTGCCGCTCCGACCAACATGCCGAAGGCGATCACGGCTTACTGCGAGGCTAACGGCAAGAGCGTGCCCGCAAGCGATGCGCAGATGGTACGCCTGATCTTCGACTCGCTGGCTGCGAAGTATGCCGAGGTGCTCGGTAAGCTGCAGCAGGTGTCGCCCGTGAAGCTCAACACGCTCCATGTCATTGGCGGTGGTGCGCAGAACGACCTGCTGAACCAGATGACGGCCGATGCTTGCGGTATTCCCGTGGTGGCCGGTCCGTCGGAGGCTACGGCGCTGGGTAATGTGATGGTACAGGCGCGTGCTGCCGGTCTGGTGGATACGCTGCTGGATATGCGTCGCTACATCCGTCGCTCGATCGAGACCAAGACCTATCAACCCCGTAAATAATTTAATCAACAAAAAGTTTAACCTATATCAAACTACAACAAAATGAAAACAGAATTGATTCAGAAGGCCTATGAGGTGGCCAAGGAGCGTTACGCCGCTATCGGTATCGACACGGATGCCGTGATGGAGAAATTGCAGAAGATCTCGCTGTCGCTGCACTGCTGGCAGGCTGACGACGTAGTAGGTTTCGAGCCGAAGGCAGGTGCTCTGTCGGGCGGTATCCAGGCTACGGGTAACTATCCGGGTCGTGCACGCAACATCGACGAGCTGCGTCAGGATGTCCTGAAGGCCGCTTCGCTCATCCCGGGTAAGCACCGTCTGAACCTGCACGAGATCTATGGCGATTTCGGCGGTAAGTTCGTAGATCGTAATGAGGTAGAGCCCTGCCACTTCCAGTCGTGGATCGAGTGGGCCAAGGAGAACGATATGAAGCTCGACTTCAACTCGACCTCGTTCTCGCACCCGAAGTCGGGCGATCTGTCGCTGTCGAATCCCGATCCCGAGATTCGCAACTTCTGGATCGAGCACACGAAGCGTTGCCGTGCCGTAGCCGAGGCAATGGGTGTTGCCCAGAACGATCCCTGTATCATGAACGTATGGGTACACGACGGTTCGAAGGACCTGACGGTAAACCGCATGTACTACCGCGAGTTGCTGAAGGATTCGCTGGATCAGATCTTCGCTACCGAGTATAAGAACATGAAGGACTGCATCGAGTCGAAGGTATTCGGTATCGGTCTGGAGAGCTACACGGTAGGTTCGAACGACTTCTACATCGGCTACGGTGCTTCGCGCGGTAAGATGGTAACGCTCGATACGGGTCACTTCCACCCGACGGAGAGCATCGCCGACAAGATCTCGTCGCTCTTGCTCTACACGCCGGAGGTGATGCTGCACGTTTCGCGCCCCGTGCGTTGGGACTCGGACCACGTTACGATCATCAACGACGAGACCCTCGAGCTCTGCAAGGAGATCACGCGTTGCAACGCCCTGGATAAGGTACACATCGGTCTGGACTACTTCGATGCTTCGATCAACCGCATCGGTGCTTATGTAATCGGTTCGCGTGCTACGCAGAAGTGCGTACTGCAGGCCCTCTTGGAGCCCATCGAGACGCTGCGTGAGTACGAGCTGTCGGGTAAGGGCTTCGAGCGCCTGGCGCTGCTGGAGGAGTGCAAGTCGCTGCCTTGGACCGCTGTTTGGGATATGTTCTGCATGAAGAACGACGTGCCCGTGGGTGAGGAGTTCATCGCCGACATCCAGAAGTACGAGCAGGAGGTAACCTCGAAGCGCAACTAATCTGAAGTTAAATAACCTACAAACGAACTTTAAGTATGTATCGTATTGTATTGAACGAGACCTCGTACTATGGTGCAGGTTGCCGCTCGGTGATTGCCGATGAGGTGAAGAAACGCGGCTATAAGAAGGTGATGCTGATCACGGATAAGGACCTCGTGAAGTTTGGCGTAGCTGCCAAGGTCGAGGAGGTGCTGAAGGGTGCCGAGATCCCTTACGAGATCTTCTCGGATATCAAGCCCAACCCGACGATCAAGAACGTGCTGGATGCCCTGGCAGCTTTCCAGGCTTCGGGTGCCGACTGCATCGTGGCCCTGGGTGGTGGTTCGTCGATCGACACGGCCAAGGCTGTGGGTGTGATCAACAACAACCCCGAGTTCGGCGACGTACGTTCGCTGGAGGGTGTAGCCCCCACGAAGAACCGCGCCGTTCCCACCTTCGCACTCCCGACGACGGCCGGTACGGCTGCCGAGGTGACGATCAACTATGTGATCACCGACGAGGAGAACAAGAAGAAGATGGTATGTGTTGATCCGAACGATATCCCGATGTGCTCGGTGATCGACTGCGAGCTGATGATGTCGATGCCCAAAGGGCTGACCGCCTCGACGGGTATGGATGCCCTGACGCACGCTATCGAGAGCTACATCACGCCGGGTGCCTGGACGATGAGCGATATGTTCGAGGAGAAGGCGATCGAGCTGATCCACGAGCACCTCTACAACGCCGTTCAGAATGGTCAGGATGTCGTAGCGCGCGAGGGTATGGCCAATGCGCAGTACATCGCCGGTATGGGCTTCTCGAACGTAGGTCTGGGCATCGTACACTCGATGGCTCACCCGCTGGGCGCCTTCTATGATACGCCGCACGGTGTGGCTAACGCACTGCTGCTGCCCTATGTTATGGAGTACAACGCCGAGTCGCCTGCCAAGTCGAAGTATCTCGGTATTGCCAAGGCCATGGGTGTCGATACGACCGGTATGTCGGAGGATGAGGGCGTAAAGGCTGCTATCGAGGCCGTAAAGGCGCTTTCGATCAGCATCAACATTCCGCAGCGTCTGTCGGAGATTGGTGTGAAGAAGGAGGATCTGCACGACCTGGCCGTAGCTGCCTTCAACGATGTCTGCACGGGTGGCAACCCGCGTCCGACGTCGGTCGAGGAGATCGAGGCTATCTATAACATTGCCTACTAAACTACGCAACGATGGAAGTACTGATTGGTCTTCTGATTATTGCTATCGGAAGTTTCTGCCAGTCGAGCTCGTATGTACCTATTAATAAGGTGCGTGCCTGGTCGTGGGAGAGCTTCTGGCTGACGCAGGGTCTGTTCGCCTGGATTGTGTTCCCGTTCCTGGGAGCACTCCTGGCGGTGCCCGAAGGTCATACGCTCGGCGAGCTGTTTGGCTCGGCCGATACGTTCCGCGTAGCTATGACGGTGCTCTTTGGTGTGCTTTGGGGTGTCGGCGGTCTGACGTTCGGCCTCTCGATGCGCTACCTGGGTGTGGCACTCGGTCAGTCGATTTCGCTGGGTACATGCGCCGGTCTGGGTACGATCCTGGGCCCCGTACTGCTCAACATGTTCTTCCCCGAGCTAAACGCCTTGCAGTCGCTTACGGCCGCCGTGATTATCGGTGTGGTGGTGACCCTGCTCGGTATCGCCATTATCGGTGTGGCCGGTTCGATGAAGGCCGCTTCGCTTTCGGAGGAGGAGAAGCAGGCCGCCGTGAAGGATTTCAACTTCCCGAAGGGTATCATGATCGCCCTCTTGGCCGGCTTTATGAGCGGTTGCTTTAACGTAGGTCTGGAGTTCGGTAAGGAGATCAACTTCGGCGAAATGACCGATCCGATGTTCCGCACGTTGCCCGCAACGCTGCTCATTACGTTGGGTGGTTTCTGCACCAATGCGGTTTACTGCTTGTGGCAGAACTGGAAGAATAAGACCTTCTCGGACTATGGCAAGAAGGAGCTGTGGGTAAACAACATCCTCTTCTGCGCTCTGGCCGGTGGTCTTTGGTATTCGCAGTTCTTCGGCCTCTCGCTGGGTCGCAGCTTCTTCGAGCCGGGCGGTGTGATGGACACGTTGTCGTTCTGTATTCTGATGGCACTCAATGTCACCTTCTCGAACGTGTGGGGTATCGTCCTCAAGGAGTGGAAGGGTTGTTCGAAAAAGACGATCGCCGTCTTGCTGGTGGGTATTTTCGTGTTGATTATCTCGACCTTTATCCCCGAATTGTTGAAATAATAAATAGGTAAAAACGATGATGAAAAGTATTTTGGAGAATCGTCCCGCGCTGAAGGCCGAGATTGAGAAGGTTGCCGAGGTAGCCGGCTATCTGTGGCAGAAGGGTTGGGCCGAGCGTAACGGTGGTAACATTACGGTCAATGTGACGGAGTATGTCGATGACGAGATTCGTCAGATGCCCGCCATTTCGGAGGCTTATCCGATCGGCACGACCGTTCCTGCACTGAAGGGTTGCTACTTCTATTGCAAGGGCACGAACCGCCGCATGCGCGACCTGGCTCGTTGGCCGATGGAGAATGGTTCGATCGTGCGCATCCTGGACGACTGCGCTTCGTATGTGATTATCGCCGACAATCCGGTGAAACCTACGTCGGAGATTGCTGCCCACCTCTCGATGCACAACCAGATGGTTGAGAAGGGCAAGGGCTACAAGGCAGCTGTGCATACGCACCCGATCGACCTGGTGGCTATGACCCACAACCCGAAATTCCTGGAGAAGGATGTGCTGACGAACCTCTTGTGGAGCATGATTCCCGAAACGCGCGCCTTCTGTCCGAAGGGCCTGGGTATTGTTCCCTACAAGATGCCCTCGTCGGTCGAGCTGGCTGATGCTACGATCGAGCAGCTGGAGGAGTACGACGTAGTGATGTGGGAGAAGCACGGTGTTTGCGCCGTGGGTCCCGACATTATGGAGGCCTTCGACCAGGTGGATGTGCTCTCGAAAGCCGCCCAGATCTACCTCACGGCCAAGTCGATGGGCTTCGAGCCGACGGGTACGACGCAGGAGCAGATGTTGGAGCTGCAGCGCGCCTTCAACCTCTAATCTGTGCCCGCAGAGGCAAAGCGCAAGGATGCTTCCCAACGTGGGGCATCCTTGTTTTTTTTGAGGTGCGGTGTCAGATTTGTGCAAAAGTGGTTGAAAAAATCAGCCTTCGAACTTTTTAAGGAGGACGAAAATTCGTATCTTTGTGGCTTAAAAGGATGATTCGTATGAGACAAGGTTTCGATAACGAAAAGTACCTCAAGATTCAGTCCGAGCAGATCAAAAAGCGCATCGGCGAATTTGGGGATAAACTCTATTTGGAGTTTGGCGGCAAACTCTTCGACGACTATCACGCCAGTCGTGTGCTACCCGGTTTTTTGCCCGATAGTAAGTTGCAGATGCTGTTGCAGCTACGCGACTATGCCGAGATTGTGATGGTCATCAGCGCCATCGATATCGAGCGAAACAAGATGCGCAGCGACCTTGGTATTACCTACGATGAGGATGTGTTGCGCCTGCGTGGCGAGTTCGAGCATATCGGGCTCTATGCCGGCGGCGTGGTGATTACCCACTACAACGGTCAATCGAGTGCCGATGCTTACCGCAAGCGCCTGGAGCGCCTCGGCATCAAGGTTTACTACCACTACACGATCGAGGGCTATCCCCACAACGTGGCGCTGATTGATTCGGATGAGGGCTTCGGTCGCAACGACTATGTCGAGACGACACGCCCGCTGGTGATTGTGACGGCTCCCGGCCCGGGTAGCGGCAAGATGGCGGTCTGCCTGAGCCAGCTCTACCAAGAGAACCGCCGAGGCGTGAAGGCCGGCTATGCCAAGTTTGAGACCTTCCCCGTGTGGAATCTGCCGCTTAAGCACCCCGTGAATGTGGCCTATGAGGCTGCTACGGCCGATTTGAACGACGTGAATATGATCGACCCGTTGCATCTGGAGGCTTATGGCGAGGTGGCTGTGACCTATAACCGCGACCTGGAGATCTTCCCCGTGCTGAATGCCATCTTCGAGGGCATCTATGGCGAGAGCCCCTATAAGTCGCCGACGGATATGGGTGTCAATATGATCGGCTACTGCATGAGCGACGAGGATATCTGCTGTAATGCCGCCCGTGAGGAGATTATCCGTCGCTATTACTACGCGCTGGGTAAGTTGGCCGAGAAGGGCGACAACGAGCATGAGGTAAACAAGATCGCGCTGATCATGAAGCAGGCGAAGCTGACGACCGAGTATCGTCGCACGACTGTGGCTGCTCATCAGCGCCAGGAGTTGAGCGGAGGTGGTGCTACGGCGGCCATTGAGCTGCAGGATGGCACGATCATCACCTCACGCACCAGTTCGCTCCTGGGTTCGAGTGCCGCATTGCTGCTCAACGCCACGAAGTACTTGGCCGGCATTCACCACGACAAGAAACTCATTGCGGAGGATCTAATTGCCCCGATTCAGAAGACGAAGGTGGAGTATCTGCATGGCCACAATCCCCGCCTGCATACGGACGAGGTGTTGGTTGCCCTGTCGCTTTTGAGCAACCACGATCCCGATTGCCGCAAGGCGCTCGATCAGCTGCCCAAGCTGAAGGGTTGCCAGGTTCACTCGACGGTGATGTTGAGCGAGGTGGATCGCAAGATTTTCCACAAGCTCGGAATCGAACTGACGTGCGACCCGCGCACCGAGTAGGGTAGATCGCCTATACTAAGAAAACCACGCTGTTTTGGGCGTGGTTTTTTTCGTCTGAGCGCTATAGTCTCAATGCATCGATCGTTTGTTGTAGGCGATTGAGAAAATGAGCAGCATGCGCACCGTCCATTTGAGTGTGGTGAAATTGGAACGAAACGATCAAGGTCGTTTGCAACCAGCTTCGCTTGTATTTGCCCCAGATAAGAAACGGATTGTTGTAAATGCCGCTATACATGCCCACTGCGCCATCAATCTCACATTGAATAAGTGCTGAGGTGCCAATGACCATGCACGCTTGCGATAGATCGTGGTCTGAGCAGGTGTTTGCTACCTCTTTCGTAAGACGCAGATAATCGCTGTTAAATTGGGCGATGTTGGCACTGAACGGGATGTCGCAAGAACTCACCTCTCCTGTGTGATTCGCTACGATTGTATTGACAGCAATTGCATCGTACTGCATTAATTTCTCCCCCACGGGTAACAGGTAAAACTCCTTGACCTCACTTGCCGCCTTTCCGATGCAGTAGCACATCAGCATATTGAATTTAACGCCCTTTTTGCGGCTGATTTTCACAAGACGGGAAACGTTAAGTCTCTTGAAGAGTGTGACCATCGGCATGGGTGCCTGCATCCATAATTGAAAGGCATTTGCGCGCGTTGTCTCTTTGGGATCGATCTCTCGCATAGGTGTAATAAGTTGGAGTATGTAGGTAGATAAACAAAAAGGATGACCTTTCGATCATCCTTCTCTGGCGGTGCGTAGGGGACTCGAACCCCTGACCCCGTGCGTGACAGGCACGTATTCTAACCAGCTGAACTAACGCACCAAATTTAGAACCTTGCAACTCGGATTAGCGTTCTTTCGTTCGCCCTCATTGTTCCCTCATTGCGATTGCAAAGGTAGTGCAAAATTTTGAATCTGCAAGCGTTTTGCAAACTTTTTTTTCACTTTTTGAAGAAAGAAAATTGCACACTTCCGTAACTCCTTAATTGCCAAAAACAAGGGTGGTCCGAAAAATTTTTCTCTTTGGAGTGCTCAAAGATGAAAAGTCCCCCTTCTCGCAGGATTTCGCCCTCCAGGACGAGCGGAATGATCTCCTCGCTATGCTCCAAATCGTAGGGTGCATCCGAAAAAACAAGGTCAAATTGCTTCGGGCAGCTCTTCAAATAGAGAAATGCGTTTGCCTTGACGGGGTAGAGCGTGCGGATTCCGAGCTCACGCGCCGTCTGGCGGATAAAGTTATGATGCACGACGTTGATCTCAACCGAGGTCACCGATTTTGCGCCACGCGAGCAAAACTCGTAGCTGATCGATCCCGTACCGGCAAAGAGATCCAGCACATCGCACTCCTCGATATCTACGAGGTTTTGCAGCACGTTGAAGAGGTTCTCCTTGACAAAGTCGGTCGTAGGACGTGCTCGGAGGTTCTTGGGCGGGTTGATGGCGCGCCCTTTGAGGGTTCCGCTGATTATTCGCATTGCAGTCGTTTGAAGAGTTTCTTGTAGTGTCGCAACAGTTGCTTGTTCTCGCTGCGCAGGTTTAGGCGCACGGTGTAACGCGCCGTGTCGCAGGTCTCCGCAAGCATCGTAAGCAGGTAGTCGCGGTCGGCGCTGCTCTGGACCGAGATCACCTCGGCGGCCTGGAGCTTCGGATCATATACCTTTATATATATAAGGTCCTCGGTGTCGCAAATCCAAACCGTAGGCTCGATATTACCCACAGGGTGGAGCAGCGGGGTAGTGTAGCGCACTTCATCGCCAAAGGCGGTCGAAAGAGCCTCCTGCTCGGCCGTGGTGAGGGCTACGAGTGCCATCATCCCCTTGTCGGTACGAATCGGGAGCACCTGCTCGTCGGCCTCGATCGGCATACCCGAAGCAGCAAAGGCACTTTTGGCACCCTCGGCAGCGTAGAATTGCTCCGGCACGAGCAGCGTGCGACTCGTGGGCAACTCCACCTCGTCGATCTTCTGCGTAGGTGTGGCTACCGAAAAAGAGTGTCCACCCGTAAGACGGATGGACACCTTTTTGTTTGTGTTGGAATTTCCGTTCATTAGTCCTCCCAGTTACCGGCCTCGTTGTTACCGGCATCCATCGAACCGAACTTGATACCGGGGTAGCGGTTGAAGTTGTTCACATCGTCGTCGATCTTGTTGATGATCTCCTGACGATAGGTAACCGTATCCAGGAACATGATGTAGGGAGCGCGGCACTCAACTACGGGGATCACGATCTTCGACTCGGTCGTAATCTGACCGGCCTCGAGGATGAACTGAGCCTGGTTGTTGGTCGTCGGGATGTAGCGCATGTTCATGATATCCTCCTTCGAGAGCTTCTTGGGCGAGAAGATGGTATCGATAACGGCTACCGTGAACTTCTCTACGTTCTTCTTACCCTGCTTCTTCAGCAGCGCCAGACCTACCGAGTCGTCCTCGTCAACGAGCTTGCGCTCCATCTCGAGCGTCTCGTTCAGGATGAAGTTGGCCAGCGTATCCCAGTCGGCGGTGAACTTCTGGTACTTCGACTTGTAAGCGCGCTCAGCGGTGCGGATGTCCTTAATGCGCTCGATAACCTGGGCGCTCTTCGACTTCAGATCGTTCTCGAAACGGATGGGCGTCGAGATCTGCTTGTAGATTACATAGACAAATGCTACGATCACCACAGCAAGAAGAATTTGTGCGATTTTTTTCATTTTTATTTAGGTTTTGTTTATTAATTTTGTCCTGTTAAAAACGCGCACTCATGGATAGTACCCGTATTGCGATTCAAATTTACACTAAAATTTGTTTCGAAACAACCTTTGGACAAAAAAAAATCATCGAAAAGTTGTCGGAATACCTTGTTTCCGATGATTTTTCCCGAATTTTTGTCCTAAACGGCTATGCAGGTACCGGAAAAACGACCCTGATTGCTGCCACGGTGGCCGCATTGAAGGAGGTGGGCGTGAAGACGGTATTGCTTGCCCCGACGGGACGAGCGGCGAAGGTGCTGGCCCGCTATTCGGGCGAAAAGGCTCTGACGGTGCATAAGCGAATCTACCGCGAACGAACCAATGCCGACTACGAGTCGAAATTCACGCTCGACCTGAATCGCGAACAAAACACGGTCTTTATCGTCGATGAGGCTTCGATGCTCTCGGATGCTTCGTTCGACACCACCTTTGGCAGCGGTTCGCTCCTGGCCGACCTGGTGCGCTATGTACGAAGCGGCAAGAACTGTCGCCTGATCCTGGTGGGCGATAGTGCCCAGTTGCCGCCCGTGGGATATGATTTCAGCCCGGCACTCGATCCCGAAACGCTGAGCCGCTTTGGCGATGTGGAGTACTGCACGTTGGACGAGGTGGTGCGCCAGCAGAGCGAGTCGGGCATTCTGTTCAATGCGACAATGGTGCGTTGCATGTTGGAGCAGGGGATTATCGATGTGCCGCTCTTCGAGATGGATTTTCCCGACATCGAGGCGGTAAGTGGAGGCGATTTTCTGGAACTTTTGGGCGATGCCTATGCCAAATACGGGCGCGACGAGGTGATTGTGATTACCCGCTCGAATAAGCGCGCCAACCGCTACAACGAGGGAATTCGTCGCCATGTGTTGTCGGCCGAGGAGGAGATCGAAAGCGGCGATATGCTGATGGTCGTGAAGAACAACTATTATTATACGGAGCGTACCGAGGGGTGCCCGATGCACTTCGTGGCCAATGGCGATATTGCCCGCCTGAAACGGCTGCGCCGTTTTGAGGATTTCTACGGTTTCCGCTTTGCCAATGCCGTGCTGGAGTTCCCCGACTACGACGACACGCAGCTCGAGTGCAAAATCCTGCTCGATACGATCGCCTCGGAGTCCCCTTCCCTTACGCGCGAGGAGCAAAACCGCCTCTTCTACGAGGTGGAGAAGGATTACTTGGATGTGAAGAGTAAAATCAAACGCTTCAAGGAGATTCGCGAAAATCCCCATTTCAACGCCATGCAGGTCAAATTTGCCTATGCCGTGACGTGTCACAAGGCGCAGGGCGGTCAGTGGCGGGCCGTCTTTGTCGATCGCTTCCTCTTTGGCGACGAACCGCTGACTTCGGACCTGATGCGCTGGCTCTATACGGCCCTTACGCGCGCGACCGATAAATTATATTTGGTCAATTTCGACGAACGCTTCTTCGGGGGCGAACTCAAATAATTCTATGCGATGAACCCCGCCATACCACCCGTTGAACACCATCCGCTCGAACCCTTTCTGCCCGAGGGGGCGCGCCTGTTGATGCTCGGCAGTTTTCCGCCCAAGCGTGAGCGTTGGTCGATGGATTTCTTCTACCCGAATTGGATTAACGATATGTGGCGCATCGTGGGATTGCTCTTTTTCGATGATCGTCGCCACTTCGAAATCACATCGGAAAAGCGATTTGATAAAGAGCGTATTGCGGAGTTTTGCTCAACCTTTGGTTTAGCTCTTTTCGATGCTGCTTCGGCCGTCCGTCGCTTGCAGGATAACGCCTCGGATAAGTTTTTGGAGGTGGTCGTGCAGACCGATATTCGTGGCCTCCTGGATCGTTGCCCGACCCTTCGGGCGATCGTTACCACGGGCGAAAAGGCGACCGATCAGGTGGTCGAACAATTCGCATGCGAGAAACCGAAGGTGGGCGAGTGTGTCGAGATTCAACACGCAGGCCGCACGCTGCACTTTTGGCGCATGCCCTCCTCCTCGCGTGCCTACCCCTTGTCCCTCGAAAAGAAGGCCCAATTTTATCGCAAACTCTTCCTCGCCTGCGAAATTTTAGCAGAAAAATAGCTTTGTGTCATAAGTTGTCATAATTTAAGGGTTATTTTGCAACGTAACCCTTAAAAGTAACTTATGGATAATAAAGACAAAGCCACAATGGTTCGCAATGCTATTCGCATCAAGATTTTATCCCAAAATTCAAAGCAAGAACCCCAACATGAACTAATGAAACTACCCATCGAGGCGTTGTATAAAACAGCGTTACAAGAAATTGGTGCTCAAAAAGCATATATTGATGAGCAAAATGACACAATCAAAAAGCTGAGGTGCGAAATCAAAACCTTACGAAAATTCGAGTCTGCATTTAATGCGGCTTCAAAAGAGGAACGTATGGCTATTAGACAAGAAGAGATGTATCAGGTACTTCGATCGCAATTAAAGCACTTGCGAGAAGACCTTAAGTCCATGCGAGAAAGCCGAGGCCAGTTAATTGTGAAATTAATAGCCACACAAAATGAGTTAGAACAACTCAAAACAAATATAGGTGTCAAATGAATATTCTCTACATTGACCTGGATAATGTATTGGTTGATTTTCAGTCGGGAATTGATCAATTGGATGAGGCAACACGGCAACAATACAAAGACCATTTAGACGATGTGCCGGGGATTTTTGCCAAGATGCTGCCGATGAAGGGCGCGGTAGAAGCCTTTCGGATGCTCTCGGAACGATACGATGTCTATATCCTTTCAACCGCACCCTGGAACAACCCTTCGGCATGGAGCGATAAGTTGTTGTGGGTACAAAAATACCTGGGCGATTGGGCTTATAAACGATTGATTTTATCTCATCATAAGAATCTATGTATGGGTGATTGCATTATAGATGATCGCAAAGCCAATGGCGTGTATAAGTTTAAAGGTTACCATATCCACTTTGGTTCGGAGCACTTCCCGGATTGGTATGCGGTGTTAAAATATCTGTTGCCACCACCCAGAGAGGAGAAATAAGCGTCTACTTTTACTAAAAACTCATGCGCGCGTGCGAGATTCTCGGATAAATAATGTATCTTTGCTTACTTATTAAGAAAAGCAACACCCGAAACTGTGAACGAAACGAAAGCCGATAAAGCCAAGCCCGCCAAGCGTGCGAAGACCCCGTTGATGGATCAATATTATGCCGCCAAGGCTGCCTATCCCGATGCCATCATGCTCTTTCGTGTGGGCGACTTCTACGAAACCTTTGGCGAGGATGCCATCAAGACGAGCGGTATTCTCGGCATCACGCTGACGCGTCGCGCCAACGGCACTGCCTCGCATGTCGAGCTGGCCGGATTCCCGTACCATGCCATTGATACCTACCTGCCGAAACTCGTGCGGGCGGGCGAGCGTGTGGCTATCTGCGAGCAGTTGGAGGACCCGAAGCTGGTCAAAGGCCTCGTGAAGCGTGGCGTGACGGAGCTGATTACGCCGGGCGTGGTGTTGCAGGATAACATCCTCACAAACAAGGAGAACACCTTCCTTGCCTCGGTCTATTTCGGCAAGCAGCTCACGGGCGTTGCGTTCCTCGATATCTCGACGGGCGAATTTTATGTGGCCGAGGGTTCGGATGCCTATGTCGATAAGTTGCTCTCGAACCTGCAACCCAAAGAGGTGGTCTATCAGCGTGCTGCGGAGGATCGTTTCAAATCCTCGTTCGGTGTGCGCTACTACACCTATCGTCTCGACGAGTGGGTCTTCTCGGAGGATGTCTGCCGCGAGAAGCTCTGCCGTCAGTTCGGCACACCGACCCTGAAAGGCTTTGGCGTTGATCATATGTCGGCCGGATTGTCGGCCGCGGGCTCGATTCTGCACTACCTGGAGATGACCGAGCACCGTCAAACCGACCATCTGCGCTCGATCTCGCGCCTCGATTCGGAGGATTCCGTGTGGATCGACAAATTCTCGATTGCCAACCTCGAACTCTTCTCGTCGAATGGTGGGGGACGGCGTACCTCGTTTGCCGATGTGATTGACCGCACGCTGACCCCGATGGGTGGCCGTCTGCTGAAGCGCTGGATCGCCATGCCGCTCCGCAAGGTGCGCGAGATCGAGGCGCGCCACGAGGTGGTCGAGGTCTTCGTCAAGGATGTCGAGCTGCACGAGGCGCTGACGGATCAGATAGCCCGCGTAGGCGACCTGGAGCGCATCGCTTCGCGCATCGCCGCGGCGCGTGTCCTGCCCCGCGAGTTGGTGCAGCTCAAGCACTCGCTCACGGCCGTCGAAATGCTCAAAGCATTGCTCGATTCGAGCGACCAACAGCCCCTGCATGCACTTTCGGAGGCGATTAACCCGATGGTCGAGGTGCGCCAGGAGATTGAGCGAACGATCTATCCCGACCCCGAAACTAACCAGATTCAGAAGGGCGGCATCATCGCCGACGGGGTCGATCCCGAGTTGGACGACCTGCGCCGCATCGCCCTGCACGGCAAGGATTATCTGCTGCAACTCCAGCAGCGCGAACGCGAGGCTACGGGCATTTCGTCCCTTAAATTGGGCTACAACAATGTCTTTGGCTACTATATCGAGGTCAGCAATACACACAAAGATAAAGTTCCCGAAGGGTGGATTCGCAAGCAGACCCTCACGAATGCCGAGCGCTACATCACCGAGGAACTGAAGGAGTACGAGGAGAAGATTCTCGGTGCCGAGGGTCGCATGATCGAGATCGAGCAGCGCATCTATGGCGCGCTGATTGGGTCGATCGCCTCGTCGCTGCAGACCTTGTTGCGCAATGCTGCGATCGTGGCCCGCATCGACTGCCTGCAATCCTTCGCCATGCTGGCCCGCCAGCGCCGCTATGTGCGCCCGACGCTCGATGACGACAAGCGCATCGAGATCAAGCAGGGCCGACACCCCGTGCTCGAGACGTTGATGCCCGTGGGGGAGGAGTATATCCCGAACGATATTATGCTCGACGATGATGATCAGCAGATTATCATGATTACGGGTCCCAACATGTCGGGTAAGTCGGCCCTGTTGCGCCAGACGGCACTTATCGTGCTGATGGCCCAGATGGGTTCGTTTGTGCCCGCCAAGGCGGCCCATATCGGCGTGGTGGATAAGATTTTTACGCGTGTCGGTGCTTCGGATAATATCTCGCAGGGCGAATCGACCTTCATGGTCGAGATGTTGGAGTCGGCCGGCATCCTCAATAATATTTCGGATCGCTCGTTGGTGCTCCTCGACGAGATTGGTCGCGGTACGAGTACCTACGACGGTATCTCGATCGCCTGGGCGATGGTGGAGTACCTGCACAACCATCCTACGGCGCGCGCCAAGACCCTCTTTGCCACGCACTACCATGAGTTGAACGAGATGACCAACATGTGTCCCCGCGTAAAGAACTACCACGTCTCGGTGCGCGAGGTCAATGGCACGATTGTCTTCCTGCGCAAACTCGAAAAGGGTGGTACGGAGCACTCGTTCGGTATCCATGTGGCTCGTCTGGCGGGTATGCCTGCCTCGATAGTAAAACGAGCCGAGGATATCCTGCAAAACCTCGAAACGGTCTATGGCAAGAGTGAGATTGTCCCCTCAAAGAGCCTCAAAGAGCGCAATAAGCGCGCTTCGCAGGCAGTTCGCCAAGCGGCCGAGCAACCCGAACCGCAGTCGATGCAACTCTCGATGTTCCAGCTCGATGATCCCGTTTTGGTACAGATCCGCGACCAAATCAAAGGCTTGGATATCAACTCCCTGACCCCGCTCGAGGCGCTCAACAAACTGAACGAAATCAAAAAGATTACCGGAATATAAATAGTAAGGCCGCCCGAAGGGACGGCCTTATTTTTGCACTAAATTAACGATAAACGATAAATAATTAACGAAAAAGTTTGCAGATTCGAAATTTGTTATTACTTTTGCATAACGATAAACGATAAATTATTAACGATAAATATCATGAACTATTAAAACCGTTATGCAATGAAAATTTCGAAATCCACGCAGCGACGTGTCGTTGCACTCTTCGTGTTAGTTAGTTTGATGTTTGTGCCCGCTTTGATACTTTCGGTTGTGCATGTCGTTCTTGACAAGGATTGGCGCACGAAAAACAATGTTACTTTTATTGGTACGGTGGACGTTACGCGACCGAGCTATATGCTTGACGATGGCAAACAGAACTGCTACGCCCCGATTGTTGTCCGTCCGGCAACTGCCGATGAGCCTGCCATTCTGGTCGAACCGTCGGAATACGTTGTGTACGCCACGGAAGGCGATTATAAGATCGATACTGCTGCCAACCGTGTGCGCAAGGTGATGCTGTGTATCTCTATGGTTGTAATTTTTGCATTGACTGTACTGCTCTTAATGATTATCTACCAAGCAATCAAGGGTTTCCAGACGGGCGAATTTTTTACGCAAAAGTCGGTTGTTATGGTGCGTGTGATGGCCGCGCTCTATTTTGTGGGCAGTCTGATTTGGTCGAATTTTGGCGCATTAGAGGCGCGTGTCGCATCGGAATTTTGCGGTACATTATGTCCCGAAAGTTTGGGTGAAGCATTCGTGCTGAATACCAATTCGATACTGATTCCGCTTGTCATGTTGATTCTCGCCGAGTTGATGAATATCGCCCGTATGCTGAATGAAGAGGAGAGTGCAACCCTGTAAATGAGTGTAAAGCTATGATAGTAACTAATTTAGATGTAATGCTTGCGCGACGCAAGATGTCGTTGCAGGAGCTTTCCGAGCGCATTGGTATTTCGGTTGTGAACCTCTCGAAACTCAAAACGGGCAAGGTGCGCGCGATCCGTTTTTCAACCCTCGATGCGATTTGTCGGGCGCTCGATTGTCAGACGGGGGATATACTCGAATTTCGTCCCGATCAACCCGAACCTGATGCCGAATGTTGATTTACCACAAACCAAAAAGGCCGCCCTTCGGGACGGCCTTTTATTTTGCTTTTGAGCGAGATTTACGCCTTAATGATCGAGCGGATGTTCTCGATCAGCATTGCTACGGCAACCGAGTTGAAGCCGCCCTCAGGAATGATCACGTCGGCATGTTTTTTCGACGGCTCGACAAACTCTTCGTGCATCGGCTTGACGGTCGTGGTGTATTGATCAATTACCGACTCCATCGAGCGACCACGATCCCTCACATCGCGTAAGATTCTACGGGCCAGGCGGATATCTGCATCCGTATCAACAAACACTTTAATATCCATCAGCTCACGCAACTCACGATTTTCGAAGATCAGAATACCATCTACGATGATCACCTTCGAGGGTTTCACGGCCACCTTCTCATCCGTGCGGTTATGATCCACGAACGAATAGACGGGATGCTCGATCGCCACGTTGGCCTTCAGCGCCTTGATATGATCGACCAACATGTCGGTATCGAAGGCGGCAGGGTGGTCGTAGTTGAGTTTCGTACGCTCCTCGTAGGTCAGCTCGGGATGTGCCTTGTAATAGTAGTCGTGGCAAAGTGTTACAACATCATCCCCGGCGAAGGCCTCCTGCAGTCGCTTCACAAGGGTCGATTTGCCGGATCCCGTACCACCGGCAACTCCGATAACGGTTACTTTCATCGTTTTAGGTCGTTTGAACGGTTAAAGAAAAAGAGGTGTGCTCAACTTCACGATGGCCGAGCAGCACCCCTTTGAATCACTGTTAGCGATGAATTCGATTGACGCGAGCTATTTATAGGCCCCCGCAGTCGAGAAATACGGAGCATACTGACGTATGTGAGTAATTTCTCGGCAAGGGAAACGCCAAAAGAGCCGTGTCAATCAATTCATTATGCGTCGATGTTGGCGTAATGTGCATTCTGCTCAATAAACTCACGGCGAGGCGGCACCTCGTCACCCATGAGCATCGAGAAGATGCGGTCGGCCTCGGCTGCGTTTTCGATGTTCACCTGACGCAGGGTGCGCGTCTCGGGGTTCATCGTCGTCTCCCACAGCTGCTCGGCGTTCATCTCACCAAGACCTTTGTAGCGCTGCACATGGGCACCCTTGCCGAACTCGACCGTGGCGGCATCACGCTGCTGATCATCCCAGCAGTAGCGCTGCTGCTTGCCCTTCTTCACAAGGTAGAGGGGCGGGGTAGCGATGTAGATGTGGCCATTCTCGATCAGCTCCTTCATCTTGCGGAAGAAGAAGGTGAGCATCAGCGTAGCGATGTGCGAACCATCGACATCGGCATCGGTCATGATGATAATCTTATCGTAGCGCAGACCCTCGAGGTTGAGTGCCTTCGAATCCTCCTCGGTACCGATCTTCACACCCAGGGCGATGAACATGTTCTTGATCTCCTCGTTCTCCCACATGCGGTGCTCCTGCGCCTTCTCAATGTTCAGGATCTTACCACGCAGCGGCATGATAGCCTGGAAGTTGCGGTCACGACCCGTTTTGGCCGTACCACCTGCCGAGTCTCCCTCGACGAAGAAGATCTCAGCCTGCGAACGGTCGCGGCTCGTACAGTCGGCCAGCTTACCCGGCAGACCGGCACCCGAAAGCACCGTCTTGCGCTGCACCATCTCGCGGGCGTGGCGGGCAGCATGGCGTGCCGTAGCGGCCAGGATCACCTTCTGCACAATAGCGCGGGCATCCTTCGGATTCTCCTCCAGGTACTGCGAAAGGGCCTGGCTCATCGCCTGATCCACGGCAGCCGACACCTCGTCGTTACCCAGCTTGGTCTTGGTCTGACCCTCAAACTGCGGCTCGGCAACCTTCACCGAGATTACGGCCGTCAAACCCTCGCGGAAGTCGTCACCGCTGATTTCGAACTTAAGCTTGGCAAGCATGCCCGAATCGTCGGCGTACTTCTTCAGCGTACGCGTCAAGGCGCGGCGGAAACCCGTTAGGTGCGTACCGCCCTCGATCGTGTTGATGTTATTGACATACGAGTGTACGTTCTCCGAGAAGGAGTCGTTGTACTGCATAGCCACCTCGACGGGCACACCCTTCGACTCGGTGTCGAGGTAGATGATCTCGTCGATAATCTTCTGACCGCGCGTCTTGTCCAGGTACTTCACAAACTCCTTCAGGCCCTCCTCCGAATAGAAGTGATCCTCACGGAATTTGCCATCCTGGTCGGCACGCATATCGTAGAGGTTCAGATGAATGCCCTTATTCAGGAAGGCCAACTCGCGCAGGCGCGATGCCAAAATATCATAGCTGTAGATCGTCGTGTGGGTAAAGATCTCCGGGTCGGGGTGGAAGGTAACGGTCGTACCGCGATCCTCGCATTCGCCGATTACCTCGACAGCCGTGATGGGCTTACCCTTGCTGTAGGACTGGCGGAAGATCTTGCCCTCGCGGTGAATCTCGGCAACGAGCAGGGTAGAGAGTGCATTTACGCACGATACACCTACACCGTGCAGACCACCCGAGACCTTGTAGCTGCCCTTGTCGAACTTACCTCCGGCGTGGAGCACGGTCATCACGACCTCCAGGGCCGACTTCTTCTCCTTCTCGTGCATACCCGTCGGGATACCGCGACCGTTATCGCTTACGGTGATCGAGTTATCCTCGCCGATCGTCACGTTGATCGTATCGCAATAGCCGGCCAGCGCCTCGTCGATCGAGTTATCGACCACCTCATATACCAGGTGGTGCAGACCCTTCTCGCCGATGTCGCCAATGTACATCGCCGGACGCTTACGCACTGCTTCCAGACCCTCAAGGACCTGAATATTAGACGCGCCATATTCCTCTTCCTGGCGCTTGATGTTTTCTTGTTCTGTACTCATCTTAAATGGGTTCAATAGAATGTACAAATGTAGAAAAAATTGCTGAGAAATCAAACGAAAAAAGCGGGGAAAATTGCACTTTTTCCTCGCTTTTTAACTCTTTCTTGCCTTTAGGCAAGGATCTGCTTCAAATCCACCTCGCTGATGACTCCTTTTTGGAACAGAACGGCTCGGGCAGGGTAGTTCTCGATCAGAGCCGTGTTGTGCGTGGACATTACCACGGCACACCCACGTTCGGCAATCTCGTGGAAGATCTTCATGATGCCGTCGGCCGTCACCGGATCGAGGTTGCCCGTCGGCTCATCGGCCAACAGCACCTCGGGATCGTTCAGCAGGGCACGGGCGATGACCAGGCGCTGCTGCTCGCCACCCGAGAGTTCGAAGGGCATCTTGTAACTCTTCATCTCCAGGTGCACCATCCGCAGTACCTTGTCGATGCGTTCGCGGATCTCCGACTCCTTTTTCCACCCCGTGGCCTTCAGCACATAGTAGAGATTCATGAAGACATTGCGATCGCTAAGCAGCTGATAATCTTGGAAAACGATGCCGATACGGCGGCGCAGGTAGGGGATATCCTTGCGGCGAAGTTTCCGAAGGTCGAAGCCCGCAATCATGCCTTCGCCAACCACGAGCGGCACCTCGGCATAGAGTGTCTTCAGGAGCGACGACTTACCGCTTCCGACACGCCCGATCAGGTAGACAAACTCGCCTCGCGCCACACTCAAATCGACCTCCGAGAGGACCATCTCGCCCTCGCTGATCAGCCGCTTGGCCGTGAGGTTGTCGCCTCCATGATAAATCGAGACCTGCTTAAGTCGGATCACCTTTTTCTGCTCCATGCTCCCGTGTTTTAATTTCCGAAAGCCAAAGATACGAAAAATAATTTGTTTTCCGTTCTAATTGCACTATCTTTGCCGATGATTTACGACAATCTTTGTCGCTCAAGAATTGGGGGTGCCCGGTTTTGACAGCAGGCAGAGTTTGATGGTAAGCACGTCGAGCGCTGTGTGGCGGCTCGTTAATCCCGATGCTCAAAAATTAGTTGGCAACAACAATTACGCACTCGCTGCCTAATTTCAAGGAAATTGAGGCTTAATCGCCGAGGCCAAGGCTGCCTTAGCGACGAGTATCCCGAGGGGCTATTCCGCTCTTTAATGGCTCTTCATACGGGGTATCATTCATTTAGAGATAGTCAGACGGAGGGCTTCGGTCGTCGGGCGAAATTTTAGAAGCTGGGCCGCGTGTTTGGTTGTTGCCTACCGGACGCGCGGAGAAGGACGAAACGGTAACTAAACGTGTAGAAAGCCTTCGGGCTCCCTGTTTGGACGCGGGTTCGACTCCCGCCACCTCCACCAAAACAACGATAGAAGCGCGCTATTTGGCGCGCTTCCGTTGTTTGGTGGAGGTGGCGGAGGATCCGCCACTTATATTTACAATCCTCCCAAACCCTCCTTTGATAAGGAGGGCTTCCCATAATGAGGATAAATAGAACAGGCAATGAGGCGCGCTTTTTCCGTCCGTGGAGGTGGCGGTAAAGCCACCACTTATACCTAATCAGTGGGCTCAGTAGCCCCAGTGGGCCCAAACAAAAAATGCCTACCGATTTAGGTAGGCTTTATACTAAGTTATTTGACCGTTACGACGACTCGCGCGTAGTGGGTGAGTGTCGGAGTACCATTGTCGGTCACCTCGCAAATAAATTGCAGCGTATCTCCCGTCTTTGCATCCGCAGGAACAACAAACGTCGCCTCGGCCTTGTCGGCATTCGTTATGGCAACCTTACCGGCATAGCTGTCCGCCTCGGCATATTGCCACCAGCGGAACGTGAGCCGATCGCCATCGGGATCCGTCGTGCGACCGGCATCGAGCGCTACCGCTCGGCCTACGCGTTTCGTAAGCTCTTTTTTGTGCGATAACTTAACCACGGGAGCATGGTTGGCCTCGGCGTAGGGTTTCACACACCAATCAGCACGAGCCGCCCAATCGTTTTGTGCGGCCGTGAGCCAGCGCTGGAAGACATAGTGCGTATCCAATACGCCCTTGTTCCAGTCCTTGCCATCCTGCAGGTGGTTTCCTTTGCGGAATTCGGGACGACCGCCCCAGCCGCCCAACGTATAGTCGAGGTGCTGCTCCAGGCCGTTGTTGATGAGGGGCATGTAGGAGGGGGTGTCGCCCTCGCTCGTATAGGCCTGCGGATAGGCTGCGCAGAGCGGGCCGTGACCCTCTTTGATGTGCTCGTTGAGCCACGGCTTATCCATGATCTCCTGCAACTCCTTCGGGTTCTTGCTCAGGCGATTCTTGAAGTAGTAATCGACGCTCATGTAGTCCCACACATAGCGCCAGGCACCATCACGATCGGGGGCACCCGACTCATAGATGAAAATCTCGGGCAGGTTCTCCTCGATCCACTTGCCACCGCCATCCTGGTACCAGATGCAGTACAGGCGCGCCTTCTTCACGGCACGTTGCCACTCCTTCTCCGTGTAGTGCTCCTTGATTTGCCACAGGGCATTAGCCTGCGTATTGGCACCGCCCCAGGCCAGGATGTGGACCGGGCGCGGGTCGTCGTCCAAGAGCGTGCGGATAATGAGCTGTGCACCCTCGCTATCCGAGAGCAGGGGAGGGGCTTTGCGCAGGTCGGCACGATTCTCGTTTCCGACCGATACCACCTTCAGCAACTCCTCGGCATCGGGGTAGTCGGGGTTGTGCTTGCGCAGGTTGGGCAGGACCTCCTTGTAGTGCGCGATTTGCTCTTCGATCCAACGCTCCTTGCTATGGCCATCCTTCTGCACCCCATTGACCTGCACGATACCCGCCACATCATAATCCGAGGCGTACATCAGGAAGCGCACCATCGAACTGCGGTCATCGATTTCACCATCCGTGGTGACAATTACGCGCGGTTTTTCAACCCTACGAGCATCAACTTGCCACGGCGTAAGAGCCGTGGCAAGCAACAAGAAAATAGTCAGCGAATATTTCATAACTACTATTGGCGATCCAGGTATTTAATCATCTGCATCATATTGTCAATATAGGTGCGTACCGAGATACAATCCACCGCCTCGTCGGCCGAGTAGGGCGAAGTATCGAACTCGTCGCCCACGTTGGTCGAGGTGTACTCGCGCGAGGTGTTGGGCGTAGCGTCCGTGCAGGGCTTATAGGGATTCGAGGTTTGGCGCATGGGGGTCAGCCAGCAACCCTCCTCGTCCATCGCCTCGATCAGCTTGCGGACATTCTCCAGCGTGGGAGCCGCGGCAGGTACGCCCCAGCTTGCACGACCGCGCGTGTAGTACTTCTTGAGCGGCACAAGGCCGTTGTTCAGGAAGGGCGAATCCTTGGCCAGCTCCTCCTTCGGAATCTTTTTCACAGCCTCGTAAGCCTCACGCAGTGCCTTCGGGTTGGCAGTCGTAAACGATCCATAGTGAGCCAACGTACCTTCGGGGTTGTTGTCGTAGAAGTAGCGGCCGTTATAGACATTCGTACCCTCGCGGTGCACGAACTGCGGCTCGCCCGTTTCGGGATGGATAAAGCGGGCAGCGACAAAGCTATCCGAGTTGGGTGCCGTGCGACGACGAGCCTGCAACCCACCACGCTCGATCAACTCCTCCGACAGGGGCAGGGTCTCCAGATACTCGATAGCCGCCGGGATACCGATCAGGAAGCGAGAATCGGCCGTGCGCTTGTAGTAGTCCATCAAAAGATAGACCATCGCCGTAGTGGTGCTGGTGTTGATGGCGCGCGGCTCATACGAACGGGCATGGGCAGGCTTAAGATCCTCGACCGTATATTGGTCAGCCCAACCGGCATAGGGAGCACCCTGCTGCAGGGTGGGGATGAGGTACATGGCGCGCATGATCGGCTCTTTGAGGTTCTGCATGCCGAGCGCCTGGTAGCACTGCGTAAGGAACTCGATAACGAGCGGAATCACATCGTCGTTCAGCGTAATAAACGAGGTGTAGTCGGGTTTGCCGTGGAACGGGTGGTCATAGCGCAGGGGGTAGCGCTGCGGCCAACCACCAATCGGGTATTGGCTTTCGAGCACGAAGTTGATCACCTTCTCCAACGCGGGGCGGTAGATCGGATCGTTCTTCTCGACATAAAGACGCAGGAGGAACGTAGCGGCCTCCATCGTACCGCCATCGTCAAACGTGGCATTGCCGTAGTAGTGCTGGAACTCCTCCAAACGCCAACCCGCCTTGCCGACGGTCGAGTACCACTCCTTGAGCGAATTTTCGCCTGCAAAGTCGAATACATAATTCCAACCACCGCACGGGAGCTGACCCCAGATCAGGGCATTGGCTACGCGCTTGGCCTGGTCGTAATAATATTCGTCGCCCGTGCAGTGGTAGGCATCGAGCAGCAGATGACCCACCGAAGGCGTTCCCGGGGGCTGAATCCATACCATCGTGCGCTTGGCCTCCATCTCGCCCCACTGGCGCGAAAAGTCGGGCAGGTAGTGCCACACAAAGCCACCGTTGTAGCTTACCTTCTCCATCATAAACTCCGTGGCGAGGCGCATGGCCTGGCGCACCTCCTCGTCGGGCGTTTGCTTGGGTTTGGCCGTAGCGGTCGAAAATACCAAGGTAGCAAGCAGCAGACTCGCTACCGATTTGATTGTCGAAACAGACATAATAAGGTTGATTTTGTTGGTGTAGTTGGTTAGTTAGGTAAATATAGTAATAATTCTTCGAACTACCACCTTTTAGTCCACAAAGTTTTTCTTTTCAAGGCGAATCGCCGAAAAAGCAGGCTGAAACGCCAAAAGATATTGCGCTTTCGGACGAAAAAATCTATCTTTGTGCAACGAAACTTAAAATCAACCCAATATGACAAAGAAAATCCTGTTGCTTGGCTCGGGTGAGCTGGGAAAAGAGTTTGTAATCGCGGCACAACGTCTGGGCCAGACGGTCATTGCTTGCGACAAGTATGCCGGTGCGCCTGCCATGCAGGTGGCTGATGCGTGCGAAGTTTTTGATATGCTCGATGGCGATGCGCTGGCTGCGGCTGTCGAGAAGCATCAGCCCGATCTGATTGTCCCCGAGATTGAGGCCATCCGCACGGAGCGCCTCTACGATTTCGAGCAGCAGGGGATTCAGGTAGTGCCGAGCGCCCGCGCCGTGAACTACACGATGAACCGCAAGGCCATTCGTGACCTGGCAGCCATAGAGCTGGGGCTTAAGACGGCCAAGTATTTCTATGCCAAGACCTTCGAGGAGTTGAAGGAGGCCGCCGCGAAGATCGGCTATCCGTGTGTCGTGAAGCCCCTGATGTCCTCGTCGGGCAAGGGCCAGTCGGTGGTTCGCTCGGAGGCCGACCTGGAGCACGCCTGGACCTACGGTTGCGAGGGTTCGCGTGGCGACATCATGGAGCTGATTATCGAGGAGTTTATCGCATTCGATAGCGAGATTACGCTCCTTACCGTCACGCAAAAGGATGGCCCGACGCTCTTCTGCCCGCCGATCGGCCATGTGCAGATCAGCGGCGACTACCGCGAGAGCTTCCAGATGGCCCCCATCTCGGAGGAGCACCTGAAGGAGGCGCAGCGCATGGCGGCAGCCGTGACGGAGGCTCTGACCGGTGCCGGTATCTGGGGCGTGGAGTTCTTCCTCAGCCACGAAAACGGTGTCTACTTCTCGGAGCTTTCGCCCCGTCCGCACGATACAGGCATGGTGACGCTGGCCGGTACACAGAACCTGAGCGAGTTCGAGTTGCACGCGCGCGCCGTCCTGGGGCTGCCGATTCCCGAGATTACCTTTGAGCGCATGGGTGCTTCGGCCGTAATCCTCGCCGAGGAGGCCTCGGCTACGGCTCCCGAGTACGAAGGCATGGAGGAGGCTGTTCGGATGGATCCGCGCAACGATATCCGCATCTTCGGCAAGCCCTCGGCACGCAAGAATCGCCGCATGGGTGTCGTGGTTGGTTATGCGCCCCACGGTTCGAACCTCGACGAGTTGCGCGATCGCGTGAAGGCGGCTGCCGCCTGCGTGAAGTTGGTTTGCAAGTAGTCAGACCCGCATAGATACGAAAAGGAGAGCCGCAAAGCTCTCCTTTTTCGTTGTATGTAGGCAGCTGCTACTTCTTGAAGGCAGCCACCACATTGTCCGTAGCCTTCTTCAGCAGCTCCTCGGGGCAGCAGAGCGTGATACGGATATAGCCGTTACCCTCCGAGCCGAAGATACCGCCCGGCGTGAGGAACACGTCGGTCTTCTCCATCACCTCATCCGAGAACGAGAAGCTGTCGCCCTCGTAGCCCTCGGGCAGCTCGGCCCAGATAAAGAGACCGGCCTGGTGCTTGCGATAGCGGCAACCCAGCGCATCCAAGAGGGCGTAAGCCTGGCGCTCACGACCGTAGTAGATCTCGTTCAGCTCCTTGAACCACTCCTCGCCGAGCGCCAAAGCCGTATCGGCAGCAGCCTGGATGGGGTAGAACATACCCGAGTCCATATTCGACTTAAAGGTAAGGATCGAGTCGATCCACTCCTTCTTGCCCACCACGACACCGACACGCCAGCCGGCCATCGAGTGACCCTTCGAGAGCGAGTTCATCTCGAGTGCCACCTCACGAGCACCCTCGACCTCCATGATCGAGATCGGAGCCTCGGCGTTGCGGATAAAGCTGTAGGGGTTGTCGTGTACGATCAGGATGTTGTGCTTCTTACCAAAGGCGATGATCTTCTCGAAGAGCTCCATCGAGGGGGTCTGACCCGTCGGCATGTTGGGGTAGTTTACGAGCATCATCTTCACGCCCTCCAAGCCGGCCTTCTCGATCGCCTCAAAGTCGGGGTAGAAGTTCGTCGCCTTGTTCAGCGCGTAGGTCACCATCTCGCCACCGGCCAAACGCACGGCTGCCGAGTAGGTGGGGTAGCCCGGGTTGGGAACCAGCACCTTGTCGCCCTGATTGAGGAAGGTCATGCAGATATGCATAATGCCCTCCTTCGAACCGATGAGCGGCAACACCTCGGTCTGGTAGTCCAGCTCCGTACGATACCACTTCTTGTACCAATCGGCAAAGGCTTTGCGCAGAATCGGCTCGCCCTTATACGACATATACTTATGTACATCGGGGCGCAACGACTCCTTTGCCAGGCGGTCGATTACCGACTGATGAGGCGGCAGATCGGGGCTGCCCATAGCCAACTTAATGATTTGACGACCCGTCGAGGCCTCAATCTCGCCAATCTCGCGCAGACGACGCGAGAAATAGTACTCACCGATGCCGTCCAGGCGATGCGAACGGTCGATCTTTACAGCTTCTGCCATTATTGTTTGTGTATTAGAGTTTTCTTTTTGCAAATTTACACCTTTCATTCATTTTACAAAGCGAAAAGGATGAAAATCTGTGCTGTCAATACGCGCAGGAACATCACCACGGGATAGACCGTCGAGTAGGCCACGGCCGGCATATCGTTACCGGCTACACCGTTGGCGTAGGCCAGTGCCGGAGGATCGGTCATAGCACCCGAGAGCATACCGGTCAGCGTGTAGTAGTTCATCTTCAGCACCAGGCGGGCAAACGTGCCTACAATGAGGAGCGGCAGGATGGTGATAATCGCACCGTAGCCGATCCAGCGATAACCGCCATTGACAATAGCATCCACAAAGCCTTCGCCGGATCCCAAGCCCACGCAAGCCAGGAACAAGGCAATACCCATCTCGCGCAACATGAGGTTGGCACTCATCGTCGTATAGGTAACCAGACCGAAGTGCGATCCAAAACGGCCGATCAGAATGGCCAGGATCAGCGGGCCACCGGCCAGACCGAGCTTCACGGGCTGCGGCACGTTGATCAGCGGAATCGAGCCGAGCAGGACACCCAGCGCGATGCCGATAAAGATCGTCACCAGGTTCGGATGGTCGAGCTTCTTGAGCGAGTTACCGAGCACATCGGCCACCTTGTCCACCGACTTCTCGGGGCCGACAACCATCACGCGGTCACCCACCTGAAGTTCCAGACCCTGGTAGGGGATAAGGTCCACACCGGCGCGATTCACACGCGTCAGGGTGATGCCGTATTTCGTTCTGAGTCGCAGGTCGGAGAACTTTTTGCCGTTGATTTCGGGTTTCGTGATCAGGATTCGGCGCGAAATGAAGGTGGCATTGGGGGTGTTGTGGCCCCACTCCTCGTCCGACATCTCAACCGTATGACCGAGGAAGGCGATGACCGCCTCCGAATCTTCGGGTTGGCAGATCAGGCGCAGTTTGTCGCCCGTATGGAGAACCGTCGCGCCATCGGCCATGGTCAGCTCGCCCGAGGCGTGGGCCACACGCGAGATGACGAACTGGCGGTTAATCAGGTCGCGGATATACTCCACCGAACGCCCATCGAGGAGTTGGTTCGTAAACTCGACCGAGAGCTTCTCGGCAAGTTTCTTCTCCTGCGACAGCGCCTCCAGTCCCTCATTCTCCTTCTTAAAGTTGATGCGCAGGATGAAACGCAAAGCGATGAGCGAAAGAATAATACCCACCACACCGAGCGGATAGGCCACGGCATAACCGAGCGCAATGGTGGGGTCTTGAATACCCGTCGTATCGGTATAGGCGGCCTGGGCAGCACCTAAACCCGGGGTGTTGGTCACGGCACCCGACAAGATGCCGACCATCGTCGGGATCGGCACACCCGTCGTCAGGTGCAGAACACCGGCCGTCACGACACCCAGCAGGACGATTGCCGTAGAGCAAGCCACGAGCTTCATGCCGCCCTCCTTGAACGAGGAGAAGAAGCTGGGGCCCACCTGCAGACCGATCGTAAAGACAAAGAGGATCAGACCGAACTCCTGCGCAAAGTGGCGCACCTCGTCCGAAATCGACATGCCGAAATGGCTCATGGCGATACCCACGAAGAGAATCCAGGTGATACCGAGCGAAATACCGCGGAATTTGATTTTGCCGAGCGTGATACCCAGCGTGATAACAAGTGCAATGATGAGCACCGAATGGGCGATGCCCTGACCGAAAAAGAGGTTATACAACCACTCCATGACCTACCTTAACTACTAACCGAATTATTAAATTGTGTGAGTCTTCTTTAGAAGACCCACAAAGGTAGTACATCTTGTAGAATTTTGAAAACAAAAAGCCGACAAAAAGGCTATTTAATAGAGGTATTGTTCCAGAAGTGGGGTAAGGAGTGCCGTAGCAACGCCCATCAGTGCCATGGCAAGGCCGCTCATAGCCCCCTCGATGGCACCGATTTCGACCGCACGCGAGGTGCCGATACCGTGCGAGGCGGCACCAAGCGAGAAGCCCACCGCCTCGTGGCTCTTCACGCCTCCCCAACGCAGGATCGAAGGGCCGAAGATCGCACCGAAGATGCCGACACAAAAGACCACGACCGACGTAAGCGACACCACGCCACCCAGCGGTTCGGCAATAGCGATCGCAATGGGCACGGTGACCGATTTGGGGGCAATCGAGTTCAGGATCACGCGGTCGGCACCCATCGCAGCCGCAATCCACACCACACTCAGCACACCTGCCACGCATCCCATGAGCGTAGCCGCAAGCACCGGAAGCAGGTTGCGAGAGAGCCGTTCGGACTGCTCATAGAGCAGGTAGCCGAGCGATACGACCGAAAGTCCCAAGGCAAAATCGAGCACCTCGGTAGCCTCCATGTAGGCCGCATAGGGGACTTTGAGCCACTGCAAAAGCACGATCATCGCCACGAAGGTCATCAGCACCGGATGCAGCAACATGAGGCGCGTGCGGCGATGAATCGCGCCACCGGCCACAAACAAAACCACCGTCAGCGTGAGCAGTCCCAAATCCGAAGTCAGCAGGTCGCGTATCATCGTTTGAGGCGGTTTTTAAGTTGAGCGACCCACTGAAACGTGTGTCCCGAAACAAGCAGCACAACCACGGTCGAAAGCACGGCAGCGACCACGATTGCCCACAGATTATCCAGAATTACCGTATAGCTCTCCATCAGCCCCACGCCATAGGGGATAAAGAAAAGCGCCATCGTGCCGAGCAGAAATTTGGCCGCCGGGCGCACCGTTTCGGCCTTCACAACGCCCAGCTTCAGCACTGCAAAGAGAATCAGCATGCCGAGCACATTGCCCGACACATAGCCCGAAAGCAGGGCACTGAGGAGATTTCCCGCCAACCAGGCCAGGAGGATGACCATCAAACCAATCATCGTCTGTTCCGTTGTTCGTGCTCCTTCTCCCACTCCTTGCTGCGGATTCCGCAATGGCCGAAGCGGCAATTCTCACAGTCGCGCGTACGGCAAAAGAAGGTGCGCCACACCCAGCGCCAAACAAAGACGATAGCCACTGTAAAGATGGCCCAAACGATCCACTGCTGCCAATTCATAGGTTTGCGGAGTTAGAGTAAGAGTGATCCGATTTGATAGAATAGCCACGCCACACCCCAGGCGGTGAGGGTGTTATAGACCAGTCCCGCGAAGGCCCAGCGCCAGCCCGCTTCGGAGCCGATGGCGGCGATGGTCGCAATGCAGGGGAAGTACAACAGCACAAAGACCAAGAAGGCAAGTGCCGAGGCGGGGGTAAAGTCGCCGCTTGCCTGCAGCTTATGCGCCAAGGCTCCCGATTCGTCATCCTCCTCGGCATAGAGTACGCCGATGGTCGAAACGATAATCTCCTTGGCTGCCACGCCCGAGAGGAGCGATACGCCCGCCTTCCAATCCAGCCCCAGCGGCTCGAATACGGGGCTGCAAGTTCGGCCGATGCGCCCTAAGTAGGAGTTTTCGTAGTGGTTCTCCTGCGCGATCGGGCTTTGCTCGGTGCGGGGGTAGTAGCTCAAAAACCAGATGATGATCGAGGCCACCAAGATCATGCCACCCATCTTTTTGAGGTATTGGGCGCACTTTTCCCACATGTGCGTCAGCGTGGCGCGCCAGGTGGGAATGCGGTAGGGCGGAAGCTCCATCACAAAGGGGGTCTCATCCACCGGGAAGAAGATCAGGCGCATCAGGCGGGCCGTCAGGATAGCCATCAACACGCCCAGGATATAAAGCCCCGTCATGACCCAACCTCCGTGCTGCGGGAAGAAGGCCGCCGTCAGCAGGATAAAGACCGGAAGACGGGCGCTGCAGGCCATAAAGGGGGTAATGAGAATCGTAATCAGGCGGCTCGAGTGGCTCTCGATCGTACGGCAGGCCATAATTGCCGGCACATTGCAGCCAAAGCCCATGATAAGCGGAATAAAGGATTTGCCGTGCAATCCGGCGCGGTGCATCACACGATCCATGATAAAGGCGGCTCGCGCCAAGTAGCCCGAATCCTCCATAAACGAGATGAAGAGGTAGAGGATCATGATGTTGGGCAGGAAGACGATCACCGACCCTACGCCACCGATCATGCCATCGACAACCAGGTCACGCAACACCCCCTCGGGAATCAGCGCATTGACTCCGTAGCCGATGCGCCCCACCAGCCAATCAATCCACTCCTGGGGGTAGCTGCCGAGCGAGAAGGTGCACCAGAACATGATGCCCGTAACGAGGAAGAAGATCGGAAAGCCCCACACGCGATGCGTAACGACCATATCGATCAGGTTTGTGGCCAGGCGCGTATCCACCTCGCCACGGGTAAAGGTCTCCTTCAGTGCACCCGAGATAAAGCCATATTTGCGGTTAGCCAAAGCCGTCTCGACATCCTCGCCCAAGTCGCTTTCGATGTGGTGCACCACGCGGTCACGAATCTCACACCACGAGGGGTAGTGCTCCAGATTGCGCAGTTGCGCCTCGACCTCCGTGTCACGCTCCATCATCTTCAGCGCCAAGTAGCGGGGTGGGAAGTACATCGGCAACTCCTCGCGGTGCTCCGAGAGCGCGCCATTGAGCTCTTTCAGCCCATCCTCAATAATCTCGCCCTGGTGGATATGGATGTGGCGGACACGCTCGTCGCGCCCCTCGTAGATGGCAATAATCGTATCCAAAAGCTCCTCGATGCCCTTGCGATTGCGCGCCTCGACCGGCACCATCGGAACGCCCAACATGCGACCCAGCGAGTCGTGATCGAGGTGTGCACCCGTAGCCTCCAGCTCATCGTACATGTTCAGCGCAATGACCATACGGGGGTTGATATCGATCAGCTCGGTCGTCAGGTAGAGGTTGCGCTCCAGGTTCGAAGCCACCACCGAGTTAATTACCACATCGGGCTGCTCGTTGGCGATGTGTGCACGCACGAAACGCTCCTCGGGACTGTAGGCCGAGAGGGCATAGGTACCCGGCAGGTCGGTTACCTCGAAGCGGTAACCGCGATAGTGACGCACGCCACGCTTGGCACCCACCGTCACGCCGCTATAGTTCCCGACGTGCTCATGGCCACCCGAAATGGCATTAAAGAGCGAAGTTTTACCGCTGTTGGGATTGCCCACCAGGGCAACACTGATCGTATGCGAGGAGCGCTCCAACACATCGTCGATCGTCTCAATCCGCTCTTCGGCCTCCTCACTAAAGGGGGTATTGCGCTCGCGCTCCTGCTCCAGAAGGAGCATCTCCTCGGCCTCCTCGTCGGTGAGGACCTGCACCATGGCCGCCTCACTTCTGCGGAGCGATACATCGTAGCCCATGATGCGGTACTCGATCGGGTCTTTGAGCGGCGCATTGAGAATCACCTCGACCCGCTTGCCACGGATGAAGCCCATCTCCATAATGCGCCGACGAAAGCCGCCGTGGCCCGTCACTTTGAGGATGGTGGCCTGATCGCCACTCTTGAGTTCGGATAGTCGCATGAATCTTTGTGCACTTTATGGCAACAAAGATACACTTTTTTACGGAATATTCAGCTACCTATTTATGGGTATTTCGACTCGACGTTCCACCCACCGCCCAACGCCTTGCAGAGGGTTGCGTAGTTGATGTATTGGGTCGCAAGTAGCGCGATCAGCTCTGTTTGAGCCGTGTAGAGCGTACGTTCGGCATCGATCACATCGAGGTAGTCGGCCATGCCGTTGCGGTAGAGCGCGTGGGCCATGTCGAGAATCGAACGGTAGGAGACCACCAGGCGCGTATAACGCTCCGTCTCCGATTCCGTAGCCTCGATCGAGGAGAGCATCTTCTCCACATCGGCAAAGGCCTCGAGGATCGTCTGCTCGTAGCTGTAAGCCGCCTGCCTGTAGCGTTCGACAGCTGCCCGCTCCTGCCGTTTGAGCGCCCCGAAGTTGTAGATCGGTTGCACGAGGCCCGCCACGGCATTCCACACGGCAGGATTCGACGAAGTTAAACCTTTAATCGAATTAGCACCTGCTCCCGCTTTGGCAGTCAGCGTAATAGACGGGAAGCGATTGATGCGCGAGAGCTTGGCTGCAGCCGCTGCGGCATCCAATTCGAAGCGCGCCTGAAGAATATCGGGACGGCGCTGCAGGAGCTCCGACGGAATCCCGATGGCGACCTCTTCGGGCAGTCGATCAATCAGCAGCTCCAACCCCACGCCCTCCTTCGTATAGGGTTGCGGCGGCTCGCCGGTCAGGGTCGAGAGGGCGAGCTGTGTCTGCTCGATCGCGCTGCGGTAGCGCGGAATATCGGCCTCGGCCGAGAAGACCAGCGCATGAGCCTGCTCTCGATCCACCCCCGTAGCCATGCCGTAGCTAAAGAGCGAGTCGATCAGCGCTGCCGACTCACGCCTCAAGGTGCAGGTGCGGTTAGCTATCCAAAGATCGCGTTCGTATTGCAGTAGCGTAAAGTAGGTAGTGGCCACCTCGGCCGTCAGAGCCAGCGCAACACCCCGATAACTCCACACGGCACTTCCCAACGAGGCAAGTGACTGATCGGTCGCAGCCTTCAACTGCCCGAACAACGGCACCTCCCACGAAGCGGTCAGCTCGGCGGCGTATTGTTGTGTAATCTTTGTGGCGCGGTTGTAATTCCCCTCGGCCGAAAGAGCGCCCCCAAATGAGGGAAGGTATTCCGATCGGGCCACGGTGAGCAGTTGGCGAGCCTCCTCGACCCGCGAGGCGGCCATGCGCAGGTTGCGGTTATGGGCGAGCGCCTGCTCTTCGAGCCGATTGAGGGTCGTATCGCCAAAGAGCTGCCACCAAGAAGCGGGCACAAAGAGCGAATCTTGGCTGAAATTTTCGCCATAGAGGTAATTGGCGCGAGCCGTCACCTGTGGTGCCTGGAGCTGGGGCGAACATCCTGCAACAAGCAGGACGAGGAGCGGAAGGGTAGAAAAGAGTCGTTTCATGAGCCTTGTGCATTGTTTTGGGCCGCACGGCGCTCCTCAAAGCGGGCGAGGCGACCAACGAGGTAATAGAGCGCAGGGTAGAGCAGGATACCCAGCAGCGTAGCGAGCAACATACCGCCCACCAACGCGACACCCAGGATGTTTCGAGCCGTGGAGTAAACACCCGAAGCAAAGACGAGCGGCACGACACCGAGGATAAACGAAAAGGCGGTCATCAGGATCGGTCGCAGGCGCAAACGAGCCGCTTCGATCGAGGCATCGAGGAGCGACATACCGCGCTCCTTGAAGAGTTTATCGGCATACTCGACCACCAGAATCGCATTTTTGGCCGCCAGACCAATCAACATCACGAGCGAAATATCGAGGTAGATATCGTTGATATAGTGTGGTTCGAATTGGTGTGCCAACGCAACAAAGCCGAGTGCTCCCAAGACGGCCGCAGGAACGCTGAGCAGAATCGCAAGCGGCAACGACCACGACTCATAGAGGGCAGCCAACGCCAGGAAGACGAAGAGCAGTGTCACCAGGTAGATCCACGCCCCTTTGCCCGCCTCGGCAGCCTCCTGAAACGAGACTCCGCTCCAAGCCAACCCCACATTATCGGGCAGAAGCTCCGCCCCCAATGCCATTACGCGCCCCATGACCGTAGCCGAAGAGGCCGCGGCGATCGGGGTAATCGTGAGGGTAATCGAGCGATAGAGGTTAAACTGCGAGACATAGGCCGTGCCCACTGTATCGCGCACCTCGACGAGCGTTGAGAGGGGTACCGACTCGCCCGTAGAGGAGCTGACAAAGTAGCTTTCGAGTGCCGAACCGTCCTGCCGATAATCGGGAGCCGCCTGCAGATAGGTCTGATAGAGTCGCCCGAATCGGGTAAAGTTGTCGATATAGCGACCGCCCAACATAGCACTCAAATCGCCATAAAGCGTTTCGAGGTCGATGCCCATCGCAAGGGCTTGTTCGCGGTCTACCGCGAGTCTTCGTTGCGGAATGCCGTCGTTGAACTGCGTTGTCACGGAGGCCACCGTAGACTCCTTCTCGAGCGCCGCGATAAGGCGTTGTGCCTCGCCCATGAGGTAGCTTGTACCACGCCCGTCGATATCTTGCAGTTCGACCGTCACCCCCGAAGTAACGCCAAGTCCCGGAATCGAGGGTGGAATAAAGGCGTAACAAACCGCCTCTGGGATGGCTGTATAAAGCTCCCCGTTAAGCTCATCGGCTACCTCCATGGCCGTTGCTTGTCGATCGCCAAAGGGTTTGAGCGCCACGAAGATCACGCCCGAATGGGGCGTGGCAATCCCTGCCAGGAGATTAAACCCTGCGGCAAACGAGGTATCGAGCACCGCCTCGTGCTGTCGGATCCGCTCGTCGATCTTGAGCATCGCCTCGGAGGTCACCTGCAACGAGGAGGCCTCCGGAGTATTGACCATCACCATCACATAGCCCTGATCCTCATCGGGAAGAAATCCGTCGGGTAGCGAGCGCCACAACAGCGCTATCACGAGGAGCATAGCCCCGGTCAGCAGCGCCGTACGCAGGGTATGCCGCACAAAGATCGGCAGCCGCTCCGTGTAGCGGTGCTGTTCGCGTGCAAACCATCGGTTGAAAGGGCCGAACACGCCCTTCTCCTTCATCTCCACGGGGCGCAACACCAAGGCGCAAAGGGCGGGCGAGAGGGTCAGGGCATTGAACGCCGAGAGTACCACCGAGACGGCTATCGTCACGGAGAATTGCTGAAACATCAGCCCCGCCACACCTCCCGCGAAGGACATCGGCACAAAAACAGCCAGCAGGACGACCGTCGTAGCCACGATCGGCGAGGAGACGTTGCGCATCGCCTCCAAGGTGGCCTCGCGGGGTTTAAGACCACGCGCCAGGTTTACCTGCACCGCCTCGACCACGACGATTGCATCGTCCACCACAAGACCGATCGCCAACACCAAGGCCAGGAGCGAGATGATGTTGATCGTAAAGCCCAGCAGCGGAAAGATGGCGAAGGCGCCAATGAGCGACACGGGAATTGCCACCAACGGAATCAGCGTCGAACGCCAATCCTGCAGGAAGAGGTAGATGATTGCAATCACGAGCACCAGGGCAATCAGGAGCGTGTGGAAGATATCCTTCACACCTGCCCGAATCGAGGTGGTAGTATCAACAATCGAGGTTGCCTCCACGCCATCGGGAAAGCGCTCCGAGAGCGCATTCATCGCCTCCTTAATAGCGGCACCGACCTGCATCGCATTGCTGCCCGGCTCCTGATAGATCACCATCAGGGTCGTAGGATTCCCTTCAAAGCGCGAGCTGACTCCGTAGCTTTGACTTCCAAGCTCCACTTCGGCAATGCGCCCCAGACGGATCTGCTCACCCGACGGAGTGGTATAGACCACGATGCGCGCAAACTCCTCGGCCGTGTTATAGGCCGGCGGGAGGGTCACGGTGTAGGTATAAGGAGTCCCTTCAGGGGCGGGCTCGGCACCAAATTGCCCCACGGGGTAGAGCCGACTTTGGGCATTGATCGCCTCCGTGACGGCATCGAGCGGAATCCCGTAATATTTCAACAGGTCGGGCTTCAGCCAGATGCGCATGGCGTATTCACCGGCACCCATGATCTGAATCTTACCCACACCGTTGATCTTCAGCAGTTCGTTCTGCAGGTTGATATAGGCGTAGTTTGAAAGCCACTCATCGTTGTAGCGGCCGTCGCTATGCAGCGCATAGACCAACAGAAAGCCCGTCATGGTCTTCTCGGTCGTGATGCCTTGCTGCAACACCGCCTCGGGCAGTTTGGCTTGTGCGGCCGCCACGCGGTTCTGCGTAAAGACGGCATCCATATCGGGATCGGAGCCGATATCGAAGAGAATCTGCAGGGTGGCCGTGCCGTCGTTGGCCGAGGTGCACTGCATATAGAGCATGTCGCTGACCCCCATGATGCTCTCGGCCAAAGGGGTCGTCACGGCATTATTGACCGTCTCGGCATCGGCACCCGGGTAGGTAGCCGAGACCTCCACCACGGGCGGCGTAATATCGGGATACTGCTCCACGGGAAGCTCCGCGAGCGAGAGAAGACCGAGGGCCACAATCGCCACCGAGAGCGCGATGGCAAAGATCGGGCGGCTGACAAAAAATCGTTCCATCTTTTTTTGCTACAACTCAAAACTTAATCTACCTGTCGAGGCTGAATCTTCATCCCTTCGTGCAATTTCTGGCGACCTGCAAGCACCACCCACTCCGTGGGTTCAAGGCCACCGGTCACAACCCAGAGCGAATCGCGCTGTGCGCCCAACTCCACGCGCCGAAATTGCACCGTACTATCAGCTCCGACCACCCACACCGAGTTCACGCCTTGCGCCTGACTGACGGCACGCGCCGGCAGGATCAGCCGTCTCTCCTTGGCCCCCACATCACACCCCACGCGGGCAAATTGACCCGCTTTGAGCTCCTTGTTCGGATTGACGAATTTCACGACCAGCAACAGCGTACCCGTCGAGCTGGAGATATCCTTGCGTGTATGGCTGTAGAATCCCTCCAACGGGTAGTGCGTGCCGTCATCGAGCGTGAGGGTAATATCCGAAAGCAGTCCCTCGTTATCGTAAATCTCGGCGCGGTTGCCCGTAAGGCGGAGGTAGTCGGTCATCGCCAGCGCCACATCGAACGAGACGGTATCGACATTCGAGAGGGTCGTCAGGACGTTAAACTCCGTCCCGGGGCCGACAAAGTCGCCTATGTGGGCCTGTGACGAACCGGCTATGCCGTCGATCGGGGAGCGCAGTTCGGTGTAGGAAACATTGAGTTGTGCATTGCGCAACGACTCTTCGGCCGATCGCACCGAAGCCTCCGAGGCGCGGTATTGGGCCGTATATTGATCCAGCTGCGCGCGGCTGATGGCATTCATCGAGGCCAGAGGAACGGCACGTTCATAATTATTGCGCGCCTCGATGGCCTCGGCCCGAGCCGACTGCAGCGCTGCCTCGGCAGCATACATCGCCGTAGAGAGTTGCGTAGGGTCGATCCGATAGAGTAGTGCACCACGCCGAACGGGCTTGCCACTATCAAAATGTTTCGAGATGAGAAAGCCATTGACACGGGGTTGAATCACGGCATCGAAGTTACTTTGAAGGTAGCCGATAAACTCCATACGATGAGCCAATTCTGCCTCCTTAACCTGCACCACGGGGATCGAAAGAGGCGCGGTAGCAACGGCCGCCTTGTGGCTTTTGCAGGCCGAAAGAGCCAGCAAAGCCGTAAAAAGGGTTACGATTTGTATGCGCATAGCTTTCTGTTTTCCCGTTTTGGGGACAAAAAACATACCGCACGGAGCGAAATTGGGCTGAAAAGGCTATAAATAGAGAAAAAATCGAAAATTTTTCGGGGATTTATGGTGTGATTTAGAATAATTTCATATCTTTGTGTCGATATCAACCCTTAAAATTTTAAGACAATGAAAGAATTGGTTGCAAACATCAACGCACAGTATGAGGTGTTCGCTGCAAATGCGGCAGCTCAGGTAGAGAAGGGTAACAAGGCTGCCGGCACGCGCGCTCGCAAGGCCGCTCTTGAGCTTTCGAAGCTGATGAAGGAGTTCCGCAAGGTTTCGGTAGAGGCTGCGAAATAATCCGTCACACTAAACTTCTCGAGAAGATAAGGGCCGTCCCAAAGTGGGATGGCCCTTGTTATTTGTAAGAGGTATATCGGCGGAGGATTACCGCTTTGCTCGCTTTTTCAGTCGTCGTACGATCTTCTTCGGATCATCGAGCGAATGGGGATGGTGACCGCAATCGGGTTTAGCAATGGTGTAGATGCGGCGCTTGTAGTGTTCGGCAATGCGCCCGAAATTCTCCTCATAGGGCACCAGCTCGTCGGTCATACCGTAGCAGACAATGACGGGAATCCCTGCGCGGTGAATCTTCTCAAAGTGGCGGATGGGGTAGTCGTAACCCTCCTCGAAGTCGGCACCTGCCTCTCGCCATTGGCGCACGGCATCGCCATAGAGCCTCTTCTCGCGCTCCGAGGGCCAACTCTTCAGGTCGCACACCGGAGCATCGACATAGATCTTTTCAATCTGCTCGGGGTGGTCGATCGCATAGCTCAGGGCGAAGAATCCGCCACGGCTAAAGCCCTCGATGATAAATTTCTCGTCCAGCCCGTAACGGCGGCGCGCCTCGTGGTAGAACTGCTCAAAGTCGCGTTTGGCCTGCGGGTTGGCGTAGGCGTGTGTTACATCGCAATAGGCCACCGTAAAGCCCAGCTCCAACATCCGCTCATCCACCGACGGGAAAGCCCCCAGAAAGGCGGGGCGTACAATCCAACGGCCATTCTTTTCGCCCGTAGGATGAATCACGATGCAGCTACGATCCGCCACGCGGAATTGGTCGTAGCGGTATTTATCCTGCCACTTCGGCTTGGCCGAAAGCGGAAGCATCAACAGGAGCAGCACAAGGCTCAAAAGGAGTCTTTTCATGGTCTATGAGGTTCGTAAAAGGTTAGTCGATCACGACACCGCAGTTACGCAAAATAGCGATATCCTCGGCCGAGAGTCCCGTTTCGGAGTAGGGGACAGCCTCGTTGTGGTCGTTGAGATAGCGGCGCGGAGCAGTCAAATCGTAATCGGGGCTGACCAGCGACGAACTCTCCTCCACAAAGCGCCCCTCGATCGAAGCCATATCGGCCATCGTGTGATACATCGCATGCGTGGTAGCAGGAGCGCTCGTATGTTCCTCGGCCACTGCAACCTTGTGGGGATAGCGACTGCGGTAACGCTCCGAGAACCAGCAGAAAGCGGCTACATGGAGCTGATAGGCCGTAGTCGTGGGCGAGGCGTGCAGGAAGCGATGGCGCTTGTCATCCATCAGATCCTCGCCATGGTCGGCACAATACAAGAGCGCCGTAGCCGTATCGTCGAGCGACGAAAGGTAGTCGAGCGTCTCATCGAGGAACAAATCGGTGTAACGAATCGAGTTATCGTAGCCGTTACGCAGCTCCTCGCTATGGTCACGACGAATCGCCACATCGGGATCGGGGCTGAAGTGCGCCTCCGAGCGCGGATAACGCTGGTGGTAGCTGAAGTGCGAGCCGTAGCAGTGGAGGATAAAGAGCATCTTGTTGCTCTTCGAAAGGTTGATTTGGCGCTCCAGCTCCTCCCTAAGCTGCAGGTCGTGGCGCGGCTCTTCCAGGTAGATGAGGTGATCCACATCGCCTGCCAGGTTGTCGATCATAGCCCCCTGGGGCGACTGGTTCGAGATAAACCACGTCTCGAAGCCCGCCTCGCCAAAGAGCGCCGGAAGGCCACGACGACGGTAGAGCTCCTCGTGCTCGTGGGTATTGATGGAGGAGAGGAACAGCGGCACACTCTTGTGTGTCGTGTTGCTCTGCGTCAGTACATTCTTAAACAGGATCAGATCCTCGCGGCGGCTCAATCGCGGATTGGTCTCACGGTCGTAGCCGTAGAGTTGCCAACTCATGGCGCGCGATGCCTCGCCAATGATATAGACATAGATTTCGCGCTCGGGGCAGGAGGCCGTGCGGTGTGCATCGAACGTGAAGCCCTCGGTCGTAAGGTCGTAATTGTAGGTCTTGCGCAGCTCCGAGGCGGCCAGGTGTACATTGTAGCAGACATTCAGGGGGAAAATCTCGTCACGCAGGACATGCTTATTCTTGCTCACGGCATAGGCGGGCCACAGGGCCACCGCACCCAACACAAAGAGGATCGCACCCGTCAGCGAGAAGATCAGGCGCAGTTTACGCGAGAAGATGCGCCGCTTGCCGATTTCACGCGCCGCGAGGTAGAGCAGCGGCAGGTAGATCACGGCCACCATCAACACCGCCGGCCAGATGTTGGCCAACAGCTCGTTCGCCTCGCCGGGGTTGGTCGTCACGAGGTTCGTGAACATATCGGTTGCGATGATCGAGTTCCCGAAGAGGTAGAGCAACACGAGCTGGAACGCCCCGAAGAAGATAAACGGGAAGCCGAGCCAGATCATCAGTCCCGAACGGCGGAGCACCATGCTCCACATCAGGTAGAAGCCCAGGGGCATCAAAATCAGCGCCTCGGTGGTCCAAATCGAGTAGTTCTCGGTGACGGCCAGTGCAAAGTTAGGGGCAATGATCGACACAATAAACCACACCGTCAAGAGGATCGAGAAGCGGCTGCGCGTCTCGCCCGGGTAGGGGTTAGGGTAGATATATTGCCAAATCTTCTGCATCGTGTTATTCCATTGTTAGAAGGCCTCATTGATCGAAAGCAGGAATCCGCTTGTCGAGCGACCAAAGCCGTAATCCATGCGGACATTGACCCGCTTTTTCAGCTCCCAGCGAAGGCCGATACCGTAGTTCGGCAGTGTCTTTCGCCAGCTGAAGGGTTCATCCTCGGAGAAGATGTTACCCGCGCCACCCCAAACAGCACAACCGATTCTTCGCCAAATGTGCTGACGAAGTTCAACCTGGGCCGTGAGGAGGTTGTTATCGGTGTATTGGCCCTCGTAGTAGCCACGCATACGCTCCGTGCCACCCAGGCGGGCCAACATCGGCCAGGGTGTACCCTCGGAGTTAAATTCGCCCTGCAGGTCAAAGGCAGCCAAGCCCCCTTTCCAGAGCCTGAGATAGGCATTGGCCCGGAACGTAAGGCGATTCAGGCTCTTCTCGCAATTGCCCAGCCCGCGCGGGAACCACACCTCCTGCACGCTGAGGTAGAGACCGCGTGCCGGGTTGGGGATAAAGTCGCGCGAATCGTACTCGACCAACAGACCAAAACCCGTGGCCGTGTAGCTCTCGTGCTGCCCCTCGAGGTAGGCGAGGCTTTCGGGCTTGAACTTGCGGCCGCGTGTATGCTCAAAGTTCAGAATAGCACCTGCGTAGGTATTCGCGAAGAGGCGTTGCAGGAAACGTCCGCGGATCGCGTATCGCTGCTCAACATAGTCCGATTTGGGGTTGTGGCGGCCTGCCGTATAGCCCAAACCCCAGCTATCGCGCGGTGCGGAGACGAAGCTCACATCGTAATCGATCTTGCGCACAGCATGGCGGAAAATCGTGTTGCCCGTCACGCCAAAGGAGTAGAACCCCGAGGTGGTGACATTGGCATAGATCGAAAGGTCGGAGGGTGGGGTGATCGAATCGGTGCGATCGAGGCGATAAAGGCCGGCTGCCAAGACTCCCAGACCGAGCTTCGTAGTCTTCGAGTAGCTCGGACCTCCGGCAAAGGTGAGGTCTATTTTCTTGTCAAAGGTATGATCCTCGGCCGATTGACCGAAGTAGTCCACCACGCGGTGCAGGAAACCCTTGCGTTGCGGTTGCAGGAGCGACGAATCGATCTGAATCGGGGTATAGGTATAACGCACCGTATCGCCATCAATGACATGATAGCGATACTCGGTCTGCGCCGTGGCCGCCGTAGCGAGCAACAGGAGCATTGTTAATATAGGTGCGAAATGCCGCATGAAAAAGTCGGATTGGTTAGCGATAGAGCTTTACCACACGGTAGAACTCCGCCTTGTCCTCCTCCGTCAACTCGCCTTTGCGCAGGAAGAGCATCTCGCCATCCTTCGAGACAAACATCAGGACAAACTGATTGTTGCAATCGCCCAATCCCCAGGCCTTGGCCAGCGTACGATCCGTATCGGCCAACACCGTAGCGCCGTTTTTCTCGGTGCGCTTGCGGGCCATCGTGCGGACAATACCACTCGGAAGCATCGTATCTTTGAGGTTCAGCACGCCAAAGCCCTCGATATGCTCGCCCTCGGCGGCATGATTCTCCTCAATCTCAACCGTGAAATCCTCGTTCTGCTTGTGTCGGTCGGGATCGACATAGAAGATCAACAGGTGCTTCTCGCCCCACCAGGGGAGCATCGTGGGCTGTTTTTTCAAGTCCATCAACTCGACATTCTGCAGTTTGTTATTATTCTCTTGTGCCGTCACGGCCAGGGCCATCATCAGCCCCAAAAGTGTAAACACTACTCTTTTCATGGCTTTCTCTTGCTTGTTTTATGGGGCAAAGGTACGGTTTTTCTCCGAAAAAAGGTGGGCGAAACAAGATTTATCTTGTTCGTTTCGGTTGATAGATCGACTAAATGGAAGAGCGCAAATCGGAACAGAGAGACTCTAAAAAGAAAAAGAGGTGGCCGAATCCTCCTTCGCCACCCCAAACAATCATTGCGCTTTGCACAACTCATCGAGAAGCTTTTGACAACCCTCCTCCAAGAGATCCAGGACAATCTCGAACCCCTCGCGCCCTTCGTAGTAGGGGTCGGGGACATAGTGATAACGCGTTGAGGAGAAGAACTCGCGCATGCGGTAGATTTTATTGGCTCCCTCGCGCGAGGGAGCCAGGCGATGCACATCCTCGTAGTTGTAGTCGTCCATGACGATAATGCGGTCAAAGCGTTCAAAGTCCGCCTCGCGGATCTGGCGGGCACGGTGTGTCAGCTCAATACCGCGCGCCGATGCGGCTCGGCGCATGCGGGGATCGGCCAACTCGCCCGTGTGGCCCGCATAAGTACCTGCCGAATCAACCTCGATGCGCTCCGTGAGCCCACGGCGAATCACCAAATCGCGCAGGATGCCTTCAGCCGCCGGCGAACGACAAATATTGCCCAGGCAAACAAATAAGATGCGTTGTTTCATGTTCTATTCTTTTTCTCTTCGCTCTATTCTCTTCGCTCTATCCTCTTCCAAATATCTCTCTCCTCTTTGCTCTATCCTCTTCCAAATATCTCTCTCCTCTTTGCTCTTTGCTCTCTCCTCCATTAAAAGTCCAAGCCGAAGCTGATGCTGTAGGTGTTGCGCAGCGGGGTATCCTTCTTGGCCATCAGGTAGGCAAAATCGACACGGATATGCAGCAGGCGCACGCCCACACCTACCGACCCGAACGAGGGGTAGTAGGCCGTTCGTTCGCCCACATGGTAGCCAGCGCGTAAGCAAATGAGCTGCATGAGGTTATACTCGGCACCTAAAGCAGCTTGGAAGCCACGCACCGAGGAGGGCGTAAAGTAGTATCCCACATCACAACCCACGGTCAGCTGATGCTGATCCGAGAAGAAGGTTTCAAGTGCCGCGCCGACCTTCAAATCCATCGGCAGCGACAGATCCGACCCATCGAGGAAGCCGCCCAGGTTGGCTATTTTGGCACCCAGGCGCAGGGTCGAGTAGCGCTTCCAACTCGCAATGGGCTGCTCGTAGGCCACCGAAAGATCCACCGAGAGGGCATCGCTCGTCTCCTCATAGCGCTTCAGGTGCATATAACGCCCCACGGTAGCCACAGCCACCCGCTCGCCCAAACGGCGCGTATAGCCCAGATCGAGTGCCGAATCGTGGTTGCCCTTCTCGCGCAGATACTGGCGCCAGCCGAGTTGCAGCGTATTCATCCGATCGAAGCGCCAATAGCCCGAGATGCCGTAATAGTCGAAGTCGGTCTGGCCGTAGTAGGAGGCCGAGAGCTTTGCCGGAAAGCGCGAAAAAGCGGTTTGTGCCGCATTGTTAAAGAGGGCATGCGTGTCCGACGAAATGGCCATCGTAACACCGCCCATACCGAGCGACTGGGCATCAATGGTCGGCATGGCCGACTCCTGAGCCTGTGTCGTCGAGAGCGCCAGAAGCGCAGCAAGGGTAACCAAGAGCTGTTTCATGGGAACAAAGATAGTAAAAAGCGGGCCACAAACGACCAACTGTGTAATCTTTGTCGAAAAATTCCCCATTTTTGGCGCATTTCTTTCCCAATTCCTTTGTATCTTTGGCTTCGGGAAAAAGTATAAACCAAAAAACAGAGTGATATCATGAAAAAAGATGCAGTTGTTTTTGACCTGATCGAGCGTGAGCGCAGCCGCCAGATGCACGGCATCGAGCTGATCGCATCGGAGAACTTCGTTAGCGACGAGGTGATGCAGGCCATGGGGTCGGTCCTGACAAATAAGTATGCCGAGGGCTATCCCGCAGCGCGCTACTACGGCGGTTGCGAGGTGGTGGACGAGGTGGAGAAGCTCGCCATCGAGCGCATTTGCAAGCTCTACGGCGCAGCATACGCCAACGTACAGCCCCACTCGGGTGCCCAGGCCAACATGGCCGTATTCTTTGCCGTGATGCAGCCCGGCGACACCTTCCTGGGTCTTGACCTGGCACACGGCGGCCACCTGTCGCACGGCTCGCTCGTGAACTTCTCGGGCAAATATTTCAAAGCCGTGGGCTACCAGCTCAACGAGGCTACGGGCACGATCGACTACGACCAGATGGAGGCCCTGGCCATGGAGCACAAGCCCAAGCTGATCGTGGGTGGTGCTTCGGCCTATTCGCGCGAGTGGGATTACAAGCGCATGCGCGAGATCGCCGATAAGGTGGGCGCACTGCTGATGATCGACATGGCCCACACGGCCGGTCTGATTGCCGCAGGTCTCTTGGAGAACCCCGTGAAGTATGCCCACATCGTCACCTCGACGACCCACAAGACCCTGCGCGGCCCGCGTGGCGGTATTATCCTCATGGGCGAGGATTTCGACAATCCGTGGGGTCTGACTACGCCGAAGGGTGTCGTGAAGAAGATGTCGCAGCTGATCAACTCGGCCGTATTCCCCGGCATCCAGGGTGGTCCGCTCGAGCATGTGATTGCCGCCAAGGCTGTTGCCTTCGGCGAGGCCCTCGAGCCGAGCTATGTGGAGTACCAGACGCAGGTGAAGAAGAACGCTGCAGCGATGGCCGAGGCCTTTGTAAAGCGTGGTTACAAGATCGTTTCGGGCGGTACGGACAACCACCTGATGCTGGTCGATCTGCGCACGAAGTTCCCCGAGCTGACGGGTAAACTGGCCGAGAAGTGCCTGGTAGCTGCCGACATTACGACCAACAAGAACATGGTGCCGTTCGATTCGCGTTCGGCCTTCCAGACCTCGGGTCTGCGTTTCGGTACGCCGGCTATCACGACGCGCGGACTGAAGGAGGAGCAGATGGAGTACATCGTTGAGCTTATCGACCGCGTACTGCACGATCCCGAGAACGAGGAGAACATCGCCGCCGTACGCAAGGATGTCAATGCGCTGATGGAGAACTACCCGCTCTTTGCGTGGTAAATCGGTGCGTTGCAAACGAGCAAGCAAAAGCGGGAAGAGTGATGCTCTTCCCGCTTTTTTTTATTCAATGACCTCGAACGAGCCGTCGAGGCGAATATCCTGCGACGAGGACCCGATCATCACCTCGAAGCATCCGGGCTCGACCACGAACCGATTTTCACGATTCCATAGTCCCAGATCCTGCTTATCGAGGCGGAAGGTCACGCGCCGCGACTCCTTCGGGCGGAGGGTGATGCGCTCAAAGCCGCGCAAGACCTTCGTGTAGGTCGTCACCGAGCTAACGCAATCGTTCAGGTAGAGCTGCACCACCTCGTCACCTGTTCTCTCTCCTGTATTGGTAATGGTGCAACTCACCTCAAGCTCCTCCTGAGGGCCAATCTTCGCCTTGGAAATCCGAAGGTCGTCATAGTGGAACGTGGTGTAGCTTAAGCCATATCCGAAGGGATAGAGCGCACCCGAAATCGAACTTTCGGACGGCACATCGACACCCGGTTTGAAGGGGAAGGCGTAGGGGAGTTGTCCCACCGTTTTGGGGAACGTCACGGGCAGTTTACCGCCCGGATTGTAGTCGCCAAAGAGCGCCTCGGCAATGGCAAGGCCCATCTTCTCGCCCGGGAACCAGGCATGCAGGATAGCCGGCACATGTGCCTGGGCATAGTTGATCGTGGCAGCACGGCCATCCACCATGACCAGCACCGTGGGTCGTCCGGCCTTAAGCACCGCCTTCAACAGCTCCTCCTGTCGCCCGGGAAGTCGCAAATCGGTACGCGAACGACTTTCACGCACGGTACGCTCCGAGCCGCCCAAGACCAGCACTACCACCTCGGAGGCTTGGGCAACCTCCACGGCTTCGTGCAACAATCGCTCCTCGTCGGTCGTCATGGCGTACTCCATAATTTCGCTCATCGGGAAGTGCGGATCGACAATCTCGCACCCCTTGGCGTAGCGAATTTCCGTATTGGGAAGATGTTGTCGCAACCCCTCCAGCACGCTGATAATCGGCGTATTGGCAGGGCCATAGCGGCAAATCAGCTCCTTTACCTCGTCTGCATTGGGCCCGATGACGGCCAACGACAAAATCGTTTTATCGAGCGGCAGGAGATTCGCTTCGTTTTTCAGCAGCACGAGCGACTGCCGAGCCGCCTCAAGCGAGAGAGCCTGATGCGCTTCGCAGTGCACCAGTCGGTCGGCCTCTTCGGGGTCGCCAAGATAGGGGTTGTCAAAGAGCCCGAGTTCAAACTTTACGCGCAGAATATCGCGCACGCGATCATCAATCGTCCGCTCCGAGATCAACCCCTCCTGCACGGCACGGCGCAGGGGAAGGATAAAATCGGCCGGCGGGGTGAAGTTGGTGCGAATATTCAGTCCGGCATTGACCGCCTCGGCCACCATCTCCTCGTCGCGCTCGACGATGCGGTGTTTGGTTTTGATAAACTCCACCGCCTCGCTATCCGACACCACATATCCGCGGAAGCCCCATCGTTCGCGCAACAGCTCGGTCAGAAAGTAGCGACTGCCCGTAATCGGAATGCCGTCATAATCGTTGTAGGAGCTCATCACACCCTTGGCTCCGGCCTCCTCGAAGGCCACACGGAAGGGTTCGAGATAGAGCGTGTGCATCTCTCGGGGCGCGACCTTCGGATCGGTGCGTGTGTCGCCATCGCGCCCTCCAACCGGAACACTATACACGCCAAAATGTTTCGGCGTGGAGACCACACCGCCTCGTTGCAGACCGAGGATCATCTCGCGCCCCAACTCCGACACCAGGTAAGGATCCTCGCCATAGCACTCCACCACACGCCCCCAACGCGGATCTTGCGCCAGGTCGAGAATCGGCGAATAGATGTTCGTGTAACCCAGCGCACGCGCCTCGGACGCCTCGACCGCGGCAATTTGGGCAATCAGCTGCCGATTCCAACTCGCCCCCTGCCCGCATTGTGCCGGAAACGAGGTGGCGCGGTCGTGACAAAGACCGCGAATACCCTCATTCGTAAAATCGACCGGAATACCCAGCCGTGTCTGCTCCACAAACCAGCGTTGCACGGCATGGCGCGCCTCGACCGAACGGGCGTAAGGGTAGGAGTAGGTCGAGCGGAATTTTCCCAGTCCGTTGTGCTGCTCATCGATGTTGCCGATGCCGTCCTTCCACACCTCATTGTGCCATGCAGGGGTGGGCAGGGCATCCTTCAGCACACGACCGCTACCATAGAGGGTCGCCATCTGGGCCGTCTTCTCGTCGAGGGTCATCTGCCGCAGAAGGTTCTCCACGCGCCGCTCGACAGCTTGTCGCCGATCTTCATAGATATCCCGACGGCCGTTTTTATTCAGGTCGATCCAGCCATCGTGGTAGATTTCGGTTTTGGAGGGTTGCGCCTCGACCGACCCCGCAGCGCAGGTCAGCAGGCAAAGCAGCAAAAAGTGTTTCATCGGAGTTCGGGTTCTATTTCTACAAATGTACGAAAAAAGAGCGAAAAGACAAGGCTGTCTCTTCGCTCTTTGGCTGTTCGGCTCTACAATTTTAGGCGAAATACTTATAGAAATAAGGTATCGTCTCCACGCCCTTGTAGAATTGGTTCAGGCCGTAGCTCTCGTTGGGCGAGTGGATGGCATCCTCCTGCAGGCCGAAACCGATGAGCAGCGACTTGATGCCCAAGATTGCCTCAAAGCCACTGATGATGGGAATCGAACCGCCCGAATAGAAGGGGAGGGGCTTTTTGCCGAAGGTGGTCAGGATGGCCTTCTCGGCGGCCTTATAAGCCGGCATATCGGTCGGAGCCACATAGGGCTGACCGCCGTGCAGCGACTTAACAACCACCTTTACGCTCTTCGGGGCAATCGCCTTGAAGTGCTTCTCGAAGAGCTTGGCAATCTCCTTGTGATCCTGATCGGGCACGAGGCGCATCGAGATCTTGGCCGAGGCCTTCGACGGGATGACCGTCTTCGTTCCTTCGCCCGTGTAACCGCCCCAAATACCGTTCACATCGAGCGAGGGGCGAACGCCCGTGCGCTCAATGGTCGTATAGCCGGCCTCGCCCTCCACAGCACCAATCTCCAGCGACTGCTTGTATTTGCGCAGGCAGAAGGGGGCTTTGTTGAAGGCTTTACGCTCGGCAGTGGTCAGCTCGCGCACCTTGTCGTAGAAGCCGGGGATCGTGATGCGTCCCTCGTCATCCACCAGCTGGTTGATCAGACGAGCCAGCACATTGGCCGGATTGGCCACCGCGCCACCAAACAGGCCCGAGTGCAGGTCCTTATTCGGGCCCGTTACCTCGACCTCCATGTAGGCCAGACCGCGCAGACCGCAGGTAATCGAGGGCTGCTCCATCGAGATCATCGAGGTATCCGACACGAGGATAATATCGGCCTTCAAGAGCTTCTTATTCTTGGCGCAGAAGCCGTAGAGGCTGGGCGAGCCGATCTCCTCCTCGCCCTCCAACATGAATTTCACGTTGCACGGGAGCGAATCCGTGGCACACAGCGCCTCGAAAGCCTTGGCGTGCATAAAGAGCTGCCCCTTATCGTCATCGGCGCCTCGGCCCCAGATGCGGCCATCCTTTACCACGGGTTCGAAGGGCTCCGTACGCCACTCCTCCTTGGGATCGACGGGCATCACATCGTAGTGACCGTAAACCAACACCGTCTTGGCCTTCGGATCGATGATTTTCTCGGCATACACCACGGGGTTACCCTCCGTGGGCATCACCTCGGCACGATCGGCACCCGCCTTGACGAGCGAGGCGGCCAGCCACTCGGCACAACGTACCATGTCGGGCTTATGGGCAGCGATGGCGCTGATCGAAGGGATGCGCAACAGTTCGAACAACTCCTCCAGGAAGCGCTCCTTGTTGGCTTCAATATAGGCTTGTACTTTTTCCATATTATATACGAGTTTTACAGGTTGCAAATCGCTTTAATTTCGGCAATGAATCGCTCGGCCAACTGATCTGCCTCGGCTTGCGATTTTGCCTCCGTGTAGACACGGATAATCGGCTCGGTATTCGACTTGCGCAGGTGTACCCAATTCTCCGCAAAATCAATTTTCACGCCGTCGATATCGGTCACATTCTCATTTGAATAACGCTCCTTCATCTCAACCAGCACTTTATCCACATCAATCGCGGGCGTAAGCTCGATTTTGTTCTTCGATGCGAAGTAGGCGGGAAGCTCTGCGCGCAGCTCGGTCATCGTCTTGTTGAGCTTGGCAAAATAGGTCAAAAAGAGGGCGACACCCACCAGCGCATCACGGCCGTAATGCAGCTCGGGATAGATCACTCCGCCATTGCCCTCGCCACCGATCACGGCACCTACCTCCTTCATCTTCGTCGTCACGTTTACCTCGCCCACAGCGGCTGCCGTATAGCTGCCACCCAAGGCCTCCGTCACATCGCGCAAGGCACGCGACGAGGAGAGGTTCGACACCGTAGCGCCCGCACCAAACTCCTTCAGGATGTACTGCGACACGGCAACGAGCGTATACTCCTCACCAAACATCACGCCATTCTCCATGATAAAGGCCAGACGATCCACATCGGGATCGACCACCACACCCAGGTCGGCCTTCTCCTTCACGACCGCCTCGCAGATCTCCGTCAGGTTCTCGGCCAGCGGCTCGGGATTATGGGCAAACTCGCCCGTGGGGTCGCAGTTCAGCTCCACGACCTCGCAACCCAGCTCGCGCAACAAGGCAGGGATCACCACGCCACCCACCGAATTGACGGCATCGACCACCACGCGGAATTTGCGCGCCTTGACAGCCTCGACATCTACGCCCTTGAGTGTCAGCACCTGGCGGATATGTTCCTCGTTGAAGTCCGAGACCTCCTCCATCTTGCCGATCTCGTTGATCGTGGGGTAGTTGTAACCCACCTCCTCGGCCATGGCAAGCACCTCTTTACCCTTCACATCCGAGAGGAATTCGCCGGCGCTGTTCAGCAGCTTCAGGGCGTTCCATTGACGGGGGTTGTGCGATGCAGTGATGATAATACCGCCATCGGCACGCTTTGTGATGACTGCCATCTCGGTACCCGGCGTGGTGCAGAGCCCCACATCGATCACATCGGCACCCGAGGCGAGCAGCGTACCCACCACCAGATCGCGCACCAACTCGCCCGACAGACGGGCATCGCGACCCACCACGATACGCACCTTACGACCCGGATTACGCTCGGCAATCAGGCGTGTATAGGCAGTTGTAAATTTTACGACATCAATCGGCGTGAGATTCTCGCCTTGAGGGCCTCCGATCGTACCACGGATACCCGAAATAGATTTGATGAGTGTCATGTCAAAAAGGCTTTGATACTTATATTATATGATTTTTTGCTCGGTTTGTTTTGTTATTCGAGGTAAAATTAGTACTTTTATGCCAAATATAAAAATAAAAAAACGACTTTCGATGCGCACGATTCCCTCTTCCGAGTTGATTATCAACGATGACGGCTCGATTTTCCACCTTCATCTGACGCCCGACCAGCTGGCCGACACGGTAATTTTGGTCGGCGATCCCGGTCGCGTAGCCATGGTTTCGGAGTTTTTCGACGAGGTGGAGTGCCGCGTCTCGAACCGCGAGTTCAACACCGTAACGGGTCGCTACAAGGGGAAGCGCATGACCGTTCTTTCGACCGGTATCGGCATTGGCAATATCGACATTTCGGTCACGGAGCTGGATGCCCTGGCCAATATCGACTTCGCCACTCGTCAGGTTAAACCCGACTTTCGCCAACTGACCCTGGTGCGCCTCGGAACGTCGGGTGCCATTCAGCCCGATATCAAGGTGGGCGAGGTGGTCTTCTCGCGCACATCGCTCGGTTTCGATGGTCTTCTGAACTACTACGCAGGCCGCAACGAGGTGTGTGATCTGGCGATAGAGAAGGCCTTTGTGGAGCACACGGGATGGAATCCCCAACTGCCCGCGCCCTACTTCATTGATGCCGATAAGACCCTCTTCGAGCACTTCAAGGATGTCACGCGCGAGGGCATTACGATTGCCGCGCCGGGATTCTACGCACCGCAGGGCCGCTGGGTCAGACTGCAGCCGCAGGATTTGAAGCTCAACGAGAAGATCGAGTCGTTCGAGTACGAAGGTCGTCGCATCACGAACTTTGAGATGGAGGGCTCGGCCCTGGCCGGCCTGGCTGCCCTGATGGGTCACCGTGCCGCCACCATCTGTACGATCATCGCCCAGCGCATTGCGCTCGATGCCTGCACCGACTACAAGCCCTTTGTGCGCAAGATGATCCAGACGGCAATGGATAAGTTGGCCGCCCTCTAACAACCGAAAATTAGAAGCATAAAAGTATAACAAACAAAAAAATAGACAGACAATGAAATTTACTGTATCAAGTTCGGCTCTGCTTTCGCTGCTGGCTACGACCGGCAAGGTGATCAGCAACAAAAACACCCTTCCCATCCTCGACTACTTCCACATGGAGCTTTCGGGCACGGAGCTCAAAGTAACCGCTTCGGACCTCGAGACGACCCTCGTAGGCTCGATTCAGGTCGAGAGCGTAGAGAGCGAGGGTACGATTGCCGCCCCCGTAAAGCAGATGCTCGATTCGCTCAAGGAGTTCCCCGAGCTGCCGCTGACGATTGAGGTGAACGATAAGAATTGGGAGATCAAGATCAGCTGGAAGAGCGGTTCGCTCTCGATCCCCGGTGCTTCGGCCGTGAGCTATCCCGCCGTGCAGCAGCTGCAGGCCGAGCGCAAGGAGTTGGTGCTCGATGTCGATGTGCTGGTAAACGGTATCAACAAGACGATCTTCGCCACGGCCGACGATGAGCTTCGTCCCGTGATGAATGGTGTTTACCTGAACCTGCAGCCCGCATCGCTCACCTTCGTAGGTACGGATGCCCACAAGCTGGTAAAGTACGAGGCCGAGTGCGAGAACGAGGTGGCCGCTTCGTTCATCCTGCCGAAGAAGCCCGCCAACCTGCTGAAGACCGTGTTGCTGAAGGAGGATGATGCCATCCGCGTTTCGTTCGATTCGAAGAACGCCCGCTTTGAGCTGAAGAACCACACGCTGGTTTGCCGCCTGATCGAGGGTAACTACCCAAACTACAACGCCGTAATTCCTGCAGCCAACCCCAACAAGCTGCTGGTGGACCGCATCGAGCTCGTAAACGGCATCAAGCGCGTTGCCGTCTGCTCGAACCCCACGACGAACCTGATCCGCATGGATATTGCCGACAACAAGATCACGCTCACGGCCCAGGATATCGACTTCTCGATGTCGGCCAACGAGACCATCTCGTGCAGCTACGAAGGTCAGCCCATGTCGATCGGCTTCAAATCGACCTTCCTGGTGGAGATCCTCTCGAATGTCGATACGCCGACCGTGCTGATCGAGCTGGCCGATTCGACCCGCGCAGGTGTCTTCAAGCCCGTCTATGACGACAAGCAAAGCTCGACGACGCTCATGCTGTTGATGCCGATGATGATTAACGCATAAAACGGATGAAACTCAATTTGAAACGCCCGATCGTCTTCTTTGACCTGGAGACGACGGGCGTCGATACGTCCAAAGACCGCATTGTCGAGATCTCGATGATCAAGGTGATGCCCGATGGGAGCAAGGATGTCAAGACACGCCGTGTCAATCCCGAGATGCCCATCCCCGCCGAGGCTACGGCCGTGCACGGCATTACGGACGAGGATGTAAAGAACGAGCCTACGTTCCGCCAACTGGCCAAGTCGTTGGCTCAATTCATCCAGGGCTGCGACTTTGGTGGCTTTAACTCGAATCGGTTCGACCTGCCGCTGCTGGTGGAAGAGTTCCTGCGCGTGGGGGTCGATGTCGATCTCAAGCGCCGCAAGTTTGTCGATGTGCAGACCATCTTCCACAAAAAGGAGCAGCGCACGCTCGTTGCGGCCTACAAATTCTACTGCGACAAAGATCTCACGGATGCCCACTCGGCAGCAGCCGACACGATGGCTACCTATGAGGTGCTCTGCGCGCAGCTCGATCGCTACGACGACCTGGAGAACGATATCGACTTCCTGGCCGAGTTCTCGGAGCGCGAGAAGGCGGTGGACTATGCGGGTCGCATCGTCTACAACGAGCAGGGTGTCGAGGTCTTCAGCTTCGGCAAGTACCGCGGCCAGTCGGTCGAGGAGGTCTTCCGCCGTGAGCCGAGCTACTACGCCTGGATGATGGAGGGGGATTTCCCGCTCTACACGAAGAAGGTGATTACCGAGATTCGCATGCGGGCAGGCACCACCAAGAAATAAACAAGAAACGAAGCAATACAGAACTATTTTGCCCATGAGCATCAAAAGACTCTTCACGACGCTGCTGCTGGCGCTGACCGTATGGTGCGTGTCGGCCATTGAGCGTTCGACCTCGATTGTCTATATCAACGGCACGAAGTACTACATCCACACCGTACAGCAGGGCGAGACCCTCTACGCCATCAGCAAGGGCTACGAGGTTTCGACCGAGCTGATCGAGCAGCACAACCCGAGCGTGAAGGCGGGGCTAAAAGCCGGTGCGAAGATTAAAATTCCCGTTGAGAATGCCCCGACGGCCGAGGTGAGCAAGAAGAAGCAGAAGAAGAATTTTGCCACACACTATGTCGTGCGTGGCGAGACGCTCTATGCCATTGCCCGACAATATGAGATTCCCGTGCAGACGATCTTGGAGGACAACCCGAAGATCGACCCCTCGCGCCTGAGCCTGGGGCAGAAGCTTCTGATCCGCAAGAAAGCGATCGGCAAGGGCTCGGAGGAGGAGATCCGCGAGGATTTGAAGGAGTATGCCGAGCAGCTGAGTGGCGTGACCGAGGGTGACGACTACTATGTGGTGCAGCGCGGCGACACCTTCTATTCGCTCTCGAAGCGTTTCGGGTTGAGCGAGGAGGAGCTTTCGAAGCTCAACGGCGGACTGAAGGCGGAGGAGCTGAAGGCCGGTGCGATGATCCGCATTCCGGCACAGCAGCAGATAGAACCGGAAGAGGTGGAGGTTGCCGTTCAGCCCGAGGCGGAGCAGCCGGAGGTGGAGCCCATCAAGCCCGAGCATCCGATTATCGACTTCCGTGCCGTCTGCAACTGCGATCCGCTCAAAGTGTCGCTCATGCTCCCGATGACCAACAAGGGCAAGGCCAGCCAGCAATACCTTGAGTTCTACCAGGGCTTCCTGTTGGGCCTTGATTCGCTGAAGAAGAAGCAGGGCTACTCGGTCGATCTCGATCTCTACGACACGAAGCGCGACCCCGAGGAGGTGGCCACGATCATCAACGAGGATCGTTTCCGTCGTTCGCAACTCGTCGTGGGTCCCGTCTACGAGGAGGAGATGAGTGAGGTCGTGAAGTTTGCCGAGGAGAAGCAGATCCCCGTCGTGTCGCCCCTGGCACACATGACCCGCGTGGAGAGCGACGTACTCTTCCTGATGGCTCCCGACCCCACGAAGAAGTACGCCAAAGCCGAGAACCTCATCGAGGAGGGCAAGAGTGTCACGCTGATTTATACCGGCTCGACCGACAAGGAGTTTGAGCAGGAGATGCTGGCCTTGCTGGGCGACAAGCCTTTCAAGCGCCACGAATACCACTACCAGCACCCCTCGATCAAGGTCAAGGAGGGGGAGTTGCACCCGAGCGATTTGAGCCCGCTGCTCGACAACGAGGAGGAGAACCTCTTCATCATTCTGGCGGACAACGAGATTGATGTGGATCGCGTCCTGGCCGCCTTGGCTTCGGCCGATACGAACCTGCGCGCCCGTTCGCTCCGTACGCCGAAATACTCGGTGCTGGGCAACTCGCGTTGGAATCGTTACCAGAACATCGACCGCTCGATCTTCTTCAAAAACCGTGTCGTATTCTTCTCGACCTACCACGCCAAGCGTGACTCGGAGCGCATCGTCGCGTTCGACAAGGCATACCTGAGCGCCTTCGGCTCGTTGCCCTCGCTCTATGCCTACCGAGGCTACGATGCCGCGATGATCTTCGTGGCAGGCATGTACAACGACATCGAGTACGACATGGAGGATCGCCGTTACGCGCCGCTGCAGACCATCTACCGCTTCTCGCAGGAGGAGGAGCACAAGAACCACCTGAACAGCGATTGGATGCGCGTAAACTACCACTCCGATTTCACCATTACGATCGAATAGCGCCATGGCAACCATTCCGAGCGGTATCCCCGAAAAGACCATCGAGCGACTGAGCGAGTATCGTCGCACGTTGCTCTCGTGCCGTAAGCAGGGTATTACGCACATCTTCTCGCACGTCCTGGCCGGCATTCACGGCATCACGGCCGTGCAGGTACGCCGTGATTTGATGCTTATCGGCTTTTCGAGCGATACGAAGAAGGGCTACGATGTGCAGGTTCTGATCGACTACATCAGCAGCATCCTCGACAGCGAAACGCCGATCAACATCGCCATCCTCGGCATGGGTCACCTCGGTCAGGCCATCACGAAGTACTTCAACAGCAAGGGGTTGAAGCTCAAAATCACGGCCGCCTTCGATATCGATCCCGAAAAGGTGGGGCATGAGATCGACGGCATTCCGTGCTACCACATGAACGACTTTGAAGTCAAGGCCGAGGAGTTGGACCTCTCGATGGTGGTTGTTTCGTCGCCGACGAAGGTAGCTCCGAGCCTCGTCGTGCCGATCATCAATGCCGGTATTCGCGGTGTGCTGAATTTCACCTCCACGCCGCTCAACTTCCCGCAGGGCATCGTAGTCGAGAACTACGACATCACGACCCTCTTGGAGAAGGTGGCCTACTTCGTCAAGGAGAACGACTCGAACGCCTAACGCCATGGAGATCATTCACGGCATACCCACCACGCCCTTCCTGCGCCCTGCAGCCGTCACCGTCGGTTCGTTCGATGGTGTGCATTTGGGACACCAAGCGCTGCTGCAGGCGCTCCGCGAGGAGGCTGATCGGTTGGATGGGGTAGCCGTGGTCGTTACTTTTGACCCGCATCCGCGCATTGCCTTGGGACGCGCGGAGAGGCTGATTCTTCTGACCGACGAGCAGGAGAAGGGCGAGCTGTTGGCGCGCTACGGGGTCGATTATCTGGTCGTCATTCCCTTCGACAGAGCCTTTGCCGACCAAAGCGGAGCGGAGTTTGCGACCAAGATTTTGGTAGAGAAGATCGGTGCTAAATCGCTCATTGCCGGCTACAACCACCGTTTCGGGCACGACCGTATGGCGGCCCGTGAACTCGCCATCGAGGGGCTTCGGGTGGTGCATGTCGAAAAATGCGAGGTCGAGGGTGGGCATGTCAGTTCGTCCGAGATTCGTCGCCTGATTGAGGCCCAAAAGTTCAGCGAGGCAGAAAAACTATTGGGACACACCATCAAATTATTAGAACCATGATACAACACGATTGCAAAATACGGGTTTGGTACTGCGATACCGACCAGATGGGCATTGTTCACCACTCGAACTACATCCGCTACTACGAGGAGGCGCGCAGCGACTTCCTCCGCGCACTGGGGCTTTCGTATGCCGAGGTGGAGCGCAGCGGCCTGATGATGCCGATCCTGGAGGTGCAGTCCAAGTACCGCCGTGCGATTCGCTACGACGAGGAGGTCACGGTGCGCATCATGCTGAAGGAGCTGCCCACGACCCGCATCAACTTTCTCTACGAGATCTACAACGCCGAGGGGCTTTTGATGAATACGGGCATGACCCAGCTGGGCTTTATGCACAGCGAAACGCGCCGCCCCTGCCGCTGCCCCGAGTGGTTCTTGGAGATCCTGCGCGGCCACGACACAAAGGAGTAAAAGACAGCTAAAGGTTACTAAAGGTTACTAAAGGCGACTAAAGGAGTCTAAGGATTTGCGCCCAGCCCCCTTAATCGCCCTTAATAACCCTTAATAACCCTTAAAACAAAACGCCTCGACAACATATTGTCGAGGCGTTTTTTATTATCGGAATAGACTTCGTCTTACTTCTCAATCAGCGAGATCGAGCGCTGGATGAAGTCCGTCAGCGACTTACCCTTCAGCATGCCGTTCGAGAGCAGGGCCAGGTCGATGATCTGCTTCACGAGTTTATTCTCCGAGCCGATCTCCTTCAGGCGCTCGTTGCGCTCATCGCGCAGCTCGACCACCTTCTTCGAAAGCTCCTCGCGCATCGTCTTCTCCTCGCTCGTGAGTTCCTCCTCCTTCTTGCCCTTCACGACCTCCTCGAAGCGGTTCTCCTCCGCCACGGCAGCATCGATCTTCTTGGTCATCGTGCGCAGACGATCGCCATACGACTTCTCGACCTGATCGAGGATGTTGATCACAATCGGATGGTTGCCATTCACGGCAATCGTGAAGTTGTCGGGCATCTGTCCGTAGAATTGGCTCATGCCACCGCCACCCATACGGGCCATCTCCTTCATGCGGCGCATAAACTCGTTCTGCGTAATCACCACGGGGGCCTCGTCGGCAGCCATGGCCTCGAACGAGATATGGTAGTTAATCTGCTCATCCGCGGGCATCTGGCTCTCAAATACGGGGGTCAGCAACTCCTGCTGGGCGGTCGTAAGGGTCATCGTCAGCTGCTCCTCCTTCTGGATCAGCTTCTCGATCACATCGCTATCGACACGCACAAAGCGGGTCTTCTCGTTCTTCTGCTCATACCAATTCACATAGTGGTTATCGAGCTGACCGTTCATCTCCAGCACATCGTAACCCTTCTGCTTGGCAGCCTCGACAAACGAGTGCTTCTCGTTCACATCATCCACATAGAGCAGAATCAGCTCCTTATTCTTATCCGTCTGCTGCTCCTTGACCTTCTCGGTAAACTCCTTCGGCGTGTAATACTTACCCTCGATCGACTTCCAAAGCATGAAATCCTGCGCCTTCTCGGCAAACTTCTCGTCCGTGAGGATGCCGTACTGGATGAAGATCTTCAGATCGTCCCACTTCTGCTCATAGTCCGAGCGCATCGTCTTAAAGAGCTCCTGCAGACGATCGGCCACCTTGCGGGTGATGTAGCTCGAAATCTTCTTCACATTCGGATCGCTCTGCAGGTAGCTGCGCGATACATTCAGCGGGATATCGGGCGAGTCGATCACGCCGTGCAGTAGCGTGAGGTACTCCGGCACGATGCCCTCGACCTGATCCGTGACATAGACCTGGTTGCAGTAGAGCTGAATCTTGTTCTTCTGAATCTCGAAGTTGTTGTGAATCTTCGGAAAGTAGAGAATACCCGTCAGGTTGAAGGGGTAGTCGATGTTCAGATGAATCGAGAACAACGGCTCCTCCGACATGGGGTAGAGCTCGCTATAGAAGTTCTTGTACTGCTCTTCGGTAATCTCCGACGGCATGCGGGTCCAGAGCGGCTCGATGTTGTTGATCACGTTGTCCTTCTCCGTATCCTGGTACTTGCCATCCTTCCACTCCTTGACCTTGCCAAAGACAATCGGCACGGGCAGGAAGCGACAATACTTCTTCAAAAGGCCCTCGATCGTCGCGCTCTCGGCGTACTCCTTCATCTCCTCCGAGAGGTGCAGCACGATCTGCGTACCGCGCTCGAGTTTCTCCTCGAGCTCCTCCATCTCGAACTCGGGCGTACCCGTGCAGCTCCAATGCACCGACTTGGCCTCCTCACGATACGACTGCGAGAAGATCTCCACCTTGTCCGAGACCATGAACGACGAGTAGAAGCCCAGACCGAAGTGGCCGATGATGGCCTGATCCTGGTACTTGGCCATAAACTCCTCGGCACCCGAGAAGGCAATCTGGTTGATGTAGCGATCCACCTCGTCGGCCGTCATACCGATACCGTGGTCGCGGATCGTAAGGATTCGCTTCTCGGTATCGACCTCCACCTCGACCTTCAGATCGCCCGTCTCGCCCTGCCATTCGCCCTTCGAGGAGAGCGTGCGCAGCTTCTGCGAGGCATCGATGGCGTTCGAGATCAGCTCGCGCAGGAAGATCTCATGGTCCGAATACAAAAACTTTTTGATCACCGGAAAGATGTTTTCCGTCGTTACTCCAATAGTTCCGTTTCTCATATTTAGTATGTTTTGTTGTTTTCTCTGTTTGTCATACTCTTCCAGCAAAGGGTGTGCCACACGGATTTTTCTGCCATTCTGTCGGTCGGATATGACAAAGTCGAAATTTTGGTGCTATCTTTGTAACGCAAACTGAAAATTTAACAGCTACTAAGATGGATTTTTTGAAATTGGCAAAGGGGCGCTATGCCTGCCGTAAATACACCGACCGCAAGGTCGAGCGCGAGAAGTTGATGCAGATTCTGGAGGCGGGTCGTGTAGCTCCGACGGGGGCAAACCGTCAGCCGCAGCGCCTCGTAGTGATCGAATCGAAGGAGGGCATGGAGCGCCTCGGTCGCTGCACGCGCGACTTCGGAGCGCCGCTGGCAATCCTCGTTTGCGCCGACACGGAGGAGGTGTGGCAGCGCAAATACGACGGCAAGCAGATTGCCGACATCGATGCTACGATCATCACCGACCACATGATGCTTCAGGCCGCCTCGCTGGGGCTCGATACGCTTTGGATCTGCATGTTCAAGCCCGAGTCCGTGCGCGAGGAGTTCGGACTGCCCGCGAATGTCGTACCGGTCAATATCCTCTTGATCGGCTACGGCGATGGCGAGCCCGCCTCGCCCGACCGTCACGACACGACGCGCAAGCCCTTGGAGCAGACCGTCGTATGGGAAAAGTTCTAACTTCGCTGCTCTTTTGACAGCATAATAAACGGGAGGCTTTAGCAAGCTTCCCGTTCTTTGTTGGTCGGTCGCACAAAGTAGCGCCAGGCAAAGATCGCTTGCGCTGCGTAGTAGGGTGGCAGAATCCACCAATCGGCCGAGGGGATCGGCGCGACATAACGGCTATAGCCGATCAATCCGTCCGAGAGGACAAAGAGCAGGGCAGCCGCCACCTCCCAGCCCCATTGTGCGCGGTGCTGAATAATCGTCGCCGAGAGCATCGAGAGTAGCACCACGGCATAGAACCCCACCGTAGCGGCCTCGATGGTCGAGGGGATGTGAGAGGCCAAGAAGCCGAAGGCCGTGCAGAAGGCGAGAAAAGCAACCACCAACGGACGCACACGCTCTTTGGTCAGCTTGCCATAGGGCGCAAAGTCGGCGATATAGCAGGCCAAAGCCAGGGCAAAGAGTCCCATCTGCGGCTTGAACGCGCCCAACGTCCCGCACAAATCGCCACCTACGGAAAGCAACAATCCCACGGGAATCCACCAGCCGTTGCGCTTCACACGCAAGAGGCAGACAAGCGCCAAAACAAGAGTCGGAACAGCAATCATCTTTTTTCGCCATTAAATCGACTGCCAAGATAGTAAAAAAGAGGGGATAGGCGAGTGCCCAACCCCTCTTTTCACCACAAATGATTACTTGCAGTAGAGCTTATAGGTAGCCTTCCACTTCTCACCCGGCTCAACGGCCACAAAACCGGCAGCCTTCGGATCAGCGGCATTGGGGGCGTTCGTCGTCCACGACTGCGGCTCGGGGCAGCAGTAGTTCACCTGACCGCCGTTGTTCCAGAGGGTCCAATAGGTCGTCTTGTCATCGACCTCGTAGTAAGCCTTCACGCCCGTCTTGATATTCTCGACCACAGCACCACGATACGACTTGCCATCCACCTCGATTTCACGAAGCGTAAAGCCTGCCTCCAGCGGCTCACACTCGGTTACCTGCAGACCGCCCTCACGGAGCTTGGCCCACTGCTCGTTGAGCGGCAACTTCTTACCCGTCGGGAGGTTACGCTCGCTCAGCTCCACCTGCTCACCAACAGCAACGCGCATGCGGTAATCGGCAGCCTCGCCACCGGCGAAGGGGATCACAATCGGCGTGTGGAAGCCTACGCCCACGGGCATATTCTGCTCGCTGCGGTTCGAGAAGACAACCTCCTGCTTCAGCCCCTTGGCCGAGAGCTTATAGACGATCTTGCACTTGAAGGCGTGCGGGAAATCCTTGTAAATGGCATCGTTGGCCACATTCGAGTAGTAGCGGCACTCCACCTTTACACGCTCGTCATCCTCCTCGACCTTCGACACCACAAACGGCTCACCCTTGATGATGCCGTGGTGGTAGTTCTGCTCCTTCTCGATCGTGATGGGGTACTGGTAGGTGCGACCCTCAAACTCGTAACGGCCATTCTCGATGCGGTTGGGCGGGAAGAGCAGCGGCAGACCAAAGATCTGCGGACGCGACTTGAAGGTCTCGATCTCCTCCTCGGTCGGCGTGCGAAGAATCTCGACACCGAGCTTCGTATTGGCCAGGCGCACCAGGTTGGCACCCACCGAGGGGATCAACATAGCGACATAGTCGCCCTTCGAGAACTCGACGGCCTCCAGGCCGTACCAATCAATCTTGCGGATCATGGCTTAGAGCAGTTTTTCGATCTTCTCAACCAACGCAGCCTTCTGGCAGGCACCCACCTGCTTGTCCACGAGCTGACCACCCTTAATGAAGAGGATCGTCGGGATGTTTCTCACGCCGTACTTCATCGTGATCTCGTCGTTGTCCTCCACGTCGCACTTGCCGATGTTCACCTTGCCGGCATACTCCTCGGCCAACTCCTCTACCAGGGGAGCGATCGTGCGGCAGGGGCCACACCACTCTGCCCAAAAATCAATTACGAGCGGCAGCTCCGATGCGAGCAATTCCTCGATGTTCGTCTTGTTAATTTCCATTGCCATAGTTGTAGGTTTTAATGTTATTTATGAAATTGTGAATTTAATCTCTTGTTCCGTGAGGTAGTCCACCAACTCCTGCGCCACATCCACGCGGTAACGCTTCGAGAAGAGGCGCAGGGCCACCCCCTCGTTATCATAGACCATCATGCGCAGTGTCGTGTTGCCTTTGTGGTGCTTGACGAGCTTCGTGAAGTCGCGGATGAAGCTATCGGTAATCTGCTCCACGGGCAGCTGCAGGTGCAACTCCTTGATCATCGTCTCGCGCACCTCATGCAGCTGCGTAATCGAGAGCACCTTCAGCTCGAGGCGCTCCTCCTCGCCCTCCTTCTGGTAGGGACGGGGCTGCACCTTGCAGCGCACCATGAGGTAGTAGTTCGGATAGATGAACTTGCGGAAGTTCTCATAATCCTTGCCAAAGAAGGCAAACTCGAAGGAAGAGTTGTAATCCTCCAGCGTCAGCTTACCGAACGAGCGGCCCGTGCGGGTGGTCAGTTCGGGCTGTGCTGCCACCACCAGACCCGCCACGCAAATCTCCTGACCCTTCAGGCTATCTAGGTCGCTCAACTCCGAAAGGCGTGTCTTACACATGTTGTCGATGATGAGTTTATACTCATCAAGCGGATGCGCCGTGAGGTAGAGACCCATCATATCGCGCTCATGGTTGAGCGTTTCGAGCTGTGTCCAATCGTAGCTCGAAGGGACAGTCGGGGGTTGAATATCGACCACGCCGCCACCGCCGAAGAGGCTCTGCTGGGCGTTGTTCTTCTCGGCCTGCACACGCTGACCATAGCGAATGAGCGACTCGAGGAAGGTTGCACCCGACGGGTCGCGCTGATCGGGAGCGAAGAACTTCGAGCGGTGGAAATCGGTAATCGAGGAGAAGGCTCCGGCATAGGCCAGGCTCTCCAACGCCTTGCGGTTCACCACGCTGTAGTTCACGCGCTCAAAGAAGTCGTAGATATTCTTAAACTGCCCGCCCTTCTCGCGCTCGGCGATGATGCTCTCGGCCGCTGCCTCGCCCATACCCTTGATGGCGGCCATACCGAAACGGATATCGCCCTGACGGTTGGCCGAGAAGGCCTTCATCGACTCGTTCACATCCGAACCGAGCACATTGATACCCATGCGCTTGCACTCGCCCATGTAGATCGTCAGCTGGCTGATGTTCGTCAGGTTTCGGCTCAGCACAGCAGCCATGTACTCCGACGGATAGTTCGCCTTGAGGTAGGCCGTCTGGAAGGCTACCCACGAGTAGCACGTTGCGTGCGATTTATTGAAGGCGTAGGAGGCAAACTTCTCCCACTCGCCCCAGATCTTTTCCAGCACATTGGGGTCGTGGCCGTTCGTCTCGCCACGCGTGAGGAATTCGGGCTTCAGTTCGTCCAGCTTCGACTTGATCTTCTTACCCATCGCCTTACGCAGCGTATCCGACTCGCCGCGCGTAAAGCTACCCAGAAGGCGCGAAAGCAACATCACCTGCTCCTGATAGACCGTAATGCCATAGGTATCCTTCAGGTAGCGCTCCATGATCGGAATATCGTAGACGATGGGCGAACGACCGTGCTTACGGGCAATGAAGTCGGGGATGTTATCCATCGGGCCCGGGCGGTAGAGGGCATTCATGGCGATCAGGTCCTCGAAGGTCGAGGGCTGCAACTCGCGCAGGTATTTCTGCATACCGGGGGACTCGAACTGGAACGTACCGACCGTACGGCCCTCGCAGTAGAGTTCGTAGGTCTTCTTATCGTTGATGATCGTGAAGTCGTCGATATCGACCTTCACGCCCTTCGTCTGGACAATATTGGCTACGGCATCCTTCAGGATCGAGAGGGTCTTCAGACCTAGGAAGTCCATCTTGATCAATCCCGTATCCTCGATTACCGAACCCTCGTACTGTGTCACGAGCATCTTCTCGCCCGTCTCCTTGTCGTCGGCCGTCGATACAGGCACCCAATCCGTGATGTCATCACGGCAGATGATCGTACCGCAGGCATGCACACCCGTATTACGCACGTTGCCCTCCAGCATCTTGGCGTAGAGGATCGTGTCGTGCATCACCGGATCTTCCGACTCCTCGGCAGCCTTCAGGTCGGGCACCAGCTCAATGGCGTGGCCCAGGTTCTTTACCTTCTTGCCATCGGGGGTCTTATCGGGCACCAGCTTACACAGACGATCCGACTCCGGAAGGGGCAGCTTCTGCACACGCGCCACATCCTTGATGGCCGACTTGGTGGCCATCGTACCATAGGTGATGATGTGGGCCACCTTCTCCTTGCCATATTTCTCGGTCACCCAATTCAGCACGCGGCCACGACCATCGTCATCGAAATCGACATCGATATCGGGGAGCGAGATACGGTCCGGATTCAGGAAACGCTCAAACAGCAGGTCGTAAGCGATCGGGTCGATCTGCGTAATACCGAGGCAGTAGGCCACCGCCGAACCGGCTGCCGAGCCACGACCCGGGCCGACCGATACGTCCAGCTCTTCGCGCGCGGCGCGGATAAAGTCCTGCACGATGAGGAAGTAACCCGGGAAACCCATCGTCTTCATGATGCGCAACTCGAACTTCAATCGCTCCATCACCTCCTCCGAGAGGGGTTCGCCGTAGCGCTTCTTGGCACCGATCATCGTCAGGTGCGCCAGATAATCGGCCTCGAACTTGATGCGGTAGAGCTTATCGTAGCCACCCAGCTTGTCAATCTTCTTCTGGGCCGACTTCTCGTCCATCACCACCTGCCCGTTCTCGTCGCGCGTGAACTCGTCGAAGAGATCCTGCTCCGTGAGGCGCTGACGATACTCCTCCTCCGTACCGAACTCGGCCGGAATCTCGAAGTTGGGCATAATGGGGGGATTGTCGATCGAATAGAGCTCGACCTTATTGCAAATCTCGACCGTCGTAGCCAACGATTCGGGATCCGACTCGCCGAAGATAGCCTCCATCTCGGCCGTGGTCTTCATCCACTCCTGCTTCGAGTAGCGCATACGCTTCGGATCGTCCAAATCCTTACCCGTCGAGAGGCAAATCAGGCGGTCGTGCGCCTCGGCATCGCCCTCATCGACAAAGTGCACATCGTTCGAACAGATGGTCTTGACACGGTATTTCTCGGCCAGGTCACGAATACCGTCATTGACCTTAAGCTGCATGCCGTAGGCCTCGTGGTTGGCATCCTCGACCGTCGCACGGTGGAGCTGCAACTCGAGGTAGAAATCCTCGCCGAAGAGCCCCTTGTACCACCTCACGGCCTCCTCGGCACGCTCCATATCGTCGGCCGAGATCGCACGCGGCACCTCGCCGGCCAAGCAAGCCGAGCAACAGATCAGCCCCTCGTGGTACTTCTCCAGCTCCACACGATCGGTACGCGGGCGCATATAGAAGCCCTCGGTCCAGGCCTTCGAGACAATTTTAATCAGGTTATGATAGCCCTTGAGGTTCTTGGCCAGGAGGATCAGGTGATAACCGCTCTGATCCTGCTTGCCCTCCTTATTCTGGAGGCGACGGCGCGCCACATAGACCTCGCAACCGATGATCGGCTTAAAGGCCGCCTTGCGTTGCCACTCGGCCATCTTTTTCTCCTCGGCACGGATATCGCCCTCGGGCGTGGCCGACTCGATCGAACCATCCTTTAGCCCCGCGATGCGCTGCTCACACTCAGCGATGGCATCCTTGCACTTACCCTTGAACTTCTTGACATAGTTCGTAAACTCCTTCACGCCAAACATATTGCCGTGATCGGTCAGCGCGATGCCGGGTTGTCCGTCCGCTACGGCCTTGTCGACCAGGCGCGAAATAGAGGCCTGACCGTCGAGGATCGAGAACTGGGAGTGCACATGCAGATGGACAAATTGGGACATATTTTTCAGGGCTTTTGTGAGAAACAAAGATACACATATTTCTATGAAAAAAGCATGGCAGGGAGGTTGTATTTTTCAACATTATTTCGTATATTTACAAAGGCGAAGAGACATCCTTAATTTTCAACGATATGCAACAAGAGGAGTTCGTTGTGCTGGCGGAGTACAACACCTTGGCCGAGGCCGAGATCACGAAATCTATTTTGCAGAGTGCAGGACTTTGGGTCGATATCCGCAACGAGTACATGTCGGCCTTAAATCCGATCAGCGGAGCTGCCCGCGTAGTGGTGCGCGGCAAGGATATACAAGAAGCGGAGCAACTGCTCAAACAGCGTTAAACAAAAAAAGAAGGGGCTGCGAGTGCAGTCCCTTCTTTCATATCTATTTTCGCTTTTACTCGTTCCAGATCGCCCAACCGGCAGCCGCCTGACCGAGGAACATCCGTTCGCCATTCATGATCTTGGCACCACGCTGCTGACCATAATCCAGGAATTGGGTCAAAGGGGGATTATAGACCAAATCAAGCAGATGATGCTCGGGCGTGAGGTAAGCGTAGGGGATACGGGGTGCCTCCTCGACATTGGGCCACGTCCCGACGGGCGTGGCGTTGATGATGAGCTTCGACTCGGCAACCACCTCTACGGGCAGGTTGTCATAGGTGTAGTTACCCTTGGCCGGATCGCGCGAAATCAGGTCGAACGGAATACCCAGCTCCGTCAGTGCATACTGCACCGCCTGCGAGGCACCGCCCGTACCAAGCACCAAGGCATGCTCGGGCACCACGCCATCGAGCAGTTCGGCCAACGCCACGCGCAGGCCGATGATATCGGTATTGTGGCCGATCATGCGACCGTCAGCGTGACGGCGCACGCAATTCACAGCCCCGATCTTGGCCGCCTCGTCCGACAACCCATCCAGATAACGCATTACCTGCTGCTTGTAGGGGATCGTTACGTTGAAGCCCTCGAGCGGCACACGCTCCAAGAGCTCGGGCAGCGCCTCAATCGAGGGGAGTTCATACTGTTCGAAGTGGCAATCGAGCCCCTCGTTTTCAAATTTTGCCGTAAAGTGGCGCGCCGAGGCCGAGTGGCCAAGCGGACGGCCGATGATTCCGAATTCGCGCATAGTGTATTGAAGTGTTAAGGTTTCGCGTTTTTTAGAGCACATAGCCCAGAAGGAAGAACGACCCGACCAGCAGCACCGTAAAGGCGATGGCCAGGAGGTTGAAATATTTGTCGATAAAGCCCTTGATCGGCGCACCGAATTTCCAGATAAGACCTGCGATAAGGAAGAATCGCAAACCGCGCGAGATGATCGAGGCGATGAGGAACATCACAAAGTTGATGTGGAACAGACCGCCCGTAATCGTGAAAATCTTATACGGCAGGGGAGTGAAGCCCGCCGTGAAGACGATCCAGAAGTTATACTGATCATACAACGCACCCACCTTTTCAAAGGCCTCTACCGAGAAGACATGGTTGAAGAAGAAGTGAGCCAGGGCGGTGTATTCGCCGGCCGTGGTCTGCCAAGCAAAGAATCCGATGGCATAGCCCAACATGGCACCCAGAATCGAGCCCGCAGTACAGATGGCCGCAAAGCGGAACGAACGCGCCACGGCACCCAGACAAAGGGCGATGAGCAACACATCAGGCGGAATGGGGAAAAAGCTCGACTCGGCAAAGGCAAACAGAAAAAGAGCCACCGCTCCCCAACGCGATTCACCCCAAGAGAGCATCCAATCGTAAAGGCGTTTAACGATATTCATGTATTGGTTTAGATAATTCTTTGTTTTTAACTATTTATCAAGCAATTCCATTGCTGTTTGATAAGCCTCGTTGTAGGCCGGATTGATCACACGATAAAACCCTTCTACCCCGTAGAGGCGTTGCGCCACAAGGGCTTTGAGTTGCGTGAGGATCAACGCTTCGGAGCGCTTAAACTCCTCCTCGCGGTAGGTTAATCCCTGCTTTTCGGCCTCCCTTTTCAGCGTTTCGACCAACGCCTCCGAGGGGCTATAGCGACCGACAAAATCGGCCAAAGCAGGGTAGTCACGCTTGAGCTGTTCGCGGTTTTGATCCAGGTGATCGGTCACGCTCTGCAACAAGATACCGCGACGCACCAACTGTGCATAGTAGTTCGTGTAGTGGGTCGTATCGCTCTCCACCTTCAGGTCGGGACGGATACCGCCACCACCGTAGATCGTACGCCCTTTGGCCAAAGAGCGGTAACGTGGCGTAGCATCCGTAATCGAATCAGCATAGCCGCGTAGATGATCCAGGTAGTACTCTTGCCGCTTACCCACCTCATACGGGCGTTGGATAGCACGCCCCGAAGGGGTTAGATAGCGCGAAGTCGTGATGCGCATCGCCGAGCCATCGCCCAGGGGTATCTGTCGCTGCACCAACCCTTTACCAAAGCTTGTGCGGCCAATGATCGTAGCGCGATCCCAATCCTGCAGTGCTCCGGCCACAATCTCAGAAGCCGAAGCCGACACCTCGTCAATCAGCACCGCCACACGCCCCGTGAGCATCGCGCCATCTTCGCGCGCATAGAAACGCTGCTCGGGCTCAATGCGCCCCTCGGTCGTGAGGAGCAACGAACCCTTCGGCAGGAAAAACTCCGCCATCCCCAGGGCCTGGTCGAGCAATCCGCCTCCATTGCCTCGCAGATCGAGGATCAGGCGGCGCGGACGGCCCAATTGATCGTAGGCCTCGCGGAACTCGCTGACCGTCGTTCGGCCAAAGCGCCCCAGCTTGATGTAACCTACGCGCTCGGATGCCATGTAGGCGGCATCGACCGTATTGAGCGGAATCTTGTCGCGTGTGAGGGTAAAATGCAGTAACTCGCTTACGCCCCGACGATAAACCGTCAAATCGACCTTCGTACCTCGTTTACCGCGCAGGTGCTTGGGTACTTCGCTCTGCTTCATGCCCACGGCGTTGAGTGTGTCGATACCGAGGATACGATCGCCCGGCAACATGCCCACCTGCTCCGCCGGGCCGCCAACCACGGTATTCATCACCGTAATCGTGTCGCGGTTGATGCGGTACTCGATGCCGATGCCGCTAAATTCGCCCTCCATCTCGACCTCGACCTCCTCCATCGCTTCGCGCGAGAGGTAAGCCGAATGCGGATCGAGCGTCTGCAACATCCCCGTCAATGCGCCATCGACGGCTCGTTCGGCACGGAGCGTGTCGACATAGTAGCGCTCCATGTAGCGGTAGGCGCGCACCAACTTTTGCAGCTGGCGCATCGTCTCTGCATCTTGTTGAGCCGAGAGGGGAGTGCCGATCGCCACCACAAAGGCGAGAAGGAGCAGCAGGCGCTTCATGGCATTTTATTGCAGCACCGACAACAGATCGGCGAACGCCACGCGGCGCTGCTCGCCCGTTGTCATATTCTTCACCGTGGCCTCCTTCGCAGCAAGCTCCTCCGAGCCGATAATCACCACAAAGGGAATCTGGCGACGGTTGGCATACTCCATCTGCTTCTTCATCTTCGCAGGCTCGGGGTAGATCTCCACAGCTACGCCCCTCGAGCGCAGGTCGCGCAGGAGCTTCAGCGAAGCGTTCTGCTCCTCTTCACCTAGGTTGAGGAAGATGGCACGCGTCGAGGAGTTCAGCTCCTCGGGGAAGAGGTTCAACCCCAGCATCACATCGTAGATGCGGTCTGCACCGAACGAGATACCCACGCCCGAGACATTCTGCAGGCCGAAGATACCCGTCAGGTTGTCATAACGACCACCGCCCGAAATAGAGCCAATCTGGAAGTCGAGCGCCTTGACCTCGAAGATGGCACCCGTGTAGTAGTTCAAACCACGCGCCAGCGAGAGGTCGAGCTCCACCTGCAGATTGATACCGAGCGCCTCGACATGGTTAAAGACGGTCTCCATCTCGGCAACACCCTTTAGACCCGTCTCCGAAGCAGCCAACACCTCACGCAGCGTAGCGATCTTCTCGGCGTTCGTACCACCCAGCTCCAGGATCGGCTGCAGTTTCTCGATAGCAGCCTCCTCCAAGCCACGCTCACGCAGCTCGGCCTTCACATTCTCCAGACCGATCTTATCGAGCTTGTCGATGGCCACCGTGATATCCATCATCTTGTCGGCATGGCCGATCACCTCGGCAATACCGTAGAGAATCTTGCGGTTATTCATCTTCAGCGCCACACGGATGCCGAGCTTACTGAAGACGCGCTCCACGATCTCGACCAGCTCCACCTCGCAGAGGAGCGACTTGGTACCGATCACATCGACATCGCACTGGTAGAACTCGCGGTAGCGACCCTTCTGCGGACGGTCAGCACGCCATACGGGCTGCACCTGGTAGCGCTTGAAGGGGAAGGTAATCTCGTTCTGGTGCTGCACGACATAGCGGGCAAAGGGGACCGTGAGGTCGTAGCGCAGACCCTTCTCCGAGATCTTCGAGGCCTGGCGCACCTCCTCGTCGGAGAGGCCTGCGGCGTAGTCGCCCGAGTTCAGAATCTTGAAGAGGAGCTTGTCGCCCTCCTCGCCATACTTACCCAAGAGGGTCGAGAGGTTCTCCATCGAGGGGGTCTCGAGCGGAGCAAAACCATAGAGGCGGAAGACCGACTTGATGGTATCGAAAATATAGTTACGACGCATCATCTCGACGGGCGAGAAGTCGCGCGTACCCTTTGGAATCGAAGGTTTTTGAGCCATAATCAAAAATTCAAAATGCAAATTAATAAAGGGGGATAAAGGCGAAAAGGGCGTGAAAGGCGCAAAAATAGAAGCTATTTCATCTCTCTGCTCTTTCCTCTTCGCTCTTTTCTCTTTCCTCTTTTTATTCTACGAGTTTCTTGTACTTAACACGTTTCGGGGTTGTATCCTCGCCCTGAGCCTTCTTCCAAGCCTCATACTCGGAGTAGGTACCCTCGTAGAAGACTACGCGCGAATCGCCCTCGAACGAAAGGATGTGCGTAGCGATACGATCGAGGAACCAACGGTCGTGCGAGATAACCACGGCGCAACCGGCGAAGTTCTCCAGACCCTCCTCCAAGGCGCGCAGCGTATTCACATCAATATCGTTGGTCGGCTCATCCAAGAGAATCACGTTGCCCTCCTCCTTGAGCGCAAGAGCCAGGTGCAGACGATTTCTCTCACCACCCGACAGTACGCCGCACTTCTTCTCCTGGTCGGCACCCGAGAAGTTGAAGCGACCGACGTAGGCGCGGGCATTGACCTGACGGTTACCGAGCGTAATAAGGTCGGCACCCTGCGAAATAACCTCGTACACGGTCTTCTCGGGATCGATCGACTTGTGCTGCTGGTCGACATAGGCGAGCTTCACGGTAGGACCTACGCGGAACGAACCGCTCGTCGGCTCATCCAACCCCATGATCATACGGAAGAGGGTGGTCTTACCCGTACCGTTCGGACCGATCACACCCACAATACCAGCAGGGGGCAGCGAGAAGTTCAGTCCCTCGTACAGCACGCGGTCGCCAAAGGCCTTCGTAACGTCGTGCGCCTCGATGACGATATCGCCCAGACGGGGACCATTCGGGATGTAGATCTCCAGGCGCTCCTCCTTCTGCTTCGTATCCTCGTTCAGCATCTTATCGTAGGCCGACAGACGCGCCTTCGACTTGGCGTGACGACCTGCGGGCGACATGCGCACCCACTCCAACTCACGCTCCAGGGTCTTGCGGCGCTTCGACTCCTGCTTCTCCTCCATGGCCATACGGGCGGTCTTCTGCTCCAACCAGCCCGAGTAGTTGCCCTTCCAGGGAATACCCTCGCCGCGGTCAAGCTCCAGAATCCAACCGGCCACGTTGTCGAGGAAGTAACGGTCGTGCGTTACGGCAATCACCGTACCCTTGTACTGCTGCAGGTGCTGCTCCAACCAGTCGATCGACTCGGCATCGAGGTGGTTCGTCGGCTCGTCCAAGAGCAAGACATCGGGCTGCTGCAGCAACAGGCGGCACAACGCCACGCGACGGCGCTCACCACCCGAAAGCACCTTCACCGACTGATCGCCATCGGGACAGCGCAGGGCATCCATGGCACGGTTCAGCACCTGATCCAGCTCCCAGCCGTTTACCTGGTCGATCTTCTCGTAGAGTTCGCCCTGGCGCTCGATGAGGGCGTTCATCTCATCGTCCGACATGGGCTCACAGAGCTTCATGTTGATCTCCTCGTACTCCTTCATCAGGGCTACGGTCTCGGCGCAACCCTCCTCGACCACCTCACGGACGGTCTTTGCATCGTCGAGCTTCGGCTCCTGCTCGAGGTAGCCCACCGAGTAGCCGGGCGAGAATACCACCTCGCCCTCGAAGTTCTTGTCCAACCCCGCGATAATCTTCATCAGGGTCGATTTACCCGAACCGTTCATACCCACGATACCGATCTTGGCGCCATAGAAGAACGAGAGGTAGATGTTGTTCAAAACACGCTTTTGATTGGTGAAGGTCTTCGAGACACCCACCATCGAAAAGATAATTTTTTCGTCTGCCATATATGCTTATTTTTGTTTATTTCGCTTTATCACGCAAAGATACTAAATTAAATTCAAAATTTAGAATGTATAATTCAAAATTACACTTCGCGTGATTGGTCGGAGCCGACACAAAATGACAAACTTTTTCATCCTTTTATTTGGGGGGGGGATTTTGTTTGTATATTTGTACCATTAACCCATCATCTAAAACTACACATACCATGAAAAGAGTATTATGTTTGTGCCTCGTGTTGGTTATCAGTGCCATGACCATACAAGCTCAGCCAACACCCGACCAAGAAAAGGAAAAGCGCGTGATGCCCGTATGGCCGAAATGCGAGAACTACAAAGCGTCTGTTCCCTATTTTCGTGCATGGTTCAACAAGGAGTACGACCGTCAGTTAAACCTGTATCGCAAGGAGCATAAAGATCTTTACAAGGCTCAACGCCGCGATTTGCAAGATTGCATGGCGCGCATCATCATCGACAAAACGGGGCACATGACCCTCGACTCCACCAAGCCGGAAACACTCTGCGAGATGCAACGCACCGTCATCATCAACACGTTGCGAGAAGCCCCTGTTTGGCAACCGGCCACCGTCGGCGATAGGACAGTCAATTTTCCCATCATCCTTCCGATTAGCCATTCGACCGAACACGAGAATATCCACAAATACCCCGGGCGCACCGAGTAGGCAAGCGCAAAAACAAAAAAAAGAGTTGCAAAGGCAACTCTTTTTTTGTGCTAGATGCTTTTCTTTTTAGTAGTTCTGCTTCATCGGCTCGAAGTAGGACTGCGGATGCAGGCAGGCGGGGCAAGCCTTCGGAGCATCCTCGGCCTCGATGATGAAACCGCAGTTGCGGCACTGCCACCAAATCTTACCGTCGCGGTGGAAGAAGTCGCCATCCGTCAGGCGGCTCAGCAGCTTCAGGTAGCGGCGCTCATGCTCGGCCTCGACCTTGGCAATGTTGCGGAATGCGGCAGCTACGGCGGGGAAGCCCTCCTCGTCGGCTACAGCGGCAAAAGCGGGGTAGAGCACATCCCACTCCTCGTTCTCGCCCTGGGCAGCGGCCAGCAGGTTCTCCTGCGTCGTGCCGATCTTACCGGCGGGATAGGTGGCCGTAATCTCCAGATCGCCACCCTCGAGGAACTTGAAGAAACGCTTGGCGTGCTCCTTCTCCTGCTCGGCCGTCTCCATAAAGAGGCCCGCAATCTGCTCATAGCCCTCCTTCTTGGCTACCGATGCGAAGAACGTATAGCGGGTGCGAGCCTGGCTCTCACCGGCAAATGCTTTGAGCAGATTCTGCTCGGTCTTGGTACCTTTCAAACTCTTTTCCATGGTTATTGTTTGTGAGTGTGTTTGTGTAATTTCAATTTGCAAGAGCAAAATTACATCTTTTTTCGAATCCTGCAAACAAAATCGAATCAAGAGTTCTTATAAGACCACAAGCAAGATTTATAGCCCTTTTTCGAGCAGCGCTTCCGTATCGACAAAGAAGGTACGAGATGCCGGATTGGTGGTCAGCGTATCGGCTGCCTCGCATGTCAGGAGGCGATATCGGTGGGCACGATCAACCCAGACAGGGATCGGCTGATAGCTCATTTGCAGCGGATTGTCGCCTTTCTTCTCCAGCTCGACCCGAACCATCAGACCTCCGTCCGTATAACGCTTATGCTGATTCGACAGCAAATTACCGAGCGAATAAACGGTCAGCCCTCCCAACGAATCCTGCACGATGGGCTGCACGACATGCGGATGAGAGCCGATGATGAGCTGCACCCCCTCGCAGCGGAGAAATTCGGCCATGCGGCGCTGATCGCGGTTGGGTTTGCGCTCATACTCCACGCCCCAATGCAGCGCCACGGCCAGGCAGTCGGGCATCCACTCCTTCGCGCGACGGATATCCTCCTTCATGCGCACCGTATCGAGCCGATTGACCACCGCAGGCTTCACGACGGGCATGCCGTTCGTACCATAGGTATAATTCAGCAGGGCGATCGAGATGCCATTGATCTGCAAATAGAGGTGCGGACGGGCGTTTCGTTCACGCGCGGAGAGGAACACGCCCGTATGTTTCAGCCCCACACGATCGAGCGCCTCGATTGTTTCACGCGCACCGCGTGCGCCGTAATCCATGCAGTGGTTATTGGCCAAAAGGGCGACATCAAAACCTGCCTCACGCATTGCATCGGCCATCGCAGCCGGAGAGCGAAAGAGGGGGTAGCCCGTATAAGCACCCTTCGCGGCCAGGGTCGTTTCGAGATTTACAACCGCCAGGTCAGCCTCCTCGATTAGGGGTTTAAGATAGGTAAACGAGGGGCTGAAATCGTAGCCCTCCGAGGTGTGGGCAGCCGTCAGTTGGGGCGTGTGCACCATCAAATCGCCCGCAAAGAGCAGCGTGGCGCGCTGCACGGGAGGGTCGGCAACAACCGTCTCTAAAACGGGTGTCGGTTGCCCGCCGCAAGCGACCAGCAACATCACAACGCCATAGATCCACCCGCCACGCATCGAACGATTACTTTTCGGAGCGGTTATACTTACGCTTCGGATTGGCCGGGAACCACCCCTTCTCGACACGTCTGCGCTGGTGGAAAAGCTCACCAATCGACCAGAGCGACGAGGCGCCCCACACAGCCAGCAGGGTAGCATAAAAAAGATTGTCAATCAGGATGGAGGCTACAATCGAGACAGCCCCCATCAGGGCAAAGACCCACCAACAGCCGACACCGAAATAGTATTCGCCCTTAATCACCAGGGGGTGAAACAGGCCGATAATCAAGAAGGTAGCCACACCGATCGTGAGGCCCAGCAGATTGTATGTTTCCAGAAATTCCATCATAGACGGCAAAGATAAAGAGGAAAGAGGAAAGAGCAAAGAGGAAAAAGAGATTTTTGAAGAGAGCAAAGAGAATTTTAGAGAGAAAAAGAGAGTGCCATCCTAAGTCGTAGGCAAAGGATGGCGCTCTTTGTTAATCTCATTAAGATCTTTAATTTCGTTAATCTCTTTATCTTTGCTCTTTAGAAGTGGTAGCAAACCTGCAAATTGATTCGGTTGGCGTGGCCGTCGATGCTGTCCATATTCTTGCGCGAACCGTAGAGATACTCGACACCCATCGAGCAGCGGGGCGTAAGGGCATAGAAGACATTACCGAAGATATAGCGCCCCTGGTGGTACATATTGCCCGTCGTGAAGCTATCGTCATGATCGACCTGCACCATCGAGTAACCGCCCGAGAGCCAGCAACGCTGCGAGAGGTTGATGCGGGCAGCCGCCTGCCATCCCCACATCTTGAGCGCCGAAATCTCCTCGCCCGAGCTGTCGGGCACCAAATCGAGCCCCGAGCCGGTCAAATCCTGGATGTAGGGGGTGATGCCCTTACCATAGACACCATTCATATAGAAGCGCAACCAATCCCACGCCTTGATCGTACCGCTCAGCTGCACACCCCAACCGAAGAGGCTCTTGTTATCCTCCACGACGGCATTGCGCACATACATATTACGGAAGACGGCCGATGCACGCAGGTGGCTCGAACGCTCGGCATCCCACGCATATTGGAAGTAGACCGGAAAGTCGGGAATACGCTGGCGCATTTTGAGGAACTTCTCGTTGTAGGTTGCCGATACGGAGGGCATCTCGGCCGCAGCACCCAAAGTCAGGTGGTCATTGGCAAAGGTGTACTCATAGCGGATCATCGTGGCAAAGTTGAAGTTATAGGCGTTCGGGCCTTGGAAGTCGATCGTCAGCGGCGCTGCCTGCAGGTCGCAGAAGGTGGTCACATCACGACCCAACGTAAAGCCCCACATCGAGACATAGGCCGAGCGCACACGGGGTGTGTAGCTACCCTCCGAGCCGCCACGGAAATCGGCATCGACATAAATCACCACGCGCCCCAGCGTATTCGAGTTGGCAATACCTTTAAAATAGAGGCGCGAAGTCGAGGCATCCATCAAAAGTTGCTGGCGGTTGTTGTAGTTGGCCGTCAGCGGGATATCGTAAGGGATGAAGTCGAGGTTATCCGAGATACCGTCGAAGTCATACGAGGCACGCAGTGCGATAAAGCCGCCCAGAGCGAGCGAGAAACGGTTGTCACGCGTGGCAAAGACAAACATCGGGCGCTCGGTCTGCTGGAAGCCGTGGCGATGTGTATCGAGGTAATCCTGCGTGGCATCGCTCATCAGCGATAGTTTGTCGCAGGCATCATCCACCGCAACGCTCTCCTCCACACCGATCAGGTAGACCGTCGGGGAGTACTCCTCGTTAGGTTGCAGCGTCTGCGCCGTTGCGGCCGAGCTAAGGAGAAGGGCCGCCAAGAAAAGTCGAATGTGTTTCATAAGCCGAATCTAAATTGGTTGAATGTTTCGTTTTTATCAATTCCCTTTGCGGGGTGTTTCGGCTGTGATTTTTGCAAGATATGTGCCAAAGATGCAGGGACGAGGTGCAGGGGAGGAGGCGCAATTTTTGAAGAAGCAATTTTTTCGCTATCTTTGTCCTATGTTAGGATTCCTGATGATGGTGGTGGTCTATGGCCTCCTGCTGCGCGATGTGTGGCTGCTTCGTTCGCTCTTAAAGCTGGGCGAGGAGGCGATGTCGCGCCGTCGTTTGGTGCGCGTGTTGCTGGCCGCGGACCTGCTGCCCGTGATGCTGATGGTCGGCTACCTGATCGATAATCCGCCCATTGTCATGCGCGTTTCGATGTGGGTAACCTGGCTCTGGATGGTCGTCACGACCCTTCGACTCAGCTACGCCCTCTTTGCGCGCTATGTACATCGATGGGTAGGGTATATAGCCGCCACCGCCGCAGTCGGTGTTCTTGTTTATGGCGCTTTTTGGGGGCGTTGTGACCTCCGCACCGAGCAGATCGAATACTGTTCCGAGCGCCTTCCCGCCTCGTTTGACGGCCTACGAATCGCCTTCTTCAGCGACCTGCACCTTGGTGCGCTGGTCGATACCGAGAAGGAGGTGAGCCAAGTCGTGGAGCGTATCAACAAACTCACTCCCGATCTGGTGCTCTTCGGTGGCGATCTGGTCAATATTCGCCACTCGGAGCTCGATGAGCGTGCCACACGACTCTTGAAAGGGATTCACGCACCCGTCTACTCGGTCATCGGCAACCACGATGTGGGGACCTATATCGGCGATTCGGTGGCGCTGCCGTATGAGGTAAGCTACCGTCGCCTGGTCGAACAGCAAGAGGCAATGGGGTGGTGTGTGATGCAGGATACGACCCTCTACCTGCATCGGGGCGATGATTCGATTTCGCTCTCGGGCTTTGCCTACGACCCTGCCTACAAGGAGGAGCGCCACGACCGCGATCTGCCGATGTCGGGGACCGACAAGGGGTATCGAGGCGTTCCGAAGGAGCTGTTTAACATCACGCTGATCCACGTTCCACAACATTGGGAGGAGATTCTGCGGCTCGGCTACGGCGATTTAACCCTCGCAGGTCACACACACGCCATGCAGCTCAAACTCCGCACGGGGCGTGGTCGCGGCATCTCGCCTGCACGCCTGATCTATCCCCGCTGGAGCGGTCGATACGATGCGGCAGGACGCACCTTATATATTAACGACGGGATTGGCTATGTGGCCTATCCGATGCGTATCGGAGCCCGTCCCGAAGTGACACTAATAACGCTAAAACGATGCGAATAACCCTTTCATACGCAACCTCTAAGGATGGCTACCTCGACGATTGCTCGAACGAGCGACTGATGCTCTCCACGCCTGCCGACTGGGAGGCTGTCTATCGTCTGCGCCAAGCGCAGGATGCCATTCTGATCGGTGCCGAGACCCTGCGCCGTGACAACCCCTCGCTGAAGCTTGTCCCGGTGCGTGTCGTCATTTCGCGTTCGGGCAATCTCGATCCCTCGGCCCGTTTTTTCACGGTGGGCGAGGCCCGACGTATTGTCTTTACCGAGCAGCCCAATCCCGCGCTGGAGGAGGTTGCCGAAGTCATCGTTTGCGATCGTGGCATCACGGCTCGACGTATTGTAACCGAGCTGGAGCGAAGAGGGATCAATAACCTGATGGTCGAGGGTGGAGCAAAGACCCTGCAACTCTTTTTGGGCGAAGGGTTGGTCGATGTCGTACGCGCGGCCGTCAATCCGGCCATCACGGTCGGGGAGAGAGGCTACGCACATTTCCGCTATACGCCGCCCGAAGATGCGATCATCGCGCAGGAGCTGCTCGACGGCATGGAGGTTACGACCATCACGCTCAACCCCGACACGACGGAGGAGGATCTGAAGGAGCTACGCGCGGCGATTGACGAGAGCCGCCACTGCACGCCCGATGCGGGTTCTTACTGCGTAGGGGCTGTGGTCATCACATGCGACGGAGCACGTTTCACGGGCTACACACACGAGACATCGCCCACGCACCACGCCGAGCAGGAGGCGCTCAAAAAGGCCCTGGAGGCGGGTGCCGATCTGCGCGGCGCAACGATCTACGCCTCGATGGAGCCCTGCACCGAACGCAAGAGCGAACCGAAGAGTTGTACGCGCCTCATTATCGAGCATGGCCTGACGAAGGTGGTCTTTGCCTGCTACGAACCAAGTAAATTTGTGCAGTGCGAAGGGGCTTGCACGCTCCGTGCGGCAGGAATTGATGTAAGGGTCTATCCCGACCTGGCGAACGAGGTGTTGCAGATCAACGGGCACCACTTCTAAAGAGCGAAGAGGAAAGAAGAATAAAAGTTAGCTCCCTTTAGTAACCTTTAGCTCCCTTTTTACCTTTCCGCCCTTAAGCACCCTTAAGTACCCTTAAGGCACCTTATTCCACTCCCATCAGATTCCTTTAACGACCTTTAGCGACTCTCAACTAAAACAGTGAAGGGCAAGCAGCACGCTTGCCCTTCTGTTCGAATCGCATTAGCGAGGACCAAAGCCACCGCCACCTCCCGGAGGAGGCCCCATCATCCGGCGATGCTGTCGGAACTCTTGCTGACCCGAACTTTCGTAGTCTGACATATTGCGCGAACCCTTCTTGCCAAAGATGCGCAAATTATAGGTAAATTGGAGCATGTAGTAGCGGCCCATCGAGAGGTTGGTCGTATTCTGCGTATAACCCGAACCGGTCGAACGCGAGAAGGCCACGCTATTCTCATTGAAGAGGTCATTAACGCCGATCATAATCTCACCACGCTTATTCTTGAAGATCTTCTTACCCAGGTAGAGGTTGCAGATCAGGTAGTGCTCGTTGTAATCGTTCGTGATACCGAGGTACTGCGAATAGGCGGCATTGGCCGTGAAGGTGATACTCCACGGAAGGACAAACTTCATCGAAGCATTGGCCGTGTGGCTGAAGTACTTATTCTTCTCGCCGGCTGCGGCCAACGAGTTCTTAGCCTCGTTGTAGTTACCGTTCCAAGAGAGGGTGAAATCGACATTCTCCGAGATATTCGAACCTAAGACGGCGCGGAAGAAGTAGCCCATATTCTCGGCATTGTTCTTCTCTCCACCCGAGATTACGCCATCGGTCGAAACCGTACCACCCACCATCGAGGGGGTCTTCGAGTAGCTCACACCACCCATCATGTTGAAGTTCGACTTGAGGAACGAAATGGGCGTACCATACATCAACATCGTATGCAGCCCCCACTGGCCATCGAGATTGACCGGCTGCGAGAAGTAGTTGGGCGTGTAGGTGGTCGTAGCACCCTCCGAGTCGGTCAGGGTAATCACGATCGGATTTTCGCGCGTCGATTGCACGAGGTGGTTAGCCGTCATCTTCTGCGTCTTATTCCACGAGAACATCCACATAAAGGTACGACCCTTCTCGAGGCTCGAGTGCGTGTAGTGGAAGTTTATGTTGTGGTTGTACGAAGGCTTCAGATAGGGGTTACCACGCGAAATATTTTGGGCATTCGACACATCGAAGATATTCTGCAGGCTCTCGATGTTGGGCGTACCCGTATTCGAACGAACAAACAGGCGCAACGAGTTCTGCTGATTCGGCTGCAGCTGACCCATCATGAAGTAGGTGAAGTTGTCGTAGTCGTGCTTGATAAGGCCGTTATCGCCCACAACCTGGCCGGTAATCACCTCGCCCTCGAGGCGCGATGCCTGGTAATATACATTCGCCACAAAGGTATTGCGATCCTTCGAGTAGCGGAAACCGGGGCCTACGCGGTGCTCCATGTTCGAACGCTCGAACTTGCTCGAAAGCGAGGGATCGGCAATCAGACCTGCAATCGAGAAATCATCGCCCGTAATGTAGGTCGAACGGTCATTCGTATCGCTCTGGTAGTCGGCACGATACTGCAAACTTACCTGGGCATGCTTGGCTACAGGCTCCGTATAGGTTACCTCGCCCTGCATATCGAGGCTCGTCGTGGGGAAGATGTTGCGCAGGTAGCGCAAATCGGAGTAGGGACCCGGATTCCAAGCCCATACATCGGCACCCTCAGGACGATCGGGCAGCGTACCCAGCTGATTCGACCACGAGCTGCTCTTGTTGTCGCGATCACCATAGCGCACATTGCCATTGACGGTCAGCGTGCGACCATCCTTGCCGAGCTTGGCACGGTACACCATGCGCGTATTGAGGTTGATACCTTTGCGGTCCGACTCGTTGAAATTATCCGTGTAGCTGTAGCCGCCACCGCCCATTTCGGGGGCGCCGAACTGCCAACCATAGGTATTCGAAAGGGGATTATTCGACTGGAAGCTGAACGAGGGACGAATCATCAGGTTGTGATTCTCGTTGATCTTCCACTCGATGCGGGCATTGAAACGGTGGTTATTCGACAGGGTCCCCGAAACGCCGCGCGTCATCAGCGTGTCGGGCAGCATCGGGGCCTCGTACCACTTCTCGACCGTCGTGCGGTTGTCCGTATTGGTGTTGTTGAAGAAATAGCTGCCCTGGAAGGTCACCTGATCGCGCTTGCCCCACTGATCCGAGTAGTTCAGACCGATGGCATTCACCTTGGCAATACCGCTCTGCGGGCGCATCATGTAGGCACCTACGCCACCACGACGACCGCCACCGCCACCGGTTACGCCCAGGATATCCTCAAACGAGAAGTTCTGCTGGTTGATATTGTTGAAGAGAGCCAGCACCGACACACGGCTGCTGCCGTTGAACAGATTGACATTACCACCGGCCAGGTACTTGAAGCGATCCGTAGCACCGTCCTCGGCATCGTAACCCACACCGGCATAGACCTTACCAAACTGTCCTTGGCGCATATTACTGTGTGTTACGATGTTGAGCGCCTTGTAGCCCTCGCCGTCGTCCATGCCCGAGAACTCGGCTGCATCCGAGAGTTTGTTGTAAACCTCGATGCGATCCACCGCCTCGGCCGGCAGCGACTTGATGGCCGTCGTCACATCCTCGCCAAAGAACTCCTTACCATCGACAAAAATCTTCTTGACCTCTTCGCCCTGCGTCTCGACCTTGCCGTCCGTTACCGTAATACCCGGCATTTTCTTCAGCAGGCCCTCCACATCGGCATCGTTCGTCACCTTGAAGGCTCCGGCATTGTAGCTGATCGTATCGCCCTTGGCCGATGCACGAATCGCTTTTGCCTCCTTGACAACCGATTCGATCTCGACACCGGCTTTCAGATCAATCTGCCCCAAATCCACCTTCGCTTTATCAATCTTGACGGTAGCTTCATGATTGTTGTAACCCATGAACGAAACCGTGAGCTGATACTCGCCGTAGGGGAGTGAGGCGGTGGTGAACTTACCACCGTAGCCGGTCGTGGTGTGCTGTGCCTTATCGGGCGTAGCCACGGGAGCTACCGTCACGACGGCACCAATCACCGTCTCCTTGGTCTCGGCATCGAATACCGCTGCGGTAATCGTGCCTCGTTGCGCATAGCCTGCAAGGGCCATGATTGACATCAGGCATGTCAAAATCAAATGCTTCATCTTCTCTGTTTTTATTCAGGTTTGCGATGGTGGTGTGCGAAAATAACGATTTTTTGCTAAAAATATTTTTCACCAAAGGTGAAACGACAAAAATAGGGTGTCAATCGCCCGATCGGCACCCTTTGTTGGTTAAAAAATCCACCGCCATTACTTTTTTTCTCCTCTCGGCATCGGCTTACGTCCCTTATCGTAGGGCTTCGCCTTCCCGATCTTCGGACGACCGCCAACTACACGCGGGGGCTGATGACCCATCGGCTTGTGGGGCTTGTAGTGGTGCTTGTGGCTGTTGTAATACGGCATCGCGATACGCTCCCACTTGGCCCACTGCATGGCGTTGAGAATGCGGCGATAATAGCGGGCCAGTTCCTCACGCTCATACTGCCACTTGCGGCGCATCCGCTCAAGCTCGTAACCGCAGGCCTTCATCTCACGCTGCCACGCCTTGGCTCGCGCGTAGTGCAGATCATAAAGTTCCTTTACCTGGCGCTTCGAAAGGCCCAACTCGCGCTCCATATAAGCGGTCTTTTCGCGAGCTACCTCTTTAGCCGAGCGCTGAAAATCCATGCTACTCATCTGTCGGGGCTGTGCCTCTACGCTTGCTACCCCGACCCACATCATGGCTGCGAAAGCCATCCATACCATCTTTTTCATAGTCTTTCTGTTTTAGTCGGTTTTCATCAATAAAACGACACGATGGCAGGGGAAATTATCCGTTTTCGGCCAAACGCCCTTTTGGGGTGCTGAAACGGCTATTCCGCGGTGCGAACCGACCGCAGCCAAGCCTTAAATTCGGGTACGCGCGCCTTCGAAATGATGATTTTCTCGGGCGTTTCGACCGTCAGCGAGAGCGAAAGGCGACTACCGAACCAAACCGTAATCTCCTGCACGGCACGGCGCGAGACAATAAATTGGCGGTTGGCGCGGAAGAAATCGGCAGTGGGGAGTTGTGCCTGCAGCGCCTCCAGCGTGCGGTCGATAGGGTAGCTCTCGCCCATAAAGTCGTAGGCCGTGACACGCTCGTTGGCCGTATAGCAGAAGGCGATTTGATCGCGGTGCAGGGGGATAATCTTATCGCGCTGATGAATCAGGAAGGTCTCCTCGTACTCCTTCACGGCCTGCTTGATACGCGGTGCGTAGGCGGCACGCTCCGTACCCGTCAGACGATCGAGTTTTTCCAACGCGCGGCGCACATCATCAACCGAAATGGGCTTAAGCAGATAGTCTATGCTGCAGAGACGGAAAGCCTCCAGCGCATACTGATCATAGGCCGTCGTGAAGATCACCGGCGCGGTAATCTCGACCCGATCCAGGATGCGGAACGACTCGCCATCGGCGAGGTGGATATCCATAAAGAGGAGATCGGGCTGCGGATGGTGTTGCAGGTAGTCGGTACTCTCCTCGATGCTCTCCAGCACCTCCAATACCTGAATCGAGGGATCTATCTCACGCAGAATGGCTTGCAGGTTTTGAGCAGCAGCCGTTTCGTCTTCGATAATGAGTACTTTCATGGTTTATATCGGGTTAAAAAAGTGTAATTACTTGGTAGGGGGTTGCAGGGGCATGCGCACTAAGAAGCTCTTTCCGTCGTTGTGCACCTCGATTTCGTGACCCGTAATCAGGCGCCAACGGTTTTTCAGATTCTCCAGACCAATACCCGTCGAAGGCTCAGCCTCCAATTTCGGGGCGATCGGATTCAAGACCTCCAGCCAGCCGTCAGCCGTGGTGCGAATCGTCACGCGCAGGGGCTTGGACTTGGTAATCGTATTATGCTTCACGGTGTTACCGATAAGGGGCTGCAACGAAAGCGCCGGAAGCGCCCAACTACGGAAACGATCCTCGATTTGGAAATCGAAGAAGAGCTTGTCGGCATAGCGGATGCTGTACTGATAGGAGTAGGCCTCGGCAAATTTCAGCTCCTCGCTCAGGGGGATCAGCGTATTTTGTCCGTTCTGGATGATGTAGCGGAAGGTGTAGGAGAGTTGCTCGATATAGCGCAGCGCCGTATCCGACTGTTTGTCGCGCACCAGCATCGAGAGCGAGTTGAGCGAGTTGAAGAAGAAGTGGGGCGAAATCTGACCCATCAACATATTGTATTTCGAGGTCAGCGACTCGTTTTTGAGCTGCTCGAGCTGCATCTCGACATCCTGCTGGCGCGAGACGAGCAGGCGCACCCATGCATAGAGGATCGACACAAACGAGGCCATCGAACACTTCAGGATCAGCTGGGCATCGATCTTATCCTGACGCATGAAATTGAGCTTAATCGCTCCCTCATGCCAATCCGTATAGGGGGCGATGAAATACATGCCAAGCCCAATCAGTGCACACAGCACACACGCCAACACGACACTGGGTGTTCCATAGCGATAGCGACGAATCGTATGCTGCACGGCCGTCATCAACAACAGCGAGAGCAGGATATAAAAACACAGCTGCGAAAGAATCTCGAAGGTTTGCGACGGGTAGTTGAAGAATTTGTTGTAGTCGAACTCCATGCCGTTGAGCATGTAGATACGATTCAGGCGGTAGTGACCTCCCTCGCGTCGCGGTGCATTGACATCGACCTCCATGCGGTCGCCATGCTGCAGACGAAACCAACGGATACGATCCTGGGGCACATAGACCGAATCCCGATGCTGATAGACCAAATAGCCGTGGCCATCGGGTGAGAGCGACAGCTCCGCCACACCCGGATACTCGATGTTGCGCCCGGGGATACGGGGGCGCCATTCGTTGTGCTGCTCGCCAAAGAGGAGCATCAGGTACGAGAAGTTGATCACCAAGGAGATGGCTACTGCCACCATAAGGTTGATCAAGAGGTTAGTTCGGCCGTGTTTCATGGTCGGAGTCTATGAGGTTGAGGGTTCTTCGTTGGACGGGTACGGAGGCGAGCTTACTCCTCCTCGCTGTACCACGAGGCGTAGAGCATGTAGTCGCGCGCCGTACGCTTAACGATCTGCTCACTCTGCTCAGGGGAGATCTCCTTGACCTTCTTGGCCGGCACACCGGCGTAGATCGAGTTGGGCTCCAACTCGGCATTCGACAACACCAGCGCATTGGCAGCAATGATGCAACCCGAGGGAACGTGGGCGTTATCGAGCACCGTAGCTCCCATGCCGATCAGCACCTTGTCGTCGATGCGTGCACCGTGGATCGTAGCGTTATGGCCGATCGAAACATCGCTGCCGATAATCGTCTGCGAGGGTTTGGGCGACTTGTCATAGAGCGTATGCAACACTGCGCCATCCTGGATGTTGGTGCGATCGCCGATGACGATCTTATTCACATCACCGCGCAACACGGCACCATACCAGATCGAGCAGTCACGACCTACGGTCACATCACCCAACAAAACGGCCGTCTCGGCCAAAAAGGTATTTTCTCCTACCTGCGGCTCATGGCCGCGCACTTTACGAATAATAGCCATAGCAAAATTAAGAATTAAGAATTAAAAATTAAAAATTAAGAATTGGAGGGTGGGGTAAATGTTTACATGCCCGCCTTTATCGCCCTTCTCGCCTTTTTATTCCATGAAAAATTACTCCGTTTTTTTCGCGGCCTGCCAAATCGCCTCCATCTCGTCGAGCGAGAGTTCGCGCAGCGTTTTACCACGCTTCTCGGCCTCCTCCTCGATGGCCGTGAAGCGGCGCAGAAATTTCTTGTTGGTGCGCTCCAGCGCCGACTCGGGATCCACGCCGTAAAGACGGCAGGCATTGATCAGCGCAAAGAACAGATCGCCAAATTCGGCCTCCATGGCCTCGTGGTTCGAGGCCTTCATCTCGGCCTCCACCTCGGCAACCTCCTCGCGTACCTTATCCCAAACATCCTCCTTCTTCTCCCAGTCGAAGCCTGCACCGGCCGCCTTCTCGCCCATGCGGTAGGCCTTGACCATGGCCGGCAGGGAGGTAGGCACGCCACCCAGCGTGCCGCTCTTGCGGTGCTTCTTCTTCAACTTCAGCGCCTCCCAGTTGGCCTTCACCTCCTCGGGCGTGTTGGCGTGAATATCGCCGTAGATATGCGGATGACGGTAAATTAACTTATCGCACAAGGCGTTGGCTACATCGGCAAAGTCGAAAGCGCCCTCCTCGTCGCCCAGCTTCGAGTAGAAGACCACATGCAGCAGCAGGTCGCCCAGCTCCTCTTTGATCCCCTCCAGGTTGTGATCCGTAATGGCATCGGCCAACTCGAAGGTCTCCTCAATCGTATTGTTGCGCAACGTATCGAAGGTCTGCTTACGATCCCACGGGCACTCTCGGCGCAGGGTATCCATCACCTCCAAAAGGCGGGCCGTAGCCTCCAATTTCTTCTCCATCGACATCGTTATTCTTGTTCTGTTGGTTTGCTTTTCAGGGTTTAATTAAGCAAAGTTACATTTTTAGCAGAAATTTTCCAATTTTGCGCCCCTATTTTCGGCGAGCAGGAAAAAGCAAGGGGTGAATCGCCCGAACCCGCTGTTTTCTCCACCTCACCCCAAGCCGCATGGCAAAAAAAAATGGGCGACCCTACACACCGGAAGGGTCGCCCATACTTATATTATATAGTGCTTCTTTTACGAACGCACGACAGCGCCACACTTCTGCTCGAACTGACGTTGCAGGTTCGACATCACGCGCTCGATCGTCTTTTCGTCGAGCGTGCGGGTCTTATCCTCGAGCAGGAAGCTCAAAGCATACGACTTCTTACCCTCGGGGAGCTTGTCGCCCTCGTAAACATCGAACAGCGAGACACGCTTCAGCAGCTTGCGCTCGGTCTGCAGGGCCACCTCACGCAGCTCGGCAAAGCTTACCGAACGATCTACGAGCAGGGCCAGGTCGCGCTTCACCTCGGGGAACTTCGAAAGCTCCTCGGCCTGGATGCGGTGCTTCTTCGTAGACTTTACCAACAGGTCGAAGTTCAGCTCCAGGAAGTAAACCTCCTGCTTCACATCGAGCTTCTTTCTCAACTTCTGACTCACAACACCGATCTCGAGCAGCTTCTTACCATTCAGCTGAACAGCAATTGCCTCACTGTACAGATCGCTCTTCAGCGGCTCGCACTTCAGCGTATAGATATCCTGACCAAAGCGCTTGAGGAGCTTCTCGGCCATAGCGCGCAGCGTAAAGAACGAGGCTTTGAGCGGCTTGGTATCCCACGACTGGGGCACAGCAACACCCGTTACGGCCATTGCCAGACGATACTCTTCGTCGTAGGCAGCCAGGGGATTCTCCTCGGTCGCCTTCTCGGCATTGTAGAAGTAGCAATTACCAAACTCGTAGAGCTTCAGGTCGGCGTGCTTGTGGTTGATGTTGAGGGCCATGGCCTCCAACATGTTGAACAAGAGCGTCTGGCGCATCACATTCAGGTCGGCACTCAGCGGATTGAGAATCTTCACGCAGTTTTCCGCCTTGTAGCTCTCCAGCCCCTCGTAGTAGGCCGCCTTGGTGAGCGAGTTGGACATAATCTCCGTATAACCGTTGGCCGTCAGGAAGTCGGCCGAGAGGTTCATCAGCTTCGTGCGATCGGGGCGCGGAGCATACGAAAGGGTCGAGCGAACCTGCTGCGGAATCTCTACGTTGTTGTAACCATAGATGCGCAGAACATCCTCCACCAGGTCGGCCTCGCGCTGTACATCGACACGATAGGGCGGAACGGCCACGGTCAGCACGCCCTCGTTTTCGCCGAGCACCTTGACCTCCAATGCCTCGAGGATCGTCATCACGGTCTCGGTCGGGATCTCCTTGCCGACGAGCATCTTCAGTCGCTTCAACGAGAAATCGAAGACAAAATCCTTGGCCGGCTCGTCGCAGATGTCGATAATCTCGGACGAGATCTTACCACCGGCAAGCTCTTTGAAGAGCAGCGCGGCACGCTTCAGCGCGAAGACCTGCATACGGGGATCGACACCACGCTCAAAGCGGAACGAGGAGTCAGTATTCAGGCCAAAGCGCTTGGCCGTCTTGCGCACCCATACGGGGTTGAAATAGGCACTCTCGAGGAAGACATTGACCGTCTCATCGCTCACACCCGAATCCAGACCGCCAAAGACACCACCGATACACATCGGGCGCTCGGCCGAGCAGATCATCAGATCCTTCTCCGTGAGCTTGCGCTCCACACCGTCGAGTGTCACGAAGGGCGTACCCTCCGCGCAGGTGCGAACCACAACCTCCTTACCCTCGATCTTATCGGCATCGAAGGCGTGCAGGGGCTGGCCCAGCTCGAAGAGCACGAAGTTCGTAATATCGACCAGGTTGTTCTTGGGGTTGATACCGGCAGCACGCAGCGAGTTCTGCATCCACTCGGGCGAAGGGGCGATCTTGCAATCGGTAATCGAAAGACCCGTATAGCGAGGCGCAGCCTCCTTATTCTCCACGCGCACCTTGATCTCCAGGTCGTGGTTATCGACCTTAAACTCCTCGACCGAAGGCCACTGAAGCTCGGCAGGGATATTGTTGGCCTTAAGGTAGGCATAGAGGTCGCGGGCGACACCGATGTGCGAGGCGGCATCGACACGGTTCGGCGTAAGGCCGATGGCTATCAGGTAGTCATCCTCGATGTGGAGGTACTCCTTGGCCGTCGTGCCGACCACAGCATCGGCCGGAAGCTCCATAATGCCGTCGTGCGACTCGCCGATACCGAGCTCATCCTCGGCGCAAAGCATACCGAGCGACTCCACGCCGCGAATCTTCGAGCGCTTGATCTTGAACTCCTCGTCACCGCCGTTGGGGTAGAGCACCGTGCCTACCGTAGCACAGAGCACCTTCAGGCCCTGGCGGCAGTTCGGCGCACCGCAGACAATACCGAGCGGAGCCTCGGCACCCACATCCACGGTCGTAATGTGGAGGTGATCCGAATCGGGATGATCCTCACAGGTCAGCACTTCGCCAACCACGACACCCTTCAGACCGCCCTTGATCGTTTCGATCTTCTCGAAGCCCTCGACCTCGAGGCCGATATCGGTCAGAATCTTGGCAATCTCCTCGGCCGAAAGATCGGTCTTGAGATAGTGTTTAAGCCAATTGTAGGAAATATTCATATCGCGTACTTTATTTGTATTTGTCTAAATGAGCGCGTAAAGATACAAAAATGAATTAAGAATTAAAAATTATGAATTAAGAATTAGGAAAAATTGCCCATGCGCAGTAAAAACATCTCGCTTACACAATTTAGATTTGGATTTTTGGATTTCATTTTCTAAATTTGTGAAAACAAACCGCACGAAAATGTTCGTAACTCTTACTCTGCAGGCTTGGTGGTGGCGTCCGCTCGTCTCTCGTGAACAATGAGGGCCGCTTGGCCGTGCGCAGTACAGAACCTAAAACCGCAACCCGTTGTTTACGATAAGTAACAGCGGGTTTTTATTTTGCATTTACACGTTTTTATTCCATAAAACTATTCGCCATGAAGACTAAAAAATTCATTCTTCCGGAAAATCAACTGCCGACCGCGTGGTACAACCTCATAGCCGACATGCCCAACCGCCCGAATCCCTACCTGAATCCCGTGACACGCAAGCCGACAACGGTCGATGACCTCTCGGTCCTGCTGGCCGAGGAGTTGGCTCGTCAGGAGCTCTCGACCGAGCGCTACATCGAGATTCCCGAAGAGGTGCAGCAGATCTATCGCATCTGGCGACCGGCGCCGTTGGTGCGCGCCGTGGGGCTGGAGAAGGCGCTCGACACGCCGGCCAAGATCTACTTCAAGAACGAAGGCGTATCGCCCGTGGGTTCGCACAAGCCCAACAGCGCCGTACCGCAGGCCTACTACAACGCCAAGCAGGGCGTACGTCGCCTCACGACCGAGACGGGCGCAGGGCAGTGGGGTTCGGCCCTTTCGTTTGCCGGCAATCTGTTCGGTCTCGATGTTGAGGTCTTCATGGTGCGCGTGAGCTACGACCAGAAGCCCTACCGCCGACTGATGATGCACACCTGGGGTGCGGAGTGCTACGCCTCGCCAACCGAGCTGACCGCCTCGGGACGTGCCGCCCGCATGGCCGATCCGCATGCAGCAGGCAGCCTCGGCCTGGCCATTTCGGAGGCTGTGGAGCGTGCCCTGGAGGATCCCGAGGGAACGCGCTACTGTCTGGGTAGTGTGATGAACCATGTGCTTTTGCATCAAACGATTACGGGCGAGGAGGCCATTCTGCAGATGCAGATGGCCGATGCCGAGCCGGATGTGGTGATCGGCTGCATCGGCGGAGGTAGCAACTTTGGCGGTATTGCTTTCCCGTTCCTGCGCAAGAACTTCTGCGAGGGGAAGAAGATCCGCGTTGTAGCCGTCGAGCCGGAGAGTTGTCCGAAGCTCACACGCGGTATTTTCCAATACGACATTGGCGATGTGTCGGGTTACACGCCACTGATTCCGATGTACACGCTCGGTCACGATTTCCAACCCTCGGCAATCCATGCCGGAGGCCTGCGCTACCACGGAGCGGGTGCCATCATCAGCCAGCTGCTGCACGACGGAGCAATCGAAGCGACGGCTATTCCGCAGACCGAGACGATGAAGGCGGGCGTACTCTTTGCCCGTACCGAGGGTATCATTCCCGCCCCCGAATCGACCCACGCCATTGCCGCAGCGATCCGTGAGGCGCAATGGGCCAAGGTGGAGGGACGCGAAAAGACGATCCTGTTCAACCTCTCGGGTCACGGCACGATCGACCTCTACGCCTATGAGCAGCACCTGGGCGGTCATCTGCAGGACTACGTTCCCTCGGACGAGGAGATTGCCCGCACGGTGCAGCAGTTGGAGCGGATCATCTAAACGAGTCTATACAAAAAAACGAGCGTGTTTGATGGATTCAAACACGCTCGTTTTGCTTAACGCCCTCTTCAATCGTTATCTTCGACATCATAGCCACCTTCGGGATCGACCTTCACGACATAGGCGAAGTTGCGTGTCCACAAGGCAAGCTCGGCCTTGAGTGCCGCCTCAAATGCGGCCGGATTAGTCGGATCGCAGGGTAGGGTTACGCTGTGGCGCTCGATATCGGGGCTCTCCATCCAGTGCACCTTGCCATCCGTGCGGTACTCCTTAAACTCCTCCGTAAGAGCCATCTGCAACGTGTAGCTCGTCTTGTCGTAAGTGACACCCTCCTTGGGCGTTACCGATACGCCAATTTGAAAGTCGGCAGGCAGAGCATCGGCCTCAAAGACCTTTTGCCAACGCTTCGTCGTCAGTGTCTCCTCTTTTGGGGTCATCGTGCCATCCGCAGCGGCCTCCTCGTAGCTGAAGGTTACGTCGGCCAAGGCCAGCACATCGTCGCTCACCTCGTAAGTGAAGGTGAACTCCATCTTCTCAAAGTCATACTTCTTGCCCGAATCATCGGACGAATCACACGCCACGACCACCACGGCAGCCGCCAGCACCACCAGACACGCCAAGAAGGCGCTTCTCCATACATGTTGTTTCATACCTTGTAACATTGATTAAGTGTTGTTGCAAGGCAAGGGTGCAAATATCGGGCAAAACAGGCCTTCGGGGAGATTATTTTTCGCTACGCAGGCGGAAACGCAAACCTGCACGCAACGAAAGGGTCAGCGGATTCTCCGTGCGGATCGTCCGCAGTCGCGTTTCGGTCAACTGATAACCCAGGTCGGGTTCAAAGTAGAGCTCCGTCAGCTCGCCCAGGCGATAGCGCGCGCCGGCCACGACCGAGAGCGAAAGTTGCAATCTTCGATCATGCACCGATATACTCCCCACCTCGTTGTGCAGCGGCAATTCAACCACGCCACCTGCACCCGCATAGAGGCCGAAACGCCCCGCATTGAGCAGCTCTTTGTGCAAGCGAATCGGCACACCCAGCAGGTGGAGCGACTGCCGCTCCGTAGCATAACGATAGCGCACCTTGGAGCGCAGCAGGGTATACTGCAGACCCGTTTCGAGCGAGAAGCCGCGCCCAAGCTCGTGTGCCACGGTCACGCCGACACTCCACGGGCGGTAATGCTCCAAATCGGCCGTGGCGTAATCCGCCGGCCATGTGGTACGCCGCATCTGCTTCGGTTCTTGCGGAAGGGGGCGCAGCAACGAATCGGCATCGAAGGCACCGTCTGTGTTTCCCTGCATGAAGTCTTCTCCAACCCACGAATCGGCAGCTCCTGCACCGATCCCCACACCGGCTCCGCTACTGCCGACAACACCCAGCCGCCAACCACGCTTTGCGGGGCGCACCACACGGCGCTGGGCGATCAACATCTCATCGCGTTGTTTGGCAGGGGTGGCAGTTTGTTCTTTCGGCTTCGACGGGGTGGTTTCAACCACCTCTTCGGCCACATCCGCCACCTCGGAAGATGGGGGAGTCACCACCGCTTCGGAGGTTTGATTTTCGGGCAGCTGCACAACCTCATCTTTTACTTTTGATAAGATCTCTTTTTCGACTGATTGAACGGGATTTATCGACGTTACACGATTAGCCGCGATCGGCTCTTGCGGTGCAAGTCCATCGACCTGTTCCGTCAGCCATGGAGCATCATCCGAAGCAGACAACTCCACCTCCTCGGCCACCCAATTTTCATCCACCTGCTCCACGGGGATAAAGTACCACAGCACGCCACACACCAGAGCCACCAGGGCAGCCGCAACGCAGGCTCTGCGCCACCAAATCCACATCACACCCCGTTCCGTCTGCGACAATGCCCCCTCGAGGCGTTTCCACCCATCGGCAGGAGGTGCCACCTCCGTTTCAGCCAGCCGTTCGGCCAGACGATCTATCCACTCTTTGTCCCGTATCATCTCTCTTGCTCTTTTTTATCCATCAGACGTCGCGCCAACGATGCGCGTGCGCGAGCCAACTGCGAGGAGGAGCTACGCTCCTTGATCCCCAACAGATCGGCAATCTCGCGGTGCGAAAGGCCCTCGACATAGTAAAGGTTAAAAATGGTGCGATACCCCTCAGGAAGCCGACACACCTCCTCGAAAAGTTCCGCCGAGGAGAAGCAATCGAGCAGTTCGATTGTCGGCTCGTCGGCAGACTCGCCAACCAAAAGCTCTTCGCACGCACCCTTTGCCGTTCGATGGCGCAAGTGCTCGATACAAAGATTCACCGCCACGCGATCCATCCAACCACGCAGAGAACCCTCGCCGCGCCACTCAAAACCCCGAACCGCCTTAAAGACACGCAAAAAGCTGTCGTGCAGCAGATCTTCGGCCTCCTCCCGACCGCCCATATAGCGCTGACACAGGGACATAAGATGCCCTGCAAAGCGATCGTAAAGCTCCTTCTGAGCCTCACGATCGCCAGCTTTCAGACGATCGACCAATGCTAATTCCTCCATGGTTCGGGTTGCGATTCATACTATAAACGGCGGGGAGACCGAAATACTGCATCGGAAAGACTAAAAAATCATAAAAAATTTTTATCTTTGCATGCAGTATTCGGACTTTTGTCCGTTTATGGAGTGAAAGATAACTAAAAACTATAGAAAAACATGAAGAAAATTGCATTAATGATGACGGCCTTTATCGCTGCATTCGCGATGACGGCCTGCAACGAGTCGGACTCGGACTACGCAACGGATGTAGCCTATGGAAATGTTACCTCCACTGCGCCGGTAACATTTATGACCGATGACAACCAGATGCTGGTGGTAGCCGACGATTCGGTAGTAGGCAACTACACCCCCGATTTCGGCCAGCGCGCACTGATCTACTACAAGCGCCTCCAGACCGCCAACGGCACCAGCAGCAACCAGATCAAGCTCTTCGGCTATTACCACTTCAGCGACGGCGATTCGGAGATCATCGTCGAGGGCGAGGACAGCTCGTATGGCGATGTAGATATCGACATCTGGCGTCCCGAGGGTGCTTACTACCTGGTGCACTCCATTAAAAAGGTAATCGATATGGCTGTGACCTTCCCCGGTACGGAGGCAGGCATCAAGAACCACACGCTGACGCTCGTGCTGGACGAGGATGATCCCGTTGATGAGAACAACCTCCTGAAGCTCACCCTGGCACACAGCACCTCGGACACGGAGGCTGAGGCAAAGGAGACCATTGCCACGCTCTACACCTTTGATCTGACCCCCTTCGCGTTCCACATCGAGGGTACGGATGGTGTAACGATCACGACTCCGGGTATCAAGTCGGAGAAGCCGGTATCGCACAGCTTCCTGTGGGGCAAATAAACCGCCACAACACACCTAAGCCACGAAAGCTCTCTCCCGTAGCAGGAGGGGGCTTTCTTTTTTAAGGTGTAATTTATACGCTCTTTCGGCCTTTCGCGTTTTTACTTTCGATAAAATAGTTGTATCTTTGCTTAATCATTTCAGCCGAAAACTACGATGCACCGCTATAAACTACTCATTGTCCTACTGATGCTGATCGCGGGCCTGACGCTCACGATCCGCTCCTGCCAACCCGCCGCAAACAGACACATCCTGGCCGAGGAGGAGGAGATTCGCTACCGCCTGAACGACTCGATTCGTAACGCCTTCTGCGACTTCAAAGAGACCGAGCGCATGGAGCGCTACCTGAAGAATTGGATGGCCCGCTACAACATTCGCGGTGCCCAGTTGGCAATCATGGACAACGAGCGACTGATCTACGCCAAGGGGTTCGGCTGGGCCGATCAGCAGGATAGCATACTGCTCGAGGCGGGCGACATTCTGCGCATTGCTTCGGCCTCGAAGCTCATCACGGCCATCGGTGTCATGAAACTCTGCGAGGAGGGAAAACTCACGACCGAAAGCCCCGTATTCGGCCCGCAGGGCATCCTGAACGATTCGATCTTTCTCCAATACAAGGACAAGCGTGTCCCGAAGATCACGGTGCACCATCTTTTGAACCACACCTCGGGATTCAGCCGTCGCATGGGCGATCCGATGTTCCGCTCGGCCGATTTGATTCGTTGGACGGGCAGCAACCGCAAACTCACGGAAGATGAGGTGATTGCCTTTCAGTTAGGGTTGCGCCTGAGGGATAATCCGGGTGGCTCGGCCCAATACTCGAATGTGGGCTACCTGGTGCTTTCGCGCGTGATTGAAGAGGCCTCGGGGATGACCTACGAGGATTATATCCGCAAGCATGTATTGGAGCCTGCTGGGTGCTACGATATGCAGATTGCCCGCAACTTCCACCACGAGAAGCATCGCCGCGAGACGACCTATTACGGCCATGCGCCCGAAGATTTGATCGAGTCGTATGACGGTTCGGGGTTGATGCGTCCGCGCGAGTATGGCGGTCACAACATCGAGGGGTTGCAGGGGGCAGGTGCCTGGGTCTGCTCGGCTGCCGAGCTGCTGCGCCTGGTGGCCTCGATTGACGGCCTTCCGGGTGTACCCGATATTCTCTCGAAGGAGAGCATCCAAAAGATGACAACGCTGAACCGCAAAGGCGACTTTCCCTACGGCTGGGCACGCATGCAGGCCAAGGGTGGGGTATTGACCCGCACGGGCACCATGTCGGGCACTTCGGCCTACATCAAAAGCCGTCCGGGAGGCGTTAGCTATGTGCTGATTACCAACACATCGAGCTACCGCGGAGCTTCGTTCACGAATCGCATCGGGCAGACGATCGACAACGCACTGACCCGCGTTAAGGAGTGGCCCGAGACGGTCGATTTGTTCAACGAAACACCGAAGAAAAGTTAAGAGTTAATAGTTAGCTCAACAAAAAGGGAGATAGCCAACGGTTTGACTATCTCCCATATTTTTTTTTGTTGAGCGGCTGAAAGCACGACAAAATAACTTTCAACTCTCAACTTATTTCGATCCTATCCACAAGAAGAGCATACCGACAAGGATCAGCGCCAAATCGATGGCTTTGGCCTTCAGGTTACGCTCGTGGAAGAGCATCGCGCCACAAAGGAACGAGACGATCACCGAGCCTCGGCGAATCATCGAGACGACCGAAATCATCGAATCGGCCTCGCTCAGGGCGTAGAAATAGGCAAAGTCGGCTGCCGACAGAAAGATCGAGATCAGCGGAATGGCCCACGACCAATGGAATGGGGTAGTTGTCTTGCGCTTCGGCCACCACAGAAGGGCAACAATCACGGTCATAATCAGCAGTTGGTAGAGGTTGTACCAGCTCTGCACGAAGACCGGTTCCAGCCGCCCCATGATAAACTTATCATAGAGGCCGCTCAGAGCGCCCGTCATGGCCGAGAGGGCGACAAAAAGAATCCAAATGTTGTGGGTAAAATTGACCCCTTCGCGCTTTGACGAGCGGCTCAAGAGGAACAACGAGAAGAGCGCCAACAGCACACCGATCCACTGATAGAGATTCAATCGTTCGCCAAAAAAGAGCAGTGCTCCCACCAAGACCATCACGGGGCGCGTAGCATTGATCGGCCCTACGATCGTAAGCGGCAAATGTTTAATTCCGAAGTATCCGAAAATCCACGAAGTGAGCACAATAACCGCCTTCAACGCAACCAATCCGTGAGCCTCCATATCGCCCTTCGGTGCGTGCAAAATCGTTCCCTCGAACCATCCGGCATCCAGGGCCGAAGAGAGAATCATCGGCACGAAAATCAGCGTCGAGAAGAGGGTATTCAAAAGCAACACCGGCAACACGGCGTTACCGGTGAGTGATTGCTTTTTGGCCGCATCATACAGACCCAGCAGCGCGGCCGACAGAAAGGCTAAAGAGAGCCACATAACGGATTAAAGTTCGTCGCTATATACGGCACCCGGCAGGTCGTGCAGGTTGTAGCGCGAGGCCATCGACATACCGTAAGCACCGGCCGACTTCAACGCCAACAGATCGCCACGCTTCGTGCGCTTCAGACTCACATTCTCCTGGAATACATCGGTCGATTCGCAAGCCGTACCCACGACCGTATATTTGGTCATGATCTCCGACTCGGAGGTGATGTTCTCGATGTTGTGATACGACCCATAGAGGGCGGGGCGAATCAGCTCGGTCATCGAGGCATCGACAATCACCAGGCGGCGACCCGTAGCGGTCGTTTTGTTGAACAGAACCGAGGTAATCAACTCGCCGCACTCGGCCACAATGGCGCGACCAAACTCGAAGTGCACCTCACGATCGCCCACCGAGAGGTGGTTGTGGATAATGGCAAAGAGCGAAGCAAAATTCGGAATCGGCTCATTCTCAGGAACATCGTAATTCACACCCAGACCACCGCCGACATCCACGAAGCGGAAGTTGAAGCCCAGGCGCTCCATGTTCTCGACAATAACATTGACCTTGTTGCACATATTCTCGAAGACATGCAGCTCACGAATCTGCGAACCGATGTGGAGGTGGATACCGATCAGTTTGAGGTTCTGCAACGCCTTGAGCTCCTCGGCATGCTCCAGAATCTCCTCATACGAGATGCCGAACTTACTGTCGGCCTGACCCGTATCGATGCAGTGATTCGTCTTGGGGTCGATATCGGGGTTCACGCGCAGCGCCACCTCCGTTATCTTGCCCATTTCGCCCGAAAGGCGATCCAAGAGGAACAACTCCTCGAGCGACTCGACATTGATGGCCAGAATCTCCTGCTCGATGGCATACTTCAGCTCCTTATCCTTTTTGCCAACACCGGCATAGACAATCTTCTTGGGATCGAAACCCGACTCGACAGCCTTCTTTAGCTCGTTACCGCTGGCGCAGTCGATACCGAGACCAAACTCGCGGATCGTCTGCAGAATGCGGTCATCGTAGTTGGCCTTGATGGCGTAGTGCAGGTGGTAGCCGTAGCGTTTCGATTCGTAAACAACACTTTCGAGGGTTTGGCGCAAGAGGGCCATGTCGTAGAGGTAGAACGGGGTTTCGTAAGCGCGTAGCTTCGCTGCAACCTGTCTTGAAAGCATATCTAAAGTTGGTTTTAATTCGTAAGTTGGCGGCAAAGATATATCTTTTTGACCACACACGCAAACCGCAACACTTCGCTATTTCATTTTTTTGTCGTATATTTGCGCGGATATACGAATAGGAAAGGAATGAAAAACATTCGCAACTTTTGCATCATAGCCCACATCGACCACGGTAAGAGTACGTTGGCCGACCGTCTTTTGGAGTACACCAACACGCTTGGACAGCGCGAAATGCAGTCGCAGGTGTTGGATGATATGGAACTCGAGCGCGAGAAGGGCATCACGATTAAGAGTCACGCTATCCAGATGGAGTACAAGGCCAAGGATGGCGAAAGCTATACACTGAACCTGATCGACACCCCGGGACACGTCGACTTCTCGTATGAGGTATCGCGTGCCATCGCCTCGTGCGAGGGAGCGCTGCTGATTGTCGATGCCACGCAGGGCATTCAGGCGCAGACCATCTCGAACCTCTACCTCGCCGTAGGCAACGACCTGGAGATTGTCCCCGTGCTGAACAAGATCGACATGGATTCGGCCATGATCGACGAGGTGAAAGACCAGGTGATCGACCTGATCGGTTGCAAGGAGGAGGATATTCTGCTCGCCTCGGGCAAGACGGGTCAGGGTGTCGAGGAGATTCTGGAGGCCATCGTAGCGCGTATTCCCGCCCCCAAAGGCGATCCGGAGGCTCCGCTGCAGGCGCTGATTTTCGACTCGGTATTCAACCCCTTCCGCGGCATTATTGCCTACTTCCGCGTCTTCAACGGCTCGATCAAGAAGGGGCAGCAGGTCAAATTCTTCAATACGGGGTCGGAGTACGATGCCGACGAGGTCGGCGTGCTGAAGCTGAAGATGGTGCCCCGCCAGGAGATCAAGACGGGCGATGTAGGCTACATCTGCTCGGGTATCAAGACCTCGGCCGATGTCAAGGTGGGCGATACGATTACGGCCGTCGCCACCCCCTGCACGGAGGGCATTGCCGGCTTTGAGGATGTCAAGCCGATGGTCTTTGCCGGCGTCTATCCCGTGGAGGCCGACCGCTACGAGGATCTGCGCGCTTCGCTCGAGAAGCTGCAGCTGAACGATGCTTCGCTCACCTTTGAGCCGGAGTCGTCGTTGGCGCTCGGCTTCGGTTTCCGTTGCGGATTCCTGGGGCTGCTGCACATGGAGATCATCCAGGAGCGCCTCTACCGCGAGTTCGACATGGATGTCATCACGACCGTACCCAACGTATCGTACCGCATCACGACGACCGACGGGCAGGAGTTGGAGGTACACAACCCCTCGGGCCTTCCTGAAGTGACGAAGATTGCCAAGATCGAGGAACCTTATATCGAGGCACAGATCATTACCAAGGCCGACTTCCTGGGCAACGTCATCAAGCTCTGCATCGACAAGCGTGGCACGCTGAAGAATCAGACCTACCTGACGACCGACCGCGTGGAGGTCAATTTCGACATGCCGCTGTCGGAGATTGTCTTCGATTTCTACGACAAGCTCAAGTCGATCTCGAAGGGTTACGCCTCGTTCGACTACCACCGCACGGGCTTCCAGCCGAGTAAGCTCGTCAAGCTCGATATTCTCTTAAACGGTGAGCAGGTGGATGCGCTCTCGTCGCTCATCTATGCCGACCACGCCTACGACTTTGGTCGCAAGATGTGCGAGAAGCTCAAGGAGCTGATTCCGCGTCAGCAGTTCGACATCGCCATTCAGGCAGCCATCGGCGCGAAGATCATCGCCCGCGAGACGGTCAAGGCCGTGCGTAAGGATGTGACGGCCAAGTGCTACGGTGGCGATATCTCGCGTAAGCGCAAGCTCTTGGAGAAGCAGAAGAAGGGTAAGAAGCGTATGCGCCAGATTGGCAATGTGGAGGTGCCGCAGTCGGCCTTCCTGGCAGTTTTGAAGATGGATTAACAACAACTTAAGCATAACGATTATGAAGAAAACACTTATTGATCTTTTCGAGGAATCGGTTGCCAAATATGGTAACAATACCTTCCTCCTGGAGAAAAAGACCACGAAGTTTGAGCCGACGACCTACGCCGAGGCCCATGAGCAGGCGCTGGCAATCGGTGGTGGCTTGATGGCCATGGGCATCGAACCCAAGGAGCGTATTTCGATTCTGTCGGAGGGTTGCAACGACTGGATTGTCTCGGAGCTGGGCCTTCTGTATGCCGGTTGCATCAGCGTACCCCTCTCGATTAAGCTGGAGGAGGCTAACGACCTCTACTTCCGCCTGTGGCACGCCGAGGTTTCGACGATCTTCGTATCGCCGACGCAGATTCACAAGATTCGTTCGATCCGCAGCCGTCTGCCGCTTTTGAAGAACGTGATCATCATGGGCTCGAAGGCAAAGGCCGAGGAGGAGGGCGAGATCCTGCTCTCGACCCTGATGGAGCAGGGCCGCGAGTGGCTCAAGACGGGCAAGGAGAAGCTCATCGCCACGAGCCAGGCTATTCAGAACGACGACTACGCAACGATTACCTATACGTCGGGTACGACGGCCGACCCAAAGGGTGTTGTCCTGACACACCGCAACTACACCTCGAACGTGGAGCAGGCCCTGACCCGCATCACGATTCCCGAGGGTTGGCGCACGCTCATCATCCTGCCGCTCGACCACTGCTTCGCCCATGTGGCCGGCTTCTACATCATGATTGCCCGTGGTGCTGCCGTAGCTACGACGCAGGTGGGTGCTACGCCGATGGAGACGCTGCGTAATGTGCCGCTCAACATCCGCGAGGTGAAGCCGCACTTCCTCCTCTCGGTGCCCGCTCTGGCCAAGAACTTCCGCAAGAACATCGAGTCGTCGATCCGCGCCAAGGGTCCCACGACCGAGAAGCTCTTCAAGCTGGCGCTCAAGACCGCTTACTGCTACAACCAGGATGCCTTCACGAAGGGCAAGGGCTGGCGTTTCATCCTGAAGCCTGCCGTAGCTTTGTTCGATAAGATTCTCTTCTCGAAGGTGCGCGAGGCCTTTGGTGGCGAGCTGCGCTTCTTCGTAGGTGGTGGTGCACTGCTCGACTCGGAGCTGCAGCGCTTCTTCTACGCCATCGGTATTCCGATGTTCCAGGGCTATGGTCTGTCGGAGGCTACGCCGATCATCTCGGCCAACTCGCCGTGGCCCAAGTCGTGCCGCTTCGGCTCGTCGGGTAAGGTGCTGAAGGGCATCGACCTGAAGATTAAGGATGCCGATGGTAACGATCTGCCGGTAGGCGAGAAGGGTGAGATCGTCATCTACGGCGAGAATGTGATGGCCGGCTACTGGAAGAATCCCGAATCGACGGCCGATACGGTGCGTGACGGCTGGCTCTACACGGGCGACATGGGTTACATGGGCAAGGATGGTTTCCTCTATGTATTGGGTCGTTTCAAGAGCCTGCTGATTTCGAGCGACGGCGAGAAGTACAGCCCCGAGGGCATGGAGGAGGCGATCGTGGATAAGTCCCCGCTGATCGACCAGATCATCCTCTACAACAACCAGTGCCCCTACACGACGGCTGTCATCGTGCCGAACAAGGAGGCGCTGAAGCGCGAGGTGGCTCAGCTGCCCGCCGAGGAGCAGGCCGAGGCTGCCGCCAAGCTCATTGGTGGCGAGATCGACAAGTACCGCAAGGGCGGCATCTATGGCGATGAGTTCCCGCACCGTTGGTTGCCGGGCGCATTGGCTATCGTAGATGAGGCCTTCACGGAGAAGAACGGCCTGGTGAACTCGACCATGAAGATCGTCCGCAACAAGGTGGAGGCCTACTTCAAGGCCCGCATCGACGACCTCTACACGGCCGAGGGCAAGAAGCTCACGAGCGCTGCCAACATCAATTCGCTCAAGAAGCTGCTGGGTTGCTAAACCCGCTTTCGACAAATAGAGAAAACGGCTGTCCACATCGGGCAGCCGTTTCTTTATCAGTCTATTCGTTCGTAGCAGAATTCATCCACATCGACCCAACCACCGGGGACTTGCGTTGCGTAGTTAAAGATGGCAAAGCGGTTACCCATGAAGTGAACCAGGTTGTAGATCATGTGAAAATCGCCACCAAGCGGTTGCCACGCCTCGCCATCAAGGCTGTAGCTGAAGCGGGCCGTATCGGTCGTAAAGTCGCACTCGGCAGCGAGCCACAGCTCCTCGCACTCCAACGGTACGGCCTCCATCACCGCGCCACGATCGGTCATCGAAAGGGTAGTCCCCGTCGTTTCGCGGCTCACGGTCAGCGTACCCGGCTCGGAGCAGTAGAGCGACAATCCGGCACGGTCGCCTGCCTGCATGGCCGAGATATCGAGTTTGACGGCTGCTCGGCAACGAGGCCCTTCGGTGCGCTGCGAGAGGGTATTGCGCGCCTCGAAGATCGACTCGACGACCTTACCCGTCTTTAGGCGCATAAAGCCCGGGCGTTCGCTGAGCGACCAAAGCGCATTGTCGGGATTGTGATTCCACTGCCAGGTAAGGCCGAGCGTGGGGCTGTCGAACGAATCGCTCACAACCATCGCCCCCTTCGGCTCGACACCCTGCACGGGAATCGGCATCGTGTGGGGTACTTTGCCCTCCGCATCGCCCAGCATCGGCCACCCATCGACCCAACGGCAGGGCATCAGGACAGGAACACGTCCCACCGCTTCGTGGTCCTGGAAGAGCATGGCGTACCAATCGCCCGCCTCGGTATCGATCAGACACCCCTGCGCTACGCCGTGGCGTTCAAAGCCGAGGTCATCGGACAAGACCACCTGCATCTCATAGGGGCCATCGATCTGCTTGGAGCGGAAGCAAAGTTGGGTGCGGATACCCCCTTTGGGCCACCAGATGACCATCATATAATAGGTGTCGCCCAGTTTGTAGAGGTGCGTACCCTCCAACAAGCCTGCCGGCTCACGGTTGATAACCAGGGCGTTCACGCCATCCTTCTTCAAGGCCGAGAAGTCCTCCTCAAGCTCCACGATGCGAATCTCGCCGGCACCGTAGGCAATGTAGATATGCCCCTCGTCGAAGAGCAGCGAAGCATCATGCAGGTACTCCTCCAACTCGCATCGCTTCTCCCACTTGCCGTGCGGATCACGCGTGGTATATATATAGGTGCGGTTACCCGTACCGAAGAGGACATAATAGAACCCCTCATGGTAGCGGATCGAGGAGGCCCACTGCCCCCTGCCGTAGATGTGTCCACCCTCCAGGTCGTTCTTCGGGCTTTCGTCCAGGCGATCGAAGAGGTAGCTCACCGTCTCCCAATGCACAAGGTCTTTCGAGTGCATCACAGGGGCACCGGGCGAGAGGTGCATCGTCGTGCTAACCATGTAATAATCAGCGCCGACACGCACAATATCCACATCGGGCACATCGGCAAAAATCACGGGATTTTGGAAGGTTGCGACTTCGGTCTGTTTGGGCGCGCAACCCCAAATAAACAGGACAAGAATGAGGGTTAGAAGCTGTTTCATAGAAAAAGAAAAGGAACCGAAATTGCTCTCGGTTCTTTTGTCTTTTCGTGAGCGGTAGACGGGGTTCGAACCCGCGACCCTCAGCTTGGGAAGCTGATGCTCTACCAACTGAGCTACTACCGCGTTGGTGTGACAAAGATACACCGAGAAATTGAATTATGCAACCCTATTTTAAGATTAAATCCTCCAAGCACACTTTCGGGACGTAATGCACGCCCTCCTCATCACGATAGTAGGCGCGAGGCTCATCGGCACGAATATCGACCAACTCGATACGCTCAACGCCCTTGCCGATGGCGATGACAAGCAGCGGATCGGAGGGAAGCTGCAACGCCTGTCGCACGGCCCCCTTATCGAAAGCACCGATCATGATGCCGTTCAGGCCGATTTCGGCTGCCTGCAACAGCATACTCTGCGCCGTGATGCCCAAATCGATCCAGACATAGTGGTCGGGCTCGACAGCCGAGCAGATGACGATAAAGGCTTCGGGCTCGGTGCCCGGATAGGGCAGATGAAGGTGGGGGAGTGCTCCGCCTAAACGAATGTGGGGCAAGACCTTATGCGCCTCATCGCGCAACACGGGGCGAAAGCGCAGCGCCTGCAGATTGCGTGCCGAAGGGACCAGGCGGCTCACCTCAATCAGGCGGCGCATCTGATCCTCGCGCACCACAAACGAGGGATCATAGCCACGGTGGCTGCGGTTCTTTTTCAGGAGCTTCTGAAAGCTCGGTCGGCTCTTTGCGGCGGAGGCAGGCTTGGCCTTGTAATCCTCCATCTTCTTCTCTAAATAGTTATCGGCCATAGCGATTCGTTGAGTTTCTACAAAGATAGCGATTCTTGCGATATTTGCAAGTCGTCAGGCGGAGAAATCGAACAAAGAGGCATCGGTCACAAACCTGTTATTAAATTGACAAAAAGTGTAACTTTCTGCCAAAACGGAGCTGAAAGGCACAAATACCAACATTTGGGGATTATCAAAAGTTGCTATATAGACGAAAAAATCGTACTTTTGCACCAAACACAGAAGTTAGGTTAATTATGGACAACAATATGCAATTCAAAGCCGGTGCATGGTGTGACGAGATCAATGTCTCGAACTTCGTGCAGACCAATCTGACCCCCTATTACGGGGATGCCTCGTTCCTCGAGAAGCCGACCGAGCGAACGCTCAAAGTGTGGAACAAATGCCTCGAGGCGATCGAGGAGGAGCGTGCACGCGGCGGTGTGCGCGCCCTGGACAACAAAACCGTATCGACCATCACGTCGCACAAGGCGGGTTATATCGACCGCGAGAACGAGCTGATCGTGGGTCTTCAGACCGATGAGCTCCTGAAGCGTGCCATCAAGCCCTTTGGCGGCATCAATGTCGTATCGCGTGCCTGCCGTGAGCAGGGTGTGGAGGTGGACGAGAAGGTGAAGGATATCTTCACGCACTACCGCAAGACGCACAACGACGGCGTGTTCGATGTCTACACGGAGGAGATTCGCACCTTCCGTTCGCTCGGTTTCCTGACGGGTCTGCCGGACAACTACGCGCGTGGCCGCATCATCGGCGACTACCGTCGTCTGGCCCTCTATGGTACGGATCGTCTGATCGAGGCGAAGAAGGAGGATTTGAAGAAGCTCGCTTCGCCCATGTCGGATGCGACGATTCGTCTCCGTGAGGAGGTAGCCGAGCAGATCAAGGCGCTGAACGATATGCGCACGATGGGCGAGTTCTACGGCCTCGATTTGAGCCGTCCCGCCACCTCGGCGCAGGAGGCCGTGCAGTGGGTTTACATGGCCTACCTGGCTGCCGTGAAGGAGCAGGATGGTGCCGCCATGTCGCTCGGTAACGTATCCTCGTTCCTCGATATCTACATCCAGTATGATCTGGACAAGGGCAACATCACCGAGTCGTTTGCCCAGGAGCTGATCGACCAATTCGTCATCAAGCTGCGCATGGTGCGCCACCTGCGCATGCAGTCCTACAATGATATCTTTGCCGGTGACCCGACCTGGATCACGGAGGCGATCGGTGGCCGCTTCAACGACGGTCGCACGAAGGTAACGAAGACCTCGTTCCGCTTCCTGCAGACGCTCTACAACCTCGGTCCTTCGCCCGAGCCGAATATGACGGTGCTCTGGAGTCCCGAGCTGCCCGAGGGCTTCAAGGAGTTCTGCGCCAAGGTCTCGATCGACACCTCGTCGATTCAGTACGAGAACGATACGCTGATGCGTGAGGTGCGTTTCTCGGACGACTACGGCATTGCCTGCTGCGTGTCGTACCAGGCCATTGGTCAGCAGATTCAGTTCTTCGGTGCACGTTGCAACTTAGCCAAGGCGCTGCTGCTGGCCATCAACGGCGGTCGCTGCGAGAACACGGGTACGCAGATCGTCAAGGGCATCCCGACCCTGATGGGCGAGCTACTCAACTACGAGGAGGTGCTCTCGAACTACAAGAAGGTGCTGACGGAGGTGGCTCGTGTCTACAACGATGCGATGAACATCATCCACTACATGCACGACAAGTACTACTACGAGAAGGCGCAGATGGCCCTCATCGATACCAACCCGCGCATCAACTTAGCCTATGGCGTAGCCGGTCTTTCGATCGTCTTGGATTCGCTCTCGGCCATTAAGTACGGTAAGGTGACCGTGAAGCGCAACGAGCTGGGTCTCACCGAGTCGTTCTCGATCGAGAAGGAGTTCCCCTGCTTCGGTAACAACGACGACCGCGTCGATCAGCTGGGTGTCGATCTGATCTACTTCTTCAACGAGGAGCTCAAGAAGCACCCCGTCTATAAGAATGCTCGTCCGACCCTGTCGGTGCTGACGATCACCTCGAACGTGATGTATGGCAAGAAGACGGGTGCTACGCCCGACGGCCGCGAGAAGGGCGTTGCCTTTGCTCCGGGAGCCAACCCGATGCACGGCCGCGACAAGAACGGTGCGGTGGCCTCGCTCTCGTCGGTGGCCAAGCTCCGCTACCGCGACTCGCAGGACGGTATCAGCAACACCTTCTCGATTGTGCCCAAGTCGCTCGGCGTAGATGACGAGACGCGTGTCGAGAACCTCGTAACGCTCATCGACGGCTACTTCACGAAGGGTGCTCACCACCTCAATGTCAATGTCCTGAATCGCGATATGCTGCTCGATGCCATGGAGCATCCCGAGAAGTATCCGCAGCTCACGATCCGCGTGTCGGGCTACGCCGTGAACTTCACGAAGCTCAGCCGCGAGCATCAGTTAGAGGTTATCTCGCGCAGCTTCCACGAGCGCATGTAAGAGCCCTTTGCGATGATCCGCCTTCACTCCTACGAATCGCTCGGCACCTACGACGGGCCGGGACTGCGCCTGGTGGTCTTCCTCCAGGGGTGCAACTTCCGTTGTGCCTACTGCGCCAACCCCGACACGATCGACCCACGCGGGGAGTGTCGTGAGGTCACTCAGGAGGAGATCCTCCAAATGGCCGTGAGCGAGAAGCCCTTCTTCGGTAAGCGGGGAGGCATCACCTTCAGCGGTGGCGAACCTACGATGCAGGCGCGGGAGCTGATCCCGCTCTGCCGTCGATTGAAGGAGCAGGGCATCCATATCTGCCTCGACACGAATGGGTCGATCCACACGGCCAAGGTGGAGGAGTTGTGGGGTTTGGTGGATCTTGTATTGCTTGATGTAAAGCAGGCAAACTGCCAACGCCACAAGGAATTAACGCAGCACAGCAACGAGCAGACCCTCCGCACGGCAGCGTGGTTCGAGGAGCACGAAAAACCCTTCTGGCTGCGCTATGTATTAGTGCCCGGAGTGAGCGATCGGGAGGAGGATATCCGCGCCTTGGGCGAGCGGTTAGGGGGCTACAAAATGATCCAACGGGTCGAGATTTTGCCCTACCACACGCTCGGCGTTCACAAGTGGGAGGCGATGGGGTGGCACTACCCCTTAGCAGGGGTGCGTGAGAACACCCCCGACGAGCTGAACCGCGCCCGCAAGCTCTTCGAGGAGTACTTCGGGGAGGTTTATGTGAATTGAGAAGTAGGGGGTGGAGAGGTAACTCAAGGTTGTCGGGCTTTTGGTCTGAGGCTACTGAGCCCACTGAGCCCACTGAGCCCACTAAAAAAAATCAGTAGCCCCAGCTGCCCCAGTGGGCCCAGTAGGCCCAAACCCAAGACCCGACCACCGTCAGCTACCTTCCCACCGTTAGTTACAAAGTTACACAGTTACAAGGGGTGCATCCTGTAACCGTGTAACTTTTTAACTTTTTACTGCCCCTTCATACCCCTCATGCCAAATAATTCTTAATTATTAATTCTTAATTCTTAATTAAATTTGTACCTTTGTTTGATTTATCAAACACTTACCTCCTATGAAACGACTTCTGACGGCAGCTCTTCTGCTCTTCGTGACCACATCTTTTGCCCAGCAGGCACCCTCGATTCGTCTTTTGGGCGACTGCATCAACCACTGGTATTTGGAGCATGAGCACGGCTCGTGCGAGCGTTATAAGGCAAACGACTACCGCTCGATTGCCGAAAATCTCCTCGCTTACCAAAACAAGGATGGCGGTTGGCCGAAGAACATCGACTGGCTGGGCATCATGGATGCCGACTCGGTGATCCAATCGCTCACGCCCCGCTACCGCGAATCGACCTTCGACAACCGCAACATCTACCCCCAGGTGGAGTACCTCTCGGAGGTCTATCTGCTGACGGGCGAGAAGCGCTACATGAAGGCGGCCAAGCGCGGTGTGGCCTACATCCTGAAGAACCAATACCCCAACGGCAGCTGGATCGGCTGGCACGATGAGGCGATCTGCTACAACGACGATATCATGACGGGCATCCTCAATACCTGGCAGGATGTGATGAACAACCGCCCCTGCTACGGATGGATCGACAAGAAGACCCGCGCGAAGATCAGCGCCTCGTTTGACAAGGGGTTGCAGCTGATTCTCGACACGCAGTATGTGCAGCACGGCGTGAAGACCGTCTGGGCACAGCAGTACGACCAGCAGACGCTCCAACCGGTCAAGGCGCGCACCTACGAGTTGCCGGCCCTGTCGGGGCAGGAGAGTGCCGATGTGCTTCTCTTCCTCATGTCGCTCGAAAATCCTTCGGAGGAGGTGATCGAGGCCGTGAAGTGTGGCGTGGCGTGGTACGAGAAGACGAAGATTCTGGGCAAGAAGATTGTCAATATCCCGATGCCGGAGGGCAACCCCGAAGATCCGAAGATCAAGGCCGACCGTCGCCTGGTCGATGATCCGAAGGCCAAGCCCCTCTGGGCACGATTCTACGAGTTGGAGGACAACACCATCTTCCTCTGCAACCGCGATGGCGTGAAGGTCTACTCGCTCGACAAGGTGTGGCCCGAGCGCCGTGTAGGCTACAGCTGGTACGGAACGTGGGGTGGCGACGTGCTGCGCGCCTACCCGAAGTGGCTCAAGCGCATCGGCAAGAATAAATAAGGTAAGAACGATGAAGAAGATTCAAAATCCCTGGATTCCCCTCCTCGACGAGGGCTACAACTGCTTTGCTTGTGCACCGACCAACCCCAAGGGGCTGAAGATGGAGTTCTGGGAGGATGGCGAGGAGCTGGTATCGCTCTGGCGACCTACGCCCGACTACGAGGGGTGGCTCGGCACGCTGCATGGAGGCGTACAATCGACCCTCATTGACGAGATCGGCGGCTGGTGGATCGGTCGCAAGAAGCAACTTTCGGCCATGACGACCAACCTCTGCGTCAAGTTCCTCAAGCCCGTCAGCTCGAAGAGTGAAGATGAGATCGAGCTGCGCTGTCGCATGAAGGAGCAGAAGCGCGCGTTTGTCATCATGGAGGTCACACTCAAGCAGGGTGGCGAGGTGCGTACCGAGGGCGAATTGACCTACTACTGCTTCTCGCGCGAGGTGTCGGACACCCAATTCCGCTTCCAGCCCTTCCTGTTGGAGGAGGAGTGCGAAGAAACAAAGGCTTAAAATTTGGCGGTGGTAGCCCGTTTTGCTACCTTTGCAACCATGATGGAAGAACTGAACCAAACACAAGAAATCGTCGAGCGTGAGCCCTATGATGTGATTGTCATCGGTGCCGGTGCGGCGGGTATGATGGCCGCAGGTACGGCTGCCAAGGCGGGCAAGCGTGTCCTGCTGCTGGAGAAGATGGAGAAGTCGGGGCGCAAGGTGCGCATCTCGGGCAAGGGTCGCTGCAATGTGACCAACGCCCGACCTGCGGAGGAGTTCCTGGAGCATGTGCGCGTGAACCGCGAGTTCCTGACGCAGGCCTTCTCGGAGTTTAACAACCGAGCCACGATCCGCTTCTTCGAGCGCCAGGGCGTGAAGCTCGACATCGAGCGCGGCGAACGTGTCTTTCCGCGCAGCGGCAAGGCGTGGGACATCGCCAATGCCCTTCTGGAGTATTGCGTGGAGAATGGTGTGAAGATTCTCTACGAGACGCGCGTGACGGGGATTCTGACCCTCGGTGGGCGTGTCTATGGCGTGCGCTACCGCAACAAGCGCGGCTTCGAGCGCAAGGAGGAGTGCCGCAAAGTGATCCTCACGACGGGTGGCGTATCGTACCCCGCAACGGGTTCTACGGGCGACGGCTATACGTTTGCGGCCGACCTGGGCCACACGATCGAGCCGTTGCGCCCCTCACTGACCCCCCTGAAGACGACCCACGCGCAGATGAAGTACCTGCATGGGCTGCTGCTGCGCAATGTGCGGGCTACGCTCTATGTCGATGGCGAACCGATCCGCGAGGAGTTTGGCGAGATCGGCTTCTCGGAGCGCGGTATCGAGGGCGCTGTGGCGCTGCGCATGAGCCGCGATGCGGTGGATGCGCTGATCGACGGCAAGGCCGTGAAGCTAACCTTAGACCTGAAATCGGCACTCGATGAGGAGACCCTCCGTGCCCGCATTGCCCGCGAGAGGGAGGAGCTGGCACCTACGGAGTTTTTCTCGGAGCTGCTGCGCCGCCTGGTGCCCAAGCCCCTGGTGATGCCCTTGGCGCGCGAGTTGGATATCCACTCGAAGCAGTACCTTTCGAAGCTCACGGACGAGGAGGTGACGCGCCTGATCAAGACGCTCAAGAAGCTCACCTTCCCCATCTCGGACTACGCACCCTTTGAGTATGCCGTGACCACGGCAGGTGGTGTGCGCTGCTCGGAGGTGAACCCCTACACGATGGAGTCGCTCCTCGTCAAGGGGCTCTACATGGCGGGCGAGGTCTTGGACTTGGATGCCAACACGGGTGGCTACAACCTCCAAATCGCCTTCTCGACCGGCCGCCTGGCAGGACTGTTGAAAGAGTAAAGACACTTTCTCGCCTTTTACGCCTTTAGCGCCTTTTGCAACCCTTAGTAACCCTTAAAAGCCGACCGTTGAAACTCCGCAACCTCAAACGCCGCCTTTATGGCTTGACGACCATCCCAGAACGGGTGGCCCGAGCACGCTATTTCCGTGGTCACGGGGTACATTCGCCCTTTGTCTATCGGCTGGTGCGCCAAGCCTTTATGCGCCGTGGGCTGCTGACCGCCGAGCCTGTTTTGTATGAGGCGCTCTTGCAGCGGGGCTTTGTCAAGAAACGCGCCGTGCAGCTGCAGAACCTCTACACGCTCTGCGACTACCGCGCCTTCTCGATCGACGACCTGGAGACGAACTGCGACCTCTGCCTGCTGACCGAGGCGGTGAGCGAGAACCGGACGCGCGAGGTGGTGGAGCGTGCGGCACGACGGCATACGACCGTGGCCGTGATGTCGCCCTACGAGGGGCGCGAACGGGCTGCGCTGTGCCGCGAACTCGTTGAGAACCATACTTGTACCTCGGTGGACAAGCGGGCTTTCCTCCTGCTGTTTACCGATCCCAACCTACCGAAACAACACTATCGGATATGAAAATCTACACCAAACAGGGCGATGGCGGCCTCACGTCGCTCATTGGAGGCGAGCGGGTCTTTAAGACCGACCCGCGTGTCGAGGCTTACGGCACGGTGGACGAACTCGCTGCCTTCGTGGCGATGCTCACGGACCTGCTCCGCAAGGAGGAGGGGATGGCGTGTTACATCCGCGAGTTGGAGCAGCTGCTCGTCGAGGCGATGAGCGTCGAGGCCCTGCTGGCCGTGGGCGAGGGGGGCGAAGGCAAGGTGCCCGCACTCTCGGCGGAGGCCGTTGCGCGCCTCGAGGAGGCTATCGACCGCATGCAGTCGGAGGTGCCGCCCATCACGAAGTTCACCCTGCCCGGGGGTCATCCCGTGCTCTCGATGTGCCACATCTGCCGCACGGTGTGCCGTCGCGCGGAGCGTGCCGCGTTGCGTGCCGACCGCGACCACGAAGGGGGCGTTCCTTGCGAGGTGAAACAGTGGCTCAACCGCCTCTCGGACTACCTCTACCTCCTGGGGCGCAGACTCACGATGGCGCTCGGTGTCGAGGAGGTGGAGTGGATTCCCTAAGGGGCTCAATCTCAAACGAAAAGAAAAATGGTGAATTTTAACGCTTTTTGCTTGGAATTCCCATTTTTTTTATACTTTTGCAAACCCGAAACGGGGGAGTAGCAAATTTTAATGCCACTAATTCACTAAATATAAAGCACTTAAACTAACAACACCATGTATTGGACACTGGAACTCGCTTCCAAATTGGAAGATGCACCCTGGCCCGCCACGAAGGAGGAGCTGATCGACTACGCCGTGCGTAGCGGTGCTCCGCTGGAGGTTTTGGAGAACCTGCAGGAGATCGAGGACGAGGGCGATGTCTATGAGTCGATCGAGGACATCTGGCCCGATTACCCCTCAAAGGACGACTTCTTCTTCAACGAGGAGGAGTATTAAACAAAAAGGCTTCAGCGATGCTGAAGCCTTTTTATTAGAAGTTGTAACCCACCGAGAGGAAGAAGGTGCGGTGTTTGGATTTGCCCTCCTTGCCTGCATCGAAGAGGCTGTAATCGAAACCTGCCGAGGCCACGAATTGTCGCCACTCGCCCGTGAACGAGGCTCTTACACCGAAGTCCGAGCGCTCGAGGTAGCCCTTATCGCCAAAGGTGTCGTGCTTCACGCCTGCCGCCTTCATCTTACCGGCGAAGCCGAGGCCGTAGTAGAAACCTGCCGAGGGGTAGAGCGTAAACTCACGGCCTGCCGCAAACTTGTAGTTCACCAACAGGGGCACCTCGAAGTAGTAGGCGTTGCACTTATTCGAGCCGTCGTACTTAAAGCCCTTCTGCGTCACATAGAGACCCGTCTCGAGGTAGATCGGGGCCTCCTTGGTCAAAAGGCGCTGGTAAACACCGCCCACATGGAAACCTGCCACGGCATCGTAGGTCAGACCCTCGGTCTTGAGCTTCGAGACATTCAGACCGGCACGCACGCCAATCGACTGCTTGTAGAAATTCTGCTGCGCCATCACGCCCGTAGTCATCGCCACGGCCAGGAGCGCCAAAATGATCTTCTTCATAACTATTCCGTTTTTTTGTTGTCACACATCTTGCAACGCGCACCCCACACGGGCACACATCCACCTACAAAGATAACACGCATTTTGGATTTTTCGTATGCCGAGCGGAGAAAATGACGAAAAAAAGCACCGAACAGGGGAGTGCTCGGTGCTTTGGAGTCGCTTTTCGGGGCTTGGACTACTGCCAATCAATCGCCAGGCGGTGCAGCAGCACGGCGCTCTCGCCACACGAACCGGTGTATTGCAGGGCAAAACCGCCATAGGGATTCGCCGCCACCTCGGCCTCCAGCTCAACGCTTTGGGGCAGGTGCTTCGTCTCCTCGGGGAGCGGGGTCGTGGTCGTGGCCGTAGCGCGCAGGGTAGTACCCTCCAACTCCACGGTCAGCGTGCAGTCGGTGCGGAAGCAGGGCGACGATACCGGCTCCGTGAGGGGCGTGATCGTACCCTTGTCGTACTTCACGAGGAGGAAATCCACGGCGTTGCTGTGCTTCGTGGTGCGGATCAGGCGCAGGCCGTAGCCCGTCAGGGTGCGGGTGTCGAACTTTAGGCACACATCCATATACTGCCCCGTGGCCGAGCCGAAGCCCTGACCTGCCGTCTTGGCGGCATCGCAGTTCAGCACGACACGCATATTATTATAGGTACCTTTGAGGGGGGTGTACATCAGTCGCGCACCCTTCTGCACCTGGAACAGACCCTCGCCCACAGCGCCATTGATGCTTGCGCCATAGACCCAGGCCGGACGCTCCGTGCGGGGCTGCCAACTGTAGGCCTCCGTGTCGCTCGGCTTGAAGCTATCGACCGTCCAGAAGCCCTCCTTTATGAGGGGCTGATTCTCGGCAGGGAAGTGCTCAAAGTCCGTTTCGTAGCGATTCGAGGGGCTCACATCGCTCATCTTGACACGCTTTGCACTTACGACGCGCACCTCCTTGCCGACCACCGAGCGGATATGCTTCGGGGCAATACCTGCCACGAGGTAGTAGCCCACATCCTCCTTCCGAAGGGTGTAGTGGTCCATCGGGTGGTTGTGGCGCGACACGGCCACGGGGATCGCATCACTCGCATCGCGCTTCGTGGCACGGTACCAGGTGATGAGCGAATGGTTTGCACGCGTACCCAAATCGAGGTGGGCGTGGACATGGGCCATGCCGTAACCGAGGTGCATCACGGGCTGCTCCTCCAGCTCGGGAGCCGAGAGCAGGTCGGGCTTCACGGTCAGTTCCACAGCCGCCTCGTGACCCTCATCGGTCGAGGCCAGGAGCATAAATTTCACGGCCTCGTCCTCCTCGTTTAACGGCGTAACAATCAGCTCGTTACCATCCGTAGCCGAGAGCTTCACATACTTTTCGTAGCCTGCCTCGACACGCCACTTGATCGGGCGGTTGTTGAGCGGGAAATTGACATGACGATTCAGCGAAGCCTTCACTTTCAGCGCCTCGCCACGGGTCGTCAGCTCCGCCACACGCGGCTCAACCTGCAGGCAGGTAGCAATCGCTCCAAAGTCGCGCCCCCGCTTTGCGGAGAGCCTCTCCACGCGCTCACGCACCCCCTGCGGATCCCAATCGTCATCGCCACGCAGGAGGTTGTAGGTGTTGTAGAAGACCCCCTTGTCATCCTCCAGGCGGTAGGCTTCGAGCACCTCTTCACGATCCATCGCTACGGTGTTGTAGGGCTTATCGGCACCGATGAGGATCGGCTGGCCGTTGGCCGTCACGTTGTATTGGTAGCCACGCAGCCAATCGGCAGGCGTGTGGGTCCAACCTGCGTAGAGGTGGCCTGCGCTGTGGTAGCGGCAATCGACCACCGAGAGGGGGTTCTGCGCCTTGCAGAAGTATTGGCGCGGCACTTCGTGCTCGATATAGAAGTCGCAATCGAGGAAAATAGCACCGCCACGGTCGGCGTTGTAGAAGGGCTTCTGGCCATAGAAACCGAGCGTACAGCCCACATAAAGACCCGTCGAGGTAAGGGCATCGTCGGTCGATTCCATGTGGCAATTCTCGAACAGGATACGCTTCGCACCTGCCAGGGGGCACATGTTCAAACGGCTCAGGAAGTGGACATTACGCGCCACAATGCGGTCGCCGTGACAGTAGGCCACATGCGCCTGCGTGATGGCCGTGTTGCGCTTCTTGCGTCCCAATTCGGGCTTGAGGGGGTATTCGAGGTCGATGTTGCAGAAGTTGCCCATCGTGAGGTTCTCGAAACGCATGCCGTCGCCCGTGAGGTCAAACATCGTGAAGTTGCCCACAGCGCCCTGCGTCTGACCGCGTGCCGAGGCCAGGATCACCGCACGGGGGTTGGGGTTCAGACCCTCCAGCTCGAGGTAGGGGCAGTCGATGACCATACCAAAGGGATACTCGCCCTTCGAACCGCGGATGTAGGGATCGTCGGGATCGTCAATCCAATAGACCCACGGGGCGATATAGACCCGCATAGGCTGCTCCGCAGTGCCCTTTACGAAGGCCGCAGCCGCCTTTTGGAAGGTGTTATAGACGTGGGGGAGTGCGGCAGCCTCCTCGTCCGAGAGCGAACCATCGAGGTAGATGGCTCTCTCCGAGAGGGTGATCGTGCGTCCCGCATAGTGAATCGCACCCCCTTTAAGGAGAATGGGATTTTCCGCATCGAGCGAACGCTGCTCACGGGGCTGTGCCTGCGCCGTCAAACAGATCGCAACGGCCACAAGCAGGGTCAAAAAGTGTTTCATGGATGTAAAGTTTGGTTGGTTATAGGACAAATATAAGAAAAAGTTTGGGAATAATTTTGCATTTTCGATTTTTAGCGTTACTTTTGTGCGCTCTTACGAATGAAAGAGATTTGTTCGGGGTGTAGCGCAGTCCGGTTAGCGCGCCAGCTTCGGGAGTTGGAGGTCGCTGGTTCGAATCCAGTCTCCCCGACAAAGTGAATAGGCCGCAGGAATTTTTTCCTGCGGTTTTTTGGGCTTATTGGTCAAAATAGTAGATAAAATCGGGGCAGTTTTTGTTTATTGGTCAAAATTAGTAGATAAATGCGGGTATTTGCCCGCATTTTCTACTTGTAATTGAGCTTGAAATATTCATCTATAAAGAGCTTTCGATACCTCTTTGAC
>JAGAMA010000020.1 GCA_017624955.1 Alistipes sp.
GGCCATTTCAAAGACTTTGTGAAATGGTATCTTTTTCTGCAAAGTAATCAGGGAAAGGCAAGCAAAAAATAGGGCGAGAAATACTACGTTTCTCGCCCATAATTTAGAATCTAAAAAGCGCCACTTTTGGCATCATTACCCAAAAACCTCACTCCTCGGAGTCTGCTTTTTGCTTTATCGACCACCTCGCGTTCGACAATGCCCGTTACCACATCGGCGGCATCGTGCCAGCGATTGGCACGGAACGTGCGGCGATAGGTCGTAAGATGTTGATACAATTCGGGCCAGCGTTGATTCCACCCCTTCGGAAAGCGGAGGAGGTGTTGCACCGTGGGGGCATTCGAAAGGATGCGTGCCTCCTTGTTGCCGCTCTGGTGAAACCACTCGATGCGCACCTCGGGGACAAGCTGCTGCACGGCACGGGCAAAGCCTCGACCGCCGTTGTTACTCTCGATGAGCGCCTGGCGCGTGCCACTGCGGCGCAACATCTCGGCTACCATCCCCTCCGTCTGCTCCATCGCCTCGCGCGTATAGACACAATCGGTGATGTAGATCACCCCATCGGCATCCACGGCATAGCTGAGCGAACAGAGGTAGTCATCCCCCACATCGGCCGTATCGGTGTAGGAGGAAAGGCGCACCACCTCGCGCGGCAGGTGGTCGTACTCGCTGAAGTTCGTCCCGTAGAGCAACCCCTCGCGGGCCGTGGGGTGTCCCTGATACATCGCCTCGAATTGCAAGGGGTCGAGTCGCCGCTTCTTAAGCAGGAGCGCACGCCCCTGCTGGCTCTCCCACAGCGCTTCGCCCTCGCGGCGCGGATCGAGTTCCGTGGCGGGCGATGTTTTCAACGCCTCGAAATTCAGGTGCAGCCAGCAATCCTCATCCACCGCATCGAGCTGCGACCACTCCTCGAGCGAGACGAACTTTTCGCGCCGCATCAACTCCCCGATCAGATCCTCCTCGTGCCAGCGCGTGAAGACGATCAGCTCGCGCGAGAGGTTGTGCATGCGGGTCTTCACAACCGAGGTGTACCACTCCCAGCAGTTGGCACGCACCAGGGGCGAGTTGGCCTCCAGGGCATCTTTGTAGAGGTCGTCGAGGATGAAACAATCGACCCGATTGCCCGTGAGCGACCCCTCGCGCCCGACCGACAGGAGCGATCCTTTGTGGTCGATGATCTCCACCTCGTCCGAGGTGCGGATGTACCCCAACGGGCGTGTGCCCTGCTTGATGGTCGTCGCCGGGAACAATTCGGCATACTCGCGCGAGTCGAGGATGCGCTGCACGCGGCGGTTGAACTTCGAGGCGAGGTTGGCCGAGTAGGAGGCGATCGCTACCCTCATGTCGGGGTCGAGCCCCAGGAGGTAGGCAGGCAGGAGGGTCGTAGCCCCCATGCTCTTGCCGTGCTGGGGCGGCATGGTGATAACCAGGCGACGGATGCGCCCCTCGGCAAAGGCCTCCAGCACGCGGTAGTAGGTCGCATGAAAAGGCTCGATCTCCAGAAAAGGGTAAACCGAGCGGGCAAAATCCAAAAACGAATGTGGCATATACTTACTTATTATATAAGGAGGAGGGGGAGCCCCCTCCTCACGACTCCCTTGTGCGGCAACACGACGGGCGGAATCGATGAATAATGGCGGGTTCGGTGGGCGTTGCCGCGCCCGAAGAGAGGCTGTGCCGAACCCCGGTCGGCCTTTAGGCGCGCAGCTGTGCGCGAAGCTCGTTAAAAGAGAAATCGTTGAGTCGCTCGCCGCCTTCGTCTAACGTGTGAAACTCCCACCAAACGGGGACGAGATCCGCGACCTCGTGGTGCGTACCCTCGGGCAGGGCGACCTCACGACGATAGACAAAACAGCTTACCACCAGGCGACAAAACACCCCTTCGTGGTCAAACGACAACGACCCCGAGAAGTAGCCTTTCGCGCCAATTTTCTCCTTTAAGCGGGCTATTACCTCGGCATAAAGTTGAGTTGAAATGGTAAAAATCATTGAATTTGTGTAATTTTTTAACAAAAATATTTGTTTTTTAGAACAAACTGCTTAACTTTGCAGGTACAAAGATAGGTTCAAAATTTGATTTTGGTACTTGAAAAGTTAAATTTTTGATATTGGAATTTCCGATAGGTTAGCTATGAACACAAGGGTAAAACTAATACGCAAGCAGCTGAACTTGACGCAAGAGCAATTAGCTCAGCGACTTGGCGTAGGCAAAGCGGCACTCTCGATGATCGAGACGGGAAAGGCCGGACTCTCGATGCGCAACCGAAATATTTTGGTTCAAGAATTGAACGTAAACCCCGATTGGCTTGAATATGGCACGGGCGAAATGTTCAACGCTAAACCGGAGTTGCATTCGTTTACCCACCGCACCGACACCTCGCTCCCCTTGCAGAGCGTACCCCTCTACTCGATCGAGGGGACGGCCGGTCTCGTACCCCTGTTCAACAACCAGCAGGAGTTCAAACCCGTCAATTTTATCCACATCCCCAACCTGCCGCAGTGCGACGGGGCGATCTACATCGCCGGCGACTCGATGTACCCGCTTTTGAAGAGTGGCGACATCGTGCTCTACAAGCAACTGCAAAACATTGAAGACATCTTCTGGGGCGACATGTACCTGCTCTCGATCGACATCGACGGCGAGGAGTACATCACCGTGAAATATATCCAAAAGGCGGACAAGGAGGGCTTCGTGAAGCTCGTGAGCCAGAACCCCCACCACGCCGACAAGGATGTGGCGATCGACCGCATCCGCGCCATTGCCCTGGTCAAGGCCTCGATCCGCATGAATTCGATGCGCTAAACAAGGCCCACACAACCGATCTACAAGAGCTATCACACCGATAGCTCTTTTTTTATAGTAGAATTAGGCGCGCGGGCTTGGAATTTTCATTTCCTTTCACTAACTTTGTTTGGATAAAAAGTGTTCCGACAAAAACGGATAACCAAGCAAACAACTAAACAAACAATCTAATAATCACTTTCAAGATGAAAACCAATTACGAAGTTCGCTATGCAGCGCATCCCGAGGATGCCAAGCATTATGACACGAAGCGCATGCGCCGTGATTTCCTCATCGAGACGGTCTTTGCCGCCGACGAGGTAAACATGGTCTATTCGATGTATGACCGCATGGTCGTAGGTGGCGCAATGCCCGTTGAGGAGGTCCTCAAGCTCGAGGCCATCGACCCGCTGAAGGCTCCCTACTTCCTGACCCGCCGCGAGCTGGGTATCTTCAACGTAGGCGGCAAGGGCGTAGTAAAGGCCGGCGATCAGGTGTATGAGCTGGATTACAAGCAGGCCCTCTACCTCGGTGCCGGTGACCGTGAGGTTACCTTCGAGAGCGTGGACAAGGCCAACCCCGCCAAGTTCTACTTCAACTCCTGCACGGCTCACACCTCGTATCCCGACAAGAAGATCACGAAGGATGATGCCATCGTTGCCCACATGGGTTCGTTGGAGGGCTCGAACGAAAGAAACATCAACAAGATGATCGTAAATCAGGTACTGCCGACCTGCCAGCTGCAGATGGGTATGACGGAGCTTGCTACAGGTAGCGTATGGAACACCATGCCGGCACATGTTCACTCGCGCCGCATGGAGGCCTACTTCTACTTCGAGGTACCCGAGACGGATGCCGTTTGCCACCTGATGGGCGAGGTTGATGAGACGCGCCACATCTGGATGCACAACGATCAGGCTGTCCTCTCGCCCGAGTGGTCGATCCACAGCGCCGCCGCAACGCACAACTACACCTTCATTTGGGGTATGGGCGGTGAGAACCTCGACTATGGCGACCAGGATTTCTCGCTGATTACGGATTTGAAGTAATTCTAATGAAGGATTTAAGGTTGATGACGGACCGGGTACTATTCAATGGCTACCCAAATCCGTAATCAGCAAAAAATCCGAGTTTAGACCATCCCTCTAAATCCCCCTTAAAAGGGGGACTTTAAGAGGAGGTCGAAGAATGCTTTACAAAACCAATTCAAAATTTAGAGTTTAGAATTTAGAATTAACCAACCGCGACACGGCTCGCCGACAATTTTTGTGAATTTTAGGCGAGCAGATTTTGCGACTCCGAAGTCATGGCGGGCGGGAGCATACTTTCGGTATGTGACCAAGCGGTAGGGCGAGGAGGGGCAAAAGGTGCCGCATAAAAACACAAAAAAACTATGAGCATGTTTTCATTGGAGGGTAAGAATGCCTGGATCACGGGTGCATCTTACGGTATCGGTTTCAACATTGCCAAGGCTTTTGTAGCCGCAGGTATCAAGAACATCATCTTCAACGACATCAACGAGGCTGCACTCGAGAAGGGTCTTGCCAACTACAAGGAGCACGGCATCGAGAATGTACACGGCTATGTATGCGATGTGACGAACGAGGATCAGGTGAAGGAGATGGTTGAGAAGGTTCACGCCGAGGTGGGCCAGATCGACATCCTGGTAAACAACGCAGGTATCATCAAGCGTATCCCGATGCACGAGATGAAGCGTTCGGAGTTCCAGCAGGTGATCGACATCGACCTCGTAGGTCCGTTTATCTGCTCGAGCGCCGTGATTCCCGAGATGATGGAGCGTCGCGAGGGTAAGATCATCAACATCTGCTCGATGATGTCGGAGCTGGGTCGTGAGACCGTATCGGCTTACGCTGCTGCCAAGGGTGGTCTGAAGATGCTTACGCGCAACATCTGCTCGGAGTATGGCGAGTACAACATCCAGTGCAACGGTATCGGCCCGGGTTACATCGCTACGCCGCAGACCGCTCCGCTGCGTGAGCGCCAGGCTGACGGCTCGCGTCACCCGTTCGATTCGTTCATCTGCGCCAAGACCCCCGCAGGTCGCTGGCTCGATCCCGAGGAGCTGGGCGGTCCCGCCGTATTCCTCGCATCGAAGGCTTCGGATGCCGTAAACGGCCACATCCTCTATGTGGATGGCGGTATCCTGGCTTACATCGGCAAGCAGCCGCAGTAGTAGTTACTACAACCAACAAAAAAAGCCTCGCTTTCACGGCGAGGCTTTTTTTTGTTCTGATAATGATAATAAGGAGATTAAAGAGCTTAATGATATTAAGGAAAGTGGCTTTAATCTCTTTTGCGCTGACTCTCAATCAAAAAATCATAGACCACTTGATTGAAAAGCTCCGGCTGCTCCATATTGCACATGTGGCCGCTGTCGTCGATATATTCGTGGCGGCTGTTTTTCAGGTAGTTCATCATCGAGGGATTGGTGCGCAGCTTGCCCGTCGGGCGACGACCCGAGAGGAAGAGGGTCGGCACATCGGGCTTGCGTCTTTTCAGCACCTCCATCGCCTCGCGGGCATAGTAGCAGTGCACCTCGTGGTGCGTGGCCTGCCACCCATCCCACTTGCGAATCTGCTGCCAGAGGGGCTTACGCATCCTTTCGGCCTTCGTGCCGCCATTCATCAGGTTCGCGAACCACTCTTTTTTATAGGTACGCATCCCCTTGGCCTTCACGGCATCGATCGAGGCCTGCTTCGCGGCACGCTCCTCCTCGGTCATCGGATGGTTGATGCTCGGCGTGGAGCGGATATGTCCCTCGGCCAACGTGCACGAAAGCATTCTTTCGGGGTGCATCGCCAACAGATCGCCCGCAATAAATCCACCCATCGAAAGGCCCACGACATGCGCCTTTTCAATGCCTAACGCATCCATCAGAGCGACCAAATCGTCGCAATGGGTAAAGAGCAGATCCTCGCGCTGTTTGGAGGATTTCCCGTAGCCGCGCGCATCGTAAACGATGACACGATAATGCTTTTCGAAGAAGGCCACCTGTTCGCGCCACATGCGCCTATCGAGCGAGTGTCCGTGTACAAAAATCAGCGGCGTACCCTCGCCCGAAATCTCGTAATACAAACGCCCCTCGGGAACCTTAACATACCCCTTTTCTGCACCCTGGGCTGTCATCATCGCCCCACACAGCGCCCACAAGAGCACCAAAATTTGAATCTTTTTCGCCATTTTCGTTTTGATTTTGGGACAAGATACGAAAAAAATTTGGCTGTTCGAGCGATAATCCGTATATTTGAACAATATAACTATGTTATATTCCACCTAAGGACTAAAACACAAAAACCTAAAATAACTATGATTCGCAAACTTTCGACGCTCCTGCTCGCAGCCGCGCTGATGACTGCCTGCTGCTCGGAGCCCTGCAACAAGACCCTGTCGGGTCTGAATCCTGCCGATTTTGAGACGACGATCGGCGATCAAACCACGCAACTCTACACCCTGAAGAATGCCAACGGCATGGAGGTCTGCATCACCCCCTTCGGTGGTCGCATCGTATCGGTGATGGTTCCCGACCGCGCGGGCGAGATGCGCGATGTAGTGCTCGGCTTCGACAAGATTGCCGACTACCAGAATGTCCCCTCGGACTTCGGCGCTTCGATCGGTCGCTACGCCAACCGCATCGGTCAGGGTAAATTCACGCTCGACGGCGTGGAGTACGACCTGCCGAAGAACAACTTCGGTCACTGCCTGCACGGCGGTCCGAACGGCTGGCAGTACAAGCTCTACACGGTAGAAGAGACTACGGCGACGAAGCTCGTGCTTTCGCTTGCTTCGCCCGATGGCGAGGAGCAGTTCCCCGGCAATGTGGAGGCCAAGGTGATCTACACGCTCACGGACGAGAACGCCATTGCGATCGACTACGAGGCTACGACCGATGCTCCGACCGTAATCAACATGACTAACCACTCCTATTTCAACCTCACGGGCGATCCCACGCAGACGATCCTCGACCACGAGCTGATGATCAATGCCGAGGGCTTTACCCCCGTGGACGATACCTACATGACGACGGGCGAGATTGCCCCCGTAGCCGAGACGCCGATGGATTTCCGCACGGCCAAGGCCGTAGGTAAGGAGATCGACAACTTCGACTACATCCAGCTCAAGAACGGCAACGGCTACGACCACAACTGGGTATTGGCCACCAACCGCGACAAGACGGTGCCGGCCGTGGTGCTCTACGCCCCGACGACGGGTATCGAACTGACGGTTTACACCGACGAGCCGGGTATCCAGGTCTATTCGGGCAACTTCCTCGATGGCACGGTGACGGGTAAGAAGGGCATCGTCTATAACCAGCGCGTGGGTATCTGCCTCGAGACGCAGAAGTATCCCGACACGCCCAACAAGCCCGAGTGGCCTTCGGCCGTACTGCGCCCGGGCGAGAAGTACACGAGCCACTGCACCTTCAAGTTCGGTGTACGCGAGTAACAACCAAGCTACCAACAAAAGTATTAACCAATAAAAATCTTAAAAACCAATGAATCTGATTGAAGCATTGCAGAACAACGGATTCGCATTTATCGACTATGCGATCTTTGTGCTGTACATCATCCTGCTCGTGGGATTGGGATTCTTCCTCTCGCGCAGCAAAGACGGTAAAGAGAAATCGTCGAGTGACTACTTCCTGGCCGGCAACACGCTGACCTGGTGGGCCGTAGGTGCCTCGCTCATCGCGGCCAACATCTCGGCCGAGCAATTTATCGGTATGTCGGGCTCGGCCTTTGCATCGGGTATTGCGATTGCCGCTTACGAGCTGATGGCTGCCGCCACGCTGATCGTGGTGGGTAAGTTCCTGCTGCCCGTGATGATCGAAAGAAAGATCTTTACCATTCCGCAGTTCCTGCGCGAGCGCTACAACTGGGGTGTGGGTCTGGCCTTCTCGATCTTCTGGCTCTTCCTCTACGTCTTCATCAACCTTACGTCGGTAGCTTGGCTCGGTGCGTTGGCCATTAAGCAGATCCTCGGTATTCCCGCCGCTCCGGGTATGATTCTGGGCATGGAGGTCGATATGACGCTCATGGTCATCATCCTCGTTCTGTTCATCATCGCCGGTATCTACTCGATCTACGGTGGTCTGGCTTCGGTGGCCTGGACCGATGTGATGCAGGTTACCTTCCTCGTGGGCGGTGGTCTGATCACGGCCTACTTCGCCCTGGACTTCATCGCCGGTTCGCTCGACATTCAGGGTGGCGCACTCGGTGCCTTGCAGGAGATTATGTCGAAGCTCGGAGCCATTGAGGGTGACCGCCACTTCAACCTTGTGGTGACGCGCAACCCGGCTATCGAGAACATCACGGCCGATCCCTACTTCGACATCCCGGGTATCGTGGTGATCGTAGGTGCCCTGTGGCTCACGAACCTCGGTTACTGGGGCTTCAACCAGTACATCATCCAGAAGGGTCTGGCTGCCAAGTCGCTTTCGGAGGCCAAGAAGGGTATGATCTTCGCCGCCTTCCTCAAGATTTTGATCCCCTTCATCGTCTGCATCCCGGGTGTTTGCGCCTACTACATCATGACGCAGGAGCCGGAGCTGTATCAGTCGCTGGCCGGAGAGATCACCCGCTCGGATGATGCCTATCCGTTCCTGATCCGCAACTTTACGCCCGTTGTTGTAAAGGGTCTCTCGTTTGCTGCCCTGGCTGCTGCCGTAATTTCGTCGCTTGCCTCGATGTTCAACTCGACCTCGACGATCTTCACGATGGATATCTACAAGCAGTTCATCAACAAGGAGGCTTCGGATAAGAAGCTCGTATCGGTAGGTCGTCTGACGTCGGTGGCCGCGCTGGTGCTGGCCGTGATTGCCGTTTATCCGATCATGGGTGCTGCCGACCAGGCCTTCCAGATCATTCAGGAGTACTCGGGCTTCGTCTATCCGGGCGTAGTCGTCATCTTCGGTCTGGGTCTGCTGTGGAAGCGTGCCTCGGGCGTAGCTGCCGTAGTAGCCGCCATCGGTACGTTTGCCTTCTCGGTACTCTTCAAGTTCATGATGCCCGAGGTGCCGTTCCTGCTGCGCATGGGTTATGTCTTCATCGCCCTGGTGATCCTCTTCATCACGCTCTCGCTCCTGAGCAAGAAGACCGTCAAGGCCGATGTACTGGATGAGCACACCGTCAAGACACAGCTCTTCTGGAGCCGTTTCACGTTCGTTGCTGCCCTTGTATGCCTCGTACTGGGTGTGATCGGCATCAGCAACACGACGCTGAAGAACAACGGCTTCGAGGCCTTCTTCTTCCTGATGGCGATGTTCCTCACGATCTCGATCTACCTCAAGTCGAACGCCACGGACAAGGTTCAGGATCCGAAGGCCGTGAAGATCGACCTTGCGGTATTCCGCACGGATGCAGCCTTCAACTGGGGCGCAATCGGCGTGATCGTCATTTTGACCATTCTTTATTATTTCTTGTGGTAATATGTTAGAAGCACTCAAAGAGAAGGTCTGCAAAGCCAATTTGGACCTTGTAAAGCACGGCTTAGTCATCTTCACCTGGGGTAACGTATCGGCCATCGACCGCGAAAAGGGGTTGGTGGTGATCAAGCCCAGCGGTGTGGATTACGATGACATGAAGCCGTCGGATATGGTGGTGGTTGACCTCGACGGCACGATCGTCGAGGGCGACCTGCGCCCCTCGTCGGACACGGCGACACACCTCGAAATCTACAAAGCCTTCCCCGAGGTGGGCGGTATCGTCCACACCCACTCGACCTACGCCACGGCGTGGGCCCAGGCAGGCAAGGATATCCCCAACATCGGCACGACACACGCCGACTACTTCCACCGCGCCATTCCCTGCACGGCCTCGATGACCGAGGATCAGATGGGCGAGTACGAGAAGCACACGGGTAGGGTAATCGTAAACCGTTTCGTGGAGGCCGGTATGAACCCGATGCACACGCCGGGCGTGTTGGTGAAGAACCACGGTCCCTTTGCGTGGGGTAAGGATGGCGACGAGGCGGTTCACAACGCTGTCGTGATGGAGCAGGTGGCCAAGATGGCCTTCGTGGCCTACCAGGTCAATCCTGCGCTGGAGATGAACGATCTTCTGATCGAGAAGCACTACTCGCGCAAGCATGGTGCGAATGCCTACTACGGACAGAAGAAGTCAATTAAAAATTAAAAATTAAGAATTAAGAATTAAAAATATGGTACAAGCATATAGCAACTTTGAAGTTTGGTTCGTGACGGGCGCACAGCTCCTCTATGGTGGTGATGCCGTAGTAGCTGTAGATGGCCACTCGAACACGATGGTAGCAGGCATGAACGCTTCGGGCCAGCTCCCCGTAAAGGTAGTATATAAGGGCACGGCCAACTCCTCGAAGGAGGTTTGGGACATCATGAAGGCCGCCAACAACGATTCGAAGTGTATCGGTGTGATTACCTGGATGCACACCTTCTCGCCCGCCAAGATGTGGATTCACGGTCTGCAGGAGCTGAACAAGCCCCTTCTGCACCTCCACACGCAGTTCAACGAGGAGATTCCCTGGAACGAGATCGACATGGACTTCATGAACCTCAACCAGTCGGCTCACGGCGACCGCGAGTTTGGTCACATCACGGCTCGTCTGCGCCGTCCGCGCAAGCTGGTTGTAGGCCACTGGCAGGATGCGAAGACCCTCGAGAAGATCGCCATCTGGCAGCGCGTAGCTGCTGCGTGGGCCGACTCGCAGGATATGCTGGTGATCCGCTTTGGCGACCAGATGAACAACGTAGCCGTGACGGACGGCGACAAGGTGGAGGCCGAGATTCGTCTGGGTTACCACGTCGATTACTGCCCCGTAGCAGAGCTGATGACCTACTTCGAGCAGGTAACCGATGAGCAGGTGAACGCACTCGTTGCGGAATACTTCCAGCTCTACGACCACGCTGCCGAGCTGGAGGATAAGACGACCGAGGGTTACGAGAAGGTATGGAACGCAGCCAAGGCCGAGCTGACGATTAAGGCCTGCCTCGAGGCAAAGGGCGCCAAGGCCTTCACGACCAACTTCGACGACCTGGGCCACTTCGACCAGATTCCGGGCCTTGCTTCGCAGCGCCTGATGGCCGAGGGTTACGGCTTTGGTGGCGAGGGTGACTGGAAGACTGCCGCCATGGTGCGCACCGTATGGTTCATGTCGCAGGGCATGACGAAGGGTTGCTCGTTCATGGAGGACTACACGCTCAACTTCGCCGGCGAGGAGAGCACGATTCTCCAGTCGCACATGTTGGAGGTCAGCCCCCTGATCGCTGCCCAGAAGCCGCGCCTGGAGGTTCACTTCCTCGGCATCGGTATCCGCAAGACCCCGACGGCCCGCCTTGTCTTCACCTCGAAGACCGGTTCGGGTGTAGCCGCCACGGTGGTCGATATGGGTAACCGTATGCGCCTGATCGTAAACGATGTAGAGTGCGTAGAGCCGAAGCCGCTGCCGAAGCTCCCCGTAGCCTCGGCCCTCTGGAAGCCGATGCCCAACTTCGAGGTGGGTGCCGGTGCCTGGATCCTGGCCGGTGGTACGCACCACTCCTGCTTCTCGTACGACATCACGGCCGAGTACTGGGAGGACTTCGCCGAGATCGCCAATATCGAGATGGTACACATCAACAAGGATACCACGATCACGGAGTTCAAGAAGGAGCTGCGCATGAACGAGGTGTACTATATGTTAAATAAGGCCTTGTGCTAAACCGACAAACGACCCATACCATGGATAAATATGTAATCGGACTGGACTACGGTAGCGACTCGGCTCGTGCCGTGCTGGTAAATGCCATGAATGGCAAGACACTCGCTACGGCGGTGCGCTACTACCCCCGTTGGAAGGAGGGCAAATATTGCAACCCCGCCATCAACCAATACCGTCAGCACCCGAAGGATTATATCGAGGTGCTGGAGGCTACGGTACGCGAGGTGCTGGGAGCCGTATCGTCGGAGGTGGCCGAGAATGTCGTAGGTATCGCCTTCGACACGACGGGTTCGACCCCCTGCTTCATCGACGAGGAGGGTACGCCTCTGGCACTCAAGGAGGGCTTCGAGGAGAACCCCAACGCCATGTTCGTCCTCTGGAAGGACCACACGGCCATCAAGGAGGCCGACGAGATCAACACGCTGTGCCGTCGTTGGGAGATCGACTACTCGGCTTACGAGGGCGGTATCTACTCCTCGGAGTGGCTCTGGGCCAAGGCGCTGCATGTGCTGCGCGAGGATGAGGCGGTACGCGAGGCTGCCTACTCGATTGTCGAGCACTGCGAGTGGATGCCCGCCATCCTGACCGGCACAACCAAGCCGTCGGAGATTGTGCGCAGCCGTTGTGCCGAGGGTCACAAGGCGATGTGGCACGCCAAGTGGGGCGGCCTGCCGTCGGAGGAGTTCCTCACGACACTCGATCCCCTGCTCTCGGGTCTGCGCGAAAGAATGTTCACCGAGACCGAGACGGCCGAGAAGGTCGTAGGTCACCTGACGGAGGAGTGGGCCAAGCGTTTGGGTCTCTCGACCGATGTGGTGGTAGCCGGTGGCGCATTTGACTGCCACATGGGTGCCGTAGGTGCCGGTATCAAGGCCGACTCGTGGGTGCGTATCATCGGTACCTCGACCTGCGACATCGTCGTTGCCAAGCCCGAGACGGTGGGCAACAAGCTCATCCCGGGCATCTGCGGCCAGGTGGATGGTTCGGTAGTGCCGGGTCTGATCGGCTTCGAGGCCGGACAGTCGGCCTTTGGCGACATCTACGCCTGGTTCCGCCGTGTGCTGGAGTTCCCGATGAAGGCGATCCTGGGCGAGAAGCTCACGATCGAGGAGCTGGACAAGGCTTGCGATAAGATTCTGCCTGCACTGACTGCCGAGGCCGAGAAGATTGCAATCGGCGAGAGCGGTGTGATTGCGGTGGATTGGATGAACGGTCGCCGTACGCCCGATGCCGACCAGACACTGAAGGGTGCTATCGCCGGCATCACGCTCGGCACGACCGCCCCGATGATCTTCCGCGCCCTGGTGGAGGCTACGGCCTTTGGTTCGAAGGCGATCATGGAGCGCATGAAGAGCGAGGGCATCCGCATCAACGACTGCATCGGCATTGGCGGTATCGCCCTCAAGTCGCCCTTCGTAATGCAGGTGATGAGCGATGTGCTGGGTGTGCCTATCTCGGTGTGCGAGAGCGACCAGGCTTGCGCCCTCGGTGCTTCGATCTTTGCAGCCGTGGCTGCGGGTCTCTACCCCACGATCGAGAAGGCGCAGGAGGCGATGGCCTCGGGCTGTGCCAAGGAGTACAAACCCTCGGCCGAGAACCACGCCAAGTACGAAGAGCTCTACAAGGAGTACAAGCGACTCGGCGCCTACTGCGAGAGCAAGTAATCCGACACGCAATACAAATGAAAATCCCCGGCCAATACGGTCGGGGATTTTCATTCAAAAATAGCTGACGGCTTAAACGCCCGAATAGATCGAGAAGCCGCCATCGATCGGCAGATTCACACCCGTAATGAAGGAGGCTGCATCGGAGCAGAGGAATTGGATCGCACCGTTCAGCTCGGTGATGTCGCCGAAACGGCCCATCGGGGTATTGGCCAAGACCTTGTGGCTGCGCTCGGTGAGCGAACCATCGGGGTTGAGCAGCACGGCTCGGTTCTGGTCACCGATAAAGAAGCCCGGAGCCACGGCATTTACACGCACGCCGTCGCCATATTTGTGAGCCATCTCCATCGCCATCCACATCGTAAAGTTCGTCACGGCAGCCTTGGCAGCCGAGTAGCCCGGCACATTGGTAATCGCCTGCAGGGCGGCCATCGAGGAGATATTGACAATCGCCCCCTTGCGCTGGCGTGCCATCACCTCGCCGATGATGATCGAGGGATAGACCGTGCCATTCATATTGAGGTTCGTCACCTTGTTCCAATCCTCGATCTTCATGTCGAAAATCGGCTGATCGGGACGCAGCGTAGCGCCCGGCATATTGCCACCTGCGATGTTGATCAGGATGTCGATGCGACCCCACTTGGCCACCACCTCATCGGCCACCTTGCGAATCGAATCCAGGTCGAGGACGTTGCAAATCAGCCCCACCACATCGCCCGTACCGATCGCACGCAGCTCCTCGACACGCTTATCGAGCTGCTCCTGACGAATATCGAGGGCCACCACCTTGGCACCCTGCTCTACAAAACTCTTGGCCACATTGCCACCCAGGACACCACCGGCACCCGTAATGACGGCTACCTTGCCCTCAATCGAAAAAAGTTCGTTCATACTTGTTGCTATTTTTTTGGTTTTACTTACGTTTCAACTCATCTCTGACCACGGCCATCATACCCTCGACCTGCGCCAGGGCGAACATGCGCCCATGGAACGAGTAGCCCGGGTTGTAGCCCATCTTCTCATCGCCGAGCATCGTGCGACCATGATCGACACGCATCGGAAGCTCCTTGCGCGGATCATCCTCGAAGATCCGCACCAGCTCGATCAGGTGTCCCCTACCCTCGAGGTGCGAAGCCTCGATGAAGTTGCCACCCTCCAAGATGCGGCAGCTGCGCAGGTGGACAAAGTGGGTGCGCTCCTTGAAGCGACGGGCCATCTTCACGACATCGTTGTGCGCTCCCGACGAGAGTGAGCCGGCACAGAAGGTAACTCCGTTATGGGGATTATCCACCGCCTCCAAAAGCCAAGCGATATCCTCCTCCGAGGTGACAATGCGTGGCAGACCCAGCACCTGGAACGGCGGATCGTCGGGGTGCACGCATAGATTGATACCCCACTTATCGCACACGGGCATCACGGCCGAGAGGAAGTAGCGCATATTTTCGCGCAATGCCTCGCGGTCGATCCCTGCATACTGCGCCAAGAGGCGCTTAAAGATCTTGACGGGGTGCTTATCCCCCTCGCGAATGTTGCCGTTGATAAAGCCCTGCGTCTTGACGATAATCGTGTCGATGAGCCCGTCACGCTCCTCGTCGGTCATCGTTTCATGCAGCTCGGCAACGCGCGCCAAGGTCTCGGCCGGATACTCCTTCTCGGCCCCCTCGCGCTCCAAGATATGGATATCGAAGTAGGCAAAGCGGGCATAGTCGAAGTAGAGCGACGAGGTACCATCCTCCCAGGGGTGCTCCAGGTCGGTACGAATCCAGTCGATGACGGGCATAAAGTTGTAGCAGACGGTCTTAATGCCTGCACGACCAAGGTTTTCGAGGCTTACGATGTAGTTCTCGATCAGGCGATCGCGCTCCGCACCGGCATATTTGATTGCCTCGCTCACGGGCAACGACTCCACGACCGACCAACGCATGCCGTGGGCGGCAATCTCATCGCGCAGGTCGCATATCATCTCGTAAGGCCATATTTCACCGTTGGGCACTTCGTGCAGCGCCGTCACGATACCCTCCACGCCAATCTGGCGCAACATCGGAAGGGTAATTTTATCCTTGTGTCCAAACCATCTCCAAGTCTTCTCCATGGTGCCGGGATTAGGGGTTTATCGATTCAGGTACTCCCGCATGACGGGTTTAAGTTGATTGTCGCGGTCGAACAGGAGCGGATAGTTCGTGCGACCGCGCATCGGCCAATTATTGAGCCACGACGATCGATCCGTCACGCCCCAGGTTGTCACGCGCGAAATCTTGTCGCTGTGCTTGAGGAAGAGATCCATGAAGGTTCTCACGCGCTCGTTCCACGCCTCCTGTGCCTCCTGAGGCATCGTGTCGGGATAGGGATTCATGGCCTTGCGGTAGGCAACCGTGTCGGAAATTTCAGCACCTTGCTGCACCGTGGGCAAGGCCGAGATATCCCACTCGGTGATCATCACCTTGACCCCCTCGGCGGCATAGGCTTCGATGCTCTTCTCAAACTCCCCGACATCGGGATAATCCATGCCCATATGGCCCTGCATGCCGACACCGTCGATGCGGATGCCCTTCGCCTTCAGGTCGCGCACCAGCTGCACGACACGCTCCCGCTTGGCCGGCGAGGCCATCGAGTAGTCGTTGTAGTAGAGCTCCGCCTCGGGATCGGCCTCGTGGGCAAATCGGAAGGCCAGCTCGAGGTAATCCTCGCCGATAATCTCCAGGAAGGGGGTCATGCGCAACGATCCGTCATCGAGGATCGCCTCATTGACCACATCCCACCCCTTGATGCGCCCCTTGTAGCGCCCGACAACGGTCGAAATGTGATCCTTCAGGCGTGCGATCATCTCCTCGCGCAAGACCTTATTGCCCGCCTCATCATACGGAAACCAGGGCGAGAGTTGCGAATGCCACACGAGCGTATGACCCGTGATGAACATCCCATGCTCCTCCCCGAAGGCGACAAAGGCATCGGCATCCTCGAAGTGATAACGATCCTTCTCGGGATGAATCTCCGCGGATTTCATGCAGTTCTCGGCCACAATGGCGCTGAAGTGCTCGGCAGTCAGGGCTGCGCCCTCCTTGTCCAACCCGAGAATTTGGGGTACATTCATCGCCGTACCGATGTGGAAATCCTCCGCAAAGGCCTCTTTCAGGGTCGTTGCCGAGCGCTCGGCACAAGCCGAGAAGAGGGCAACCACAGCACACAACCAAAGGATTTGTTTCATAGCGAGTTCGGTTTGAGGATAATTTCTATACAAATTTACAAAACGCGTTTCATATCCGCCATTCTATGGACGCATTTTTTTGCACAAAAAAAGGTGTCCTTGAGGGACACCGAAACATTCCTTTTGAAATATTGTATAACAAGTGCTGATTTTTACAAGGCCTCTTGGTGATAGTGCTTGCGCAAAACATCCTCATCAACCACCTGCCGGGTAAAATCCTCACCGACGATCTCGCCGATTGTCTCGGCCTGCACGGGGCCTTCATTCGCGATCTCCGCCAGGTAGCCCTCGCGGCTGTTGGCTCCTGCCACACCACCCGCGTAGCTTCGGCCACGAATGGGTGCCCGATTCCTGCAACCGCGCACTGTGCCGCTATTAAACCCGACAACACCACCCGTATAGCTTCCCGTGCCGATCACCGCGCCATGATTCTCGCAATCGACCACCTTGGCACGAAGTGCGTGACCAACCAGACCTCCCGTCCGATCGCCTGCGCCGCGTACCGTACCCCGATTTTTGCATCGCGCGATGAGCGGCACAACCGTCGAGGCAGGATCGGGCTGTACGGATCCGACCACACCGCCCGTGCAACCTGCGCCCTGCACCTCGGCACTACTCTCGCAATGCTCCACACGGCCATAGTTATCGGCGCACACGGCACCGACGAGGCTCTGCTCGTTCGTTGCTTCGAAACGGCAATTGTCGGCCACCTTCAGGCGACGGATCGTACCCTGATTAACGCCGAACAGACCGACAAACGCGCCATCGGATTGGATGCGCAGCCCCGAAATGGTGTAGTTGCCGCCATCGAATGTGCCGCGGAAGGAGTTCTCGGCCGAATCTCCTACCGCCACAGGTGACTCCAAGCGGTTCAGGTTCAGGTTCTTATGCAGGCGTATCACACCCGAAGCATCTTCCCACTGTGCGGTGCTCTCGCCCCGATTGACCGCCTCGGCAAAGGCTGCCCAATCTTGGCTGTTGCGGATACCCGTTCCATCGCCCTGGGAAAGACACCCCACCCAAAGGGTCGCCACAAAAAGCAGGGTTAAAAGTCGTTTCATAGTTGTCGGTTTAGCAATCGAGGTACTAAATTAGTAAAAGATTATCAAACCGCAAAATTTCATCGCACGGGACTAAAACAAACCGCCCCCGCATTCACTAATGGATGCAGGGGCAGATGCCGAAACAGCCTTGTTAGGCGGGCACCCTCTGCTTTGCAGGAATTCGTATAACAAGCGCTATTTTGAAGCTGCTCGCAGGCTGTTGCGACGCAGCATACTCTTCGTATGTGAGGAGCAACAGACAAGGCAGATGCCAAAATAGCCTTGTTAGGCGGATTCCATTAGAGGTTGTTTTTCTCGATATCCTTAAAATATTTATAGGTATTAACCTTCAGCTCACCGCAAGCATCCTCGTCACATACCAGGATACCCTTCGGGTGGGTCTGCAGGGCCGTGATGGTCCATACATGCGAGTAAGCACCCTCAACACCCATCTGCACGGCGCGCGCCTTCTTGGGGCCCGTGGCGAGGATCATCACCTCCTTCGAGGAGCAGATCGTACCCACGCCCACCGTCAGAGCCGTCTTCGGCACGAGGTTGATATCGTTGTTGAAGAAGCGCGAATTGACACGGATCGTATCCTCGGTGAGGGTCTTCTCGCGCGTACGCGACGAAAGCGACGAGAAGGGCTCGTTGAAGGCGATGTGGCCATCCTCGCCGATACCGCCCATGAAGAGGTCGATACCACCGGCCGCTACAATCGCAGCCTCATACCCCTCACACTCGGCCTTCAGGTCGGGCGCGTTGCCATTGAGAATATGCACGTTCTCCTTCACGATATCGATGTGCGAGAAGAAGTTGTTCCACATAAAGGAGTGGTAGCTCTCGGGGTGCTCCTTCGGAAGGCCCACATACTCGTCCATGTTGAACGTAATGACGTTCTTAAACGACACATCACCCGCCTTGTAACGACGAATCAGCTCGGCGTAGGTCGCCAGCGGGGTCGAACCCGTCGGAAGACCCAGCACAAAGGGGGTCTCGGTCACGGCAGCCTTGGCCTTAATCGAACGAATGATGTAATCGGCAGCCCATACGGCCACCTTCTCTTGCGTAGGTTGAATGATTAAACGCATAACTCAAAAAATTTATAACACCTAAAATTGGGTTTATGATTGCACACTAAAACAATTTCATAAAGACCTCTATGGCCTGATACTCGGCCAGCCCCAAGCGGTGGTAGAGGGCGGCCGTGAGCTGGTTGCGCTCCTCGGCCCGCTGCCAGAATTCGCGCTGATCCACCTCGCCGAACAGGAGCACATCCTTCTGCGAAAGGTGGCGATAGATCGCGTGACGCTTCTTGATCAGCTCATCGGGCGACAGGGGCACAGCCATATCGACCTGGCTCACCTCCCACTCGGTCCACGAACCGCGGTAGAGCCACAGGTGGCACTCCTCGCGCCAAGCATCCTCGGCCGTCTCGGCAAGCGCCTCCAACAGTGCCTCGATGCAGGTGCGGTGTGTGCCGTGAGGGTCGTTCAAATCGCCTGCGGCGTAGATCTGGTGGGGCTGCACCTCACGCAACAGCGCCACAATCGGCTTCACATCGGCCTCCGAGAGGGGATTCTTCTTCACGCCTCCCGTCTCGTAGAAGGGCAGGTTGAGGAAGTGGGAGCGGCTATCGGGATCCAGGCCGAAGGTGCGCACCGCAGCCCGCGCCTCGGAGCGGCGAATCGCCGCCTTGACCTCCGACAGCTCCACCGGCTCGGGGAAGCCGGCCTGCTTACCGCGAATCAGTGCCCCGATCTCCTTCACACGGTCGCCTAACCCCATCTCACGACCCATATCGACCGACTGCAACACCACATCGTCCTGCACGCCGAAGCTGCCCGAGGTTTGGTAGGCCACATGCACTTCGTGCCCCTGCTCCACCAGGCGGATAAACGTGCCGCCCATGGCGATCACATCGTCGTCGGGGTGGGGCGAGAAGATCAGCACCCGTTTCGGGTAGGGGGTCGATTTCACGGGACGGGTCGTATCGTCGGCATTGGGTTTGCCGCCCGGCCACCCCGTGATGGTATGTTGCAGGTCGTTGAAGACCTGGATATTGATCTTATCGTAGGGCTGCTGTTCGAGCAATTCGCCCAGCGAGTGGTCGATATAATCCTTGTAGGTGAGCTTCAGCACCGGCTTCTGCACCTCACGGCAGAGCCACACCACCGCCTTGCGGATAAAGCGCGGTGTCCAGCTGCAGGGGCCCACCAACCAGGGGGTCTGGATGCGCGTAAGGTGTTGTGCAGCACTCTCATCCACCACGACCTCGATGTTGGCATGCTCCTGCAGGCAGGTGGCAGGCACCTGTGCCGTCTGCTCCCCCTCCACCACGCGGCGGATGATCTGCGACTTCTCCTCGCCCCAGGCCATGAGGATAATGCGGTCGGCGCGCATGATCGTATCGAGGCCCATCGTGATCGCCATGCGCGGCGTATGCTCCATGCCGAAGAAGGCCTTCGACTGAATCGTGCGCGTGTTGTGAGTCAGCTGCACCAGGCGGGTGCGCGACTTGATGTAGGAGCCCGGCTCGTTGAAACCGAGCTGACCATCCTCGCCCAGGCCGATAATCATCAGATGAATCTTCCTCAGGCGCTTATCGTAGGATTCGCAGTAGGCCGACACCTCCTCCTCGGAGGCCGTGCCCTTGAGGATGTGGATATTCTCGGGCAGGATGTCGATATGCTTCAAAAACTCCTCGTGGATGCGGTAGTTGCGGCTCTGCGGCTCACTCGGCGCAATGGGATAGAACTCGTCGAGCGAGGCTACGGCCACGTTGCGGAACGAGACCTCGCCCGCCTCGTAGCGGCGTACCAACTCGCGGTACAACCCCAGCGGGGTGCGGCCCGTCGTCAGCCCCAACACGAAGGGTTGCTGATCCTCGTAAATCTCGTTCGGGAGGAAGACCTCGTTGTAGTTGCGGATCGCCTTGACAATCAGGTCGGCCACATGTTTCACCCCCTCGTACTCGTTCTCGTAGACCTGGGTGCGCATGCGCTCATAGCGACGCAGGATATCTCGCGGGGTCGATTCGGCCTTCAGACCGCCATCTTTCGGAAGTGAAAACTTGTTATTCATGGTGCTCGAAAAGTGTGTTTACTGCGGAATAAAGATATAGGTGATCGTTCCCTGCTGGCGCTCGGGAGCCGAGGGGTCGATATTGAAGCGCGAAGCACGGGCCGCGCTGACGGCCGTTTCGCGCATGCAGTCGTCGCCACCCGACTCCACCTTGGCTGCAACAACCTCGCCACCACAATCCACCGTGATACGAACGACCACATCGCCACCCGCCTCACAACGGTAGGCCGGAATGTGGAGATAGCGCGATGTGCGCACGGGGTTCGTCAATGAGAACGAGACCGTCACGCGGCCCTTGACCTTCACATCGCTCTGTTCGCGCTGCTCCCCCTCGTTGCCTCGCTCGGCCTGGATGGCACGCTCCTCGGCCAATCCCTGCTCGTAGGCCTCGCGGTTGGCGCGCATTCTGTCGGCAGCCTCCTGCGCGGCATCGTTGAGCGCCGCGGCATTCGTGCCGCGGTCATCCTTCAGGCGCTCGTCCGTGGCATTTTCGTTCGATGTGCGGTTCTGAATCGACCGCCAATCGAGCTGCTCCTGCTGCATCTTGCGGCGAATCTCCTCCTCCAGACGATCGCGCTCATCCTCCAGCGCAGCCAGCTCTTGCAGGTCGATATACATCCCCTGCAGGTGGTTTCGCTTGCCGATAACCACCTTGCCGGAGACAAAGGCGATCATCAAGACAAGGTAGGCAATCAGCGTCACGCAGATACCGATGCGGTGACGGTAGGTCCATTCGCCCGCATCCTCACGCTCGGTACCAAACGGCAGATCGAGCCGTTTACGACGACGACGCATCGGTCTTTCGGGTTGATTAGCCGTTGGTTGCGACGATGATCTATGTTCGGGAGTTGTTGTGCTCATAACATTTCGGATGCTTTGCTAAACCAGTTGCAAAGATACGATTTTCTATCAATTTACATACGACAAACATAAGATTTCTTCAAACACAGAGCATATCAGCAGATTGTGCTTTTCATACCCGATGAGCGACACATCCTACATCTCATTTTCATTTTGCCATACAAATTCTATAGACCTAACCATCGATTTCTACTTGCAATCGAAAATTATTTTGTATATTTGTACAAATAGTTGCTAGATCTCACCAAAATACCATACTGATATGAAAAAATTAATTTTCCTTATTGGAATCTTATCCTACTTGGCGACAGCCTGCACAAAGGATGACTTTGAGGTAAAACCACCAAAAGAGCAATACGATCCTCTCGAAAATTATCTCATACGCATAGCCGAAGATGGGCTTTTCTTGTTAGGTAATACGCAAACTCGTTCTGGACGCCATAGAACGATCGACACCGCTCACATTAAAGCTGCTACAACTACAGAAACGAGATCGGGAGAATCAGATACTCTTTTCTATGTAGTTAATTTTGCCGATAGTGCCGGTTTCGCTTTGATTGATGCTGACACAACCAGCGAACATCCAATCTACGCAATTACAGAGAAGGGGAGCTACACTCCCGGAGAAGTAACGAATACCGGTTTTGACGATTTTATTGATCAATTATACACTAAATTGCCGCCTGTACCTATTGATACTTCTTGCCTGATTCCACCAAGACAACGAGAAGAAGAATACATAGAAGTTATCAGCGAAGTAACTCCATTAATTCCAGTTCAGTGGGATCAAGGCTCACCTTACAATAGATTTTGTCCTGCAATTCCCAACTCTAGCTCCGGTGCACAATGCGCAGCGGGCTGTGTCGCAATTGCTATCGCGCAGATTCTAGCATATCATCAATACCCGGACAGTTATACAATGTCTTGGAATGGTGCTAATCAAACAAAATATATTCCATGGGCGATTATGAGCAATCATAACACATGTGGAGATGAATCATGTATAGCAGACACTGAAATCGCACTACTCATTAGAGAAATCGGGCATCGAGTACACATGGATTATGGCGTCGAAAGCGGTGCAAATGTTGAAGATGCAAGAGATTGTTTAAAAAGTTTTGGGTATTATAGATTAGGAACTCGGGATGTAAATTGGGATTTGATTCAATCAGAGCTACAACTATCTCGTCCCCTTTACATACGAGGACGCAACAACGACGACGACGGTCATGCGTGGATTTTAGATGGATATAAAATAACAAGAATAGTCACAAAGACATACGAAGAGACCATACCAGGAAGTAATAGCTGGAGATTAATAGGCACCTCTTATACGCCGAATACATTCTATGTTCATTATAATTGGGGTTGGGGCGGCAACTATGATGGATATTTCTACTTTGGGAATTATCAGCCAGCATTATCTCAACCTGCATACTCTCACGATGTAGAACTTGTCCCGGGAATATATCCTATGCCTATCGAATAGAATAGAATAGAATAAAACATATGAAACACTTATTTACTTATATCTGTGTGGCTCTTTCCCTTGTAGCCTGTCACGAAGATTTGCTGGAATTTAACTATATGACACCTTCGCAGATAGACTCCCAAGCATTGATTGAGGACTTATGTACCGGAGTCCTATCCATCAAAGATGCAGATTGGGACAATGTTCTACTATTTACCAACGGCAAATGGAAACCGCTGAATAAAGAACAAGACGGAATTGGAATTCCCACCTATATTTTCTTCCCCAATAATAAGCTTTGGTATTGTTACAAAGCTCCATCGAGCCATATTACAGGGTATTGGAGCTATGATACGAATACAGCCACTTTGTACACAACAGAACAAAACGATGCTCATGCTAATATGACTATGTCCATGCGTGTAGCAGCATACAATACACAAACGGGCGAGATTGACTTAGAGGGAAATATTGTCTATTACAACCCGTTTAAAAGTGAATATTTGCGATTGCGCTGTGAATTACGAGCCACTGATCGAGAACAATCTATTCAGCAATTCTCGCAACCTCATCCGTATTATGACCACGACACGCAAGCAGAATAGTTGACAAGAAATTACCTCAAACACGAACAACAGTACCTATTGGCGCACGCGCAAAACGGGAAATAAATTTGGTAATCACGAGATAAAGCCGTATCTTTGGACGATAAAAGAGGCCGAAAAGTGATTCGGTCGGCGACTTTTTGAATGAAAAATTAGGACATAAAGAATAAAAATAACCCTTTATCGCATGAGCACCAAACAGCAAACCTTAAAGGCACCTATTACCTTTTCGGGCCACGGCCTGCATACGGGCGTGAAGGCCACGATGACGGTTCAGCCGGCCAAGGCCGACCACGGCATCGTCTTCCGCCGCATCGACCTCGAGGGTCAGCCGACCGTTCCGGCCCTGTGCGACTATGTTACAGACACCTCGCGCGGTACGACGATCGAAAACGGCGCAGCGCGTGTCAGCACCATCGAGCACCTCATGTCGGCCCTCTGGACCTTGGGCGTAGATAATGCCCTGGTCGATATCGACGGTCCCGAGGCCCCCATCATGGATGGTTCGGCCCGCGAATATGCCCGCGCCATCGAGCAGACGGGCGTAGAGGAGCAGGATGCCGAGCGCAAATATTTCCAGATTACCGAGAAGATGGTCTACACGATCCCCGAAAAGGGCGTAGCCGTGATTCTCTACCCCGATGACGAGTTCAGCGTATCGCTCCATGTGGACTACAACTCGAAGGTCATCGGTAATCAGTATGCCACCTTCAACCCCGGGGATGACTACACGGCCAAGATTTCGCCCTGCCGCACCTTTGTCATGCTGCACGAGCTGGAGCCGCTGCTGAAGATGAATCTGATCAAGGGCGGCGACCTGGATAACGCCATCGTGGTTGTCGAAAATGAGGTTTCGGAGGAGACGCAGGAGCACCTCAGAAAGCTCTTCAACAAGCCGGGGCTTCAGATCGAGCGCGGATTCCTCACCGAGCTGCGCTTCAACAACGAGCTGGCGCGCCACAAGCTGCTCGACCTGCTGGGCGACTTCGCCCTGTTGGGCATGCGCATCAAGGGCCGCGTATGGGCTACCCGTCCGGGCCACTACGCCAATACGGAGTTCATGAAGCAGCTCAAGCAGAGCATCCGCCGCAGTGGCGAGAAGCCCCGCTTCAAGTACAACGCCAAGAAGCCTGCCCTGCTCGATATCAACGAGATTCGCCGCATCCTGCCCCACCGTCCGCCGTTCCTGCTCATCGATCGCATCTTCCACTGCGACGAGTCGTCGGTGGCCGGTATCAAGAACGTGACGATGAACGAGCCCTTCTTCACGGGTCACTTCCCCGAGGAGCCCGTCATGCCGGGTGTGCTGATCGTGGAGGCCATGGCCCAGTGCGCCGGCGTGATGATCCTCAAGTCGGTACCCGATCCGGAGAACTACTCGACCTACTTCATGAAGATCGACGAGGTGAAGTTCAAGCGCAAGGTTGTACCGGGTGATCAGCTCCAATTCGAGGTGCGCCTCCTGGAGCCGATTCGTCGCGGTGTATGCCGTGCCGAGGGTAAGGCCTTCGTGGGCGACCAGCTCGCATGCGAGGCGGTGCTCATGGCGCAGGTAGTGAAAAACAAGTAATCCATTAACCCAAAAATAAGCCTTATGATCAGTAATTTAGCTTATGTACACCCCGACGCAAAGTTGGGTAAGGATGTAGTTGTCGAGCCTTTCGCCTACATCGCCGGCGATGTGGTAATTGGTGACGGCTGCTGGATCGGCCCGGGTGCCGTGATCCACGATGGAGCCCGCATCGGCAAGTGCTGCAAGATTCACACGGCAGCCTCGATTTCGTGCCTGCCCCAGGACCTGAAGTTTGTGGGCGAGAAGACCACGGCCGAGATTGGCGACTACAACGATATTCGCGAGTATGTAACGATCAGCCGCGGTACGGCCTCGAAGGGTAAGACGGTCGTTGGCGACCACAACCTGCTGATGGCCTATGTGCATGTGGCTCACGACGATGTAGTGGGTAGCCACTGCGTCATCGCCAACCGCGTATCGCTGGCCGGCGAGGTTACCGTGGGCGACTGGGTCGTAATCGGTGGCCATGTGGCTGTGCACCAGTGGTGTACGATCGGCGACCACGCCATGATTCAGGGTATGACGGGCCTCTCGCAGGATGTGCCTCCCTTTATCATCGTGCGCAACGCCGACCCCGCGCGCTACGCGGGCCTGAACAAGGTGGGTCTTTCGCGCCGCGGCTTCACGGAGGAGCAGATCAAGGCGATCCAGGACTCGTGCCGCATCCTCTTCCAGAGCGACATGAACTACATGAACGCTTGCGACGAGGTGGAGCGCACCATCCCGCAATCCAAGGAGCGCGACATGCTCATCGACTTTATCCGCTCTTCGAAACGCGGTATCGTCAAACCCTTCCACGGAAGATAACGAAAAAGCCTCGGCAGCCGCCGAGGCTTTTTTGTTAATTAAAAATTATTTTCAGTAGGCTCAGTAGGCTCTGATCGCTGACTACTGATTACTGATCGCCGACTGCTGATTACTGATTGCTGATCGCTGATCGCTATTTTTCTACGAAAAAAAACTCGGAACGCTTGGAAAATCAAGACTTTTGCGCTATATTTGCGGCAGATTTCAAGACAGGAGGCCGCCCTAAAGCGGCCTTTTGTTGTGGATATACCGAATCCCTTTACCGAAAAAGCCAATACAAATGATTGATAAAGAACAAATTACAGCAATCGCCGAGCGCCTTCTGGAGGGCACGGACCGCTTCATCGTGGGGTGCAAGATCAGCCCCGCCAACGAAATTGAGCTGACAATCGACAGCACCACGGCGGTCGATATCGAGCACTGCATCACCCTCTCGCGTGCCATTGAGGGGGAGCTGGACCGCGAAGCGGAGGATTTCGAGCTGACGGTCATGTCGGCAGGCATCGGCGAGCCGCTGGTCGATATGCGCCAATACCGCAAGCTCATCGGCCACTCGGTGGAGGTCGTGCTGAAGAACGGCATCAAGGTTTTGGCCAAGCTCGATGAGGTAACCGACGAGGCACTCACGCTGAGCTACGAGGAGAAGCAGACCGTCGAGGGCAAGAAGCGCAAGCAGCTTGTAAAGGTGACACGCACCTACCCCTTCAAGGAGATCAAGCAGACGGTCGAATACCTCGACTTCAAGTAAACGAACAACAACGAATAACAAAATAAAAAAGCAAAGAAGATGGACAATCTGAATCTTATCAGCAACTTTGCAGAGTTCAAAGAGCTGAAGAACATTGACAAATCGACCATGATCGGCGTGCTGGAGGATGTCTTCCGTCACGCACTGCAGAAGCAGTTCGAGACGGATGAGAACTTCGACGTGATCATCAACCCCGAGAAGGGCGACCTGGAGATTTGGCGCAACCGCACCGTGGTTGAGGATGGTGCCGTGGAGAACCCCAATGCCGAGATCGCCGTATCGGAGGTGAAGCTCATCGACCCGACCTATGAGGTAGGTGACGAGTATGCCGATCAGGTACAGCTCTCGTCGTTTGGCCGCCGCACGGTGCTCTCGCTGCGCCAGAACCTCGCATCGCGTATCCTCGACCTGGAGAAGGCCGCCCTCTTTGAGAAGTACTCGGAGAAGGTGGGTGAGGTCATCACCGGCGAGGTGTACCAGGTATGGAAGCGCGAGGTGCTGATCATGGACGATGAGGACAACGAGCTGCTGCTGCCCAAATCGGAGCAGATCCCCAACGACTTCTACCGCAAGGGCGACACGATCAAGGCGATCGTCAAGTCGGTAGAGATCAACAACAACCAGCCCCGCATCATCCTCTCGCGTACCGCACCCCAGTTCCTGGAGCGCCTCTTCGAGCAGGAGGTACCGGAGATCTTCGACGGTCTGATCACGATCAAGAAGATTGTCCGCATCCCGGGCGAAAGAGCCAAGGTAGCCGTAGAGTCGTATGACGACCGCATCGATCCCGTAGGCGCTTGCGTCGGCATGAAGGGTTCGCGTATCTACTCGATCGTCAAGGAGCTGCGCAACGAGAATATCGACGTGCTGAACTACACGGCCAACACCTCGCTCATGATTCAGCGTTCGCTCAACCCCGCCAAGATTTCGTCGATCACCATCGACGAGGAGAAGAAGACCGCATCGGTTTACCTCAAGCCCGACCAGGTGTCGCTGGCCATTGGTAAGGGCGGTCTGAACATCCGCCTCTCGAAGATGCTCACGGGCTACGACATCGACGTTTACCGCGAGATCGAGGAGGAGGATGTGGCTCTGTCGGAGTTCACGGACGAGATCGAGGGTTGGATCATTGAGGCCCTCCACAACGTAGGTTGCGACACGGCGAAGAGCGTGCTGGAGCTGCCCGTGGAGGAGATTGCCGCCCGTGCCGACCTCGAGATCGAGCAGGCCCAGAAGGTAGTCGAGATTCTCAAAGCCGAGTTTGAAGAGTAAAAAAGAAAGGAGATACTATGGGGAATGAAAGACGATTAAGACTCATCCAGGCCGCCAAGGAGTTCAAGGTGGGCCTGAACACCATCACGGATTTCTTACAGAAGAAGGGTATCAAGTGCGACGGTGCCAACTCGCTGGTCGATGAGGCCACCTACGCCATCCTGGAGAAGGAGTACGGTTCGAACCGCGCTGCCGCAGGTGCCCGCGACTCGGTGCGTGAGCGTATCTCGCAGAAGCAGACCTCCGTTTCGCTCGACGGCACGAAGCAGAAGGAGGAGGAGAAAGAGGTTGTGATCAAGTCGAACATGATTCATGTCAAGGACGAGATTCAGCAGCCCAAGTTCCTCGGCAAGATCGACCTCGATGCCAAGAAGCCCGAGATTAAGAAGGTAGAGGAGAAGCCCGTAGAGGAGGCTCCGAAAGTAGTTGAGCAGCCCAAGCAGGAGGCTCCGAAGGTGGTCGAGCAGCCGAAGGTCGAGGTGGAGGCCCCGAAGGTTGTCGAGCAGCCGAAGCCCGTCGTGGAGGCTCCGAAGGTGGATGAGAAGCCCGTGGAGCAGCCCAAGCAGGAGGAGAAGCCCGCGGAGCAGAAGCCCGTGGACAACGTATTCCGCCCGGGTGGTGTGACCCTGCAGGGTCCCCAGGTACTCGGCACGATGGATGTATCGGGCTTCGTACCGGGTGGCAAGCACAAGCGCAAGCGCCTGCAGAAGGAGAAGGTAGATGTAACGAAGGCCCAGAAGGGTCAGCAGGGCGGCGGCAAGAACGAGCAGCGTGGTGGCGGTCAGCAGAACCGACCCGCGCAGCAGAATCAGCAGAGCCAGCCCAAGCCGGGCGAGGGTCGCCGCAACAAGAATAAGCAGCAGAAGGCTCAGCCGAAGCCCGTCGTTCGCCCCGAGGTAAGCGACGAGGAGGTATCGAAGCAGATTAAGGATACGCTGGCCCGCCTGACGGCCAAGGGTACGAAGACCAAGGCCTCGAAGTACCGCAAGGAGAAGCGCGAGATCATCGCCGAGCGCATGAACGAGGAGTTCGAGCGCGAGGCAGCCGAGCGCCAGGTACTCAAGGTGACGGAGTTCGTGACCGTGAGTGAGCTGGCAACGATGATGAACGTGCCCCCGACGGAGGTGATCATGGCCTGCATGAACCTCGGTCTGATGGTGTCGATCAACCAGCGCCTGGATGCCGAGGCCCTCGTGGTTGTGGCCGAGGAGTTCGGTTTCAAGACCGAATTCGTATCGGTAGAGATTCAGGAGGCCATCGCCGAGGAGGTTGATACGGAGGAGAACCTCGTACCGCGTCCGCCGATCGTAACCGTGATGGGTCACGTTGACCACGGTAAGACCTCGCTGCTGGACAACATCCGTAAGACGAACGTGATTGCCGGTGAGGCCGGTGGTATTACGCAGCACATCGGTGCTTACAGCGTGGAGCTGAACGGTCAGAAGATCACGTTCCTCGACACGCCGGGTCACGAGGCCTTTACCGCCATGCGTGCCCGTGGTGCGAAGATTACCGACGTGGCGATTATCATCGTAGCGGCCGACGACAGCGTGATGCCCCAGACCATTGAGGCTATCAACCACGCCCAGGCTGCCGGTGTACCGATGGTGTTTGCCATCAATAAGATCGATAAGCCGCAGGCTAACCCCGAGCACATCAAGGAGCAGCTTTCGGCCATGAACTACCTCGTGGAGTCGTGGGGCGGTAAGTACCAGGACCAGGAGATCTCGGCCAAGAAGGGTCTGAACCTGGACAAGCTCTTGGAGAAGGTATTGTTGGAGGCCGAGCTGCTGGAGCTCAAGGCCAACCCCGACAAGCGCGCTTCGGGCTCGGTCATCGAGTCTACGCTCGACAAGGGGCGCGGTTATGTCTCGACGATTCTGGTGCAGAGCGGTACGCTGCGTGTGGGTGATGTGATGCTTTCGGGTACCTTCACGGGCCGCGTGAAGGCGATGTTCAACGAGAATGGTAAGAAGGTGACCGAGGCAGGTCCCTCGACGCCGGTTCAGGTACTGGGTCTGAATGGCGCTCCGCAGGCCGGTGACTCGTTCAACGTGATGGAGGACGACCGCTCGGCACGCGAGATTGCCAACAAGCGTGAGCAGCTGCAGCGTATGCAGGGCATCATGACGCAGAAGCATGTAACGCTCGACGAGATTGGTCGCCGCATCGCTATCGGCTCGTTCAAGGAGCTGAATATCATCGTGAAGGGTGACGTGGACGGCTCGGTAGAGGCTATGTCGGGCTCGCTCATCAAGCTCTCGAAGGAGACCGTACAGGTGAACGTGATCCACGCCGCCGTAGGTCAGATTTCGGAGTCGGATGTGCTGCTGGCCGCCGCTTCGAACGCCATAATCGTCGGCTTCCAGGTACGTCCCTCGGCCTCGGCGCGTAAGCTGGCCGAGAAGGAGGAGATCGAGATCCGTCTCTACTCGATCATCTACGATGCCATCAACGACATCAAGGATGCTATCGAGGGTATGTTGGAGCCCGTGATGAAGGAGGAGATTGTCGCTTCGGTAGAGGTACTGGAGACCTTCAAGATCTCGAAGGTGGGTACGATCGCCGGTGGTATTGTCCGCGAGGGTAAGATCGGCCGCAACACCCCGATCCGCGTGATCCGCGACGGTATTGTGATCTACACCGGTAAGCTCGGCTCGCTCAAGCGCTTCAAGGATGATGTAAAGGAGGTTACGACCGGCATGGATTGCGGTCTGAACATCGAATCGTTCAACGATATCAAGGTGGGCGACATCATCGAGGGCTACGAGCAGGTAGAGGTAAAACGCAAGTAAAAATACTAACCATTATAAAATTTAGAGTCAACATGCTGACACCTATTCATTTCACGACGCCCGAGGAGGCCGTAAAGGTCATTAAGTCGGGCGACCATGTACACCTGAGCTCCGTAGCATCGGCACCTCAGTGTCTGATTCAGGCCATGTGCGCTCGCGGTGAGCGCGGTGAGCTGAAGGACGTTCACATCCACCACCTCCACACCGAGGGTCCGGCACCCTATGCCGATGAGAAGTTCGAGGGCATCTTCCAGCTCGATTCGTTCTTCGTGGGTGGCAACGTGCGTAAGGTTACGCAGTCGGGTTATGCCGATTACATTCCCATCTTCCTGAGCGAGACGCAGCGTCTGTATCGTTGCGGTGCCGTTCCTTGCAACGTAGCCATGATTCAGGTTACGCCTCCCGACAAGCACGGCTATGTATCGCTCGGTACGTCGGTAGATGCCACGCTGGCTGCCGTTGAGTGCGCCGACCATGTGATCGCCGTGGTGAACAAGAATGTTCCCCGTGCCTTTGGTCAGGCCATGATCCCGATGCAGAAGATCGACATCTGGTGCGAGGACGACACGCCGCTGATGGAGGCTCACTTCACGGCCCCCAACGAGGTGGAGATCGCTATCGGTCAGCACTGCGCCGCCCTGATCGAGGATGGTGCTACGCTGCAGATGGGTATCGGTGCTATTCCGAACGCCGTATTGGCCCAGCTGGGCAACCACAAGAACCTCGGTATCCATACCGAGATGTTTGCCGACGGTGTACTGCCCCTCGTAGAGAAGGGTGTAATCAACGGCGAGGCGAAGAACATCGACCAGGGTAAGATGGTTTCGACCTTCCTGATGGGTTCGCAGAAGGTTTACGACTTCATCGACGACAACCCGGGCGTGCTGATGATGGACGTAGGTTATACGAACGATCCCTATGTAATCGCCAAGAACGACCGCGTGACGGCTATCAACTCGGCCCTGCAGGTCGATCTGACGGGTCAGGTTTGCGCCGACTCGCTCGGTACGAAGTTCTGGTCGGGCGTAGGCGGTCAGGTAGACTTCGTCTATGGTGCTTCGCTCTCGAAGGGCGGTAAGGCCATTATCGCCATGCCCTCGATCACGAACAAGGGTGTATCGAAGATCTGCCCCACCCTCCTGGACGGTGCCGGTGTCGTAACGACGCGTAACCACATCCACTACTTCGTGACGGAGTATGGTGCTGTAGATCTGTACGGTAAGACGATGCAGGAGCGTGCCCGCCTCCTGATCTCGATCGCTCACCCGTCGGCTCGTGAGGAGCTCGACCGTGCCGCTTTCGAGCGCTGGGGTTCGCACCACCATTATATTAAAAGCTATATGGGAAAGTAGTTCTTCCTTGTAATGCTTTCTTTTATGCTAGGCCTTCTCTCAAAGGGAAGGCCTTTCTTTTTAGCTTTTAATATAATGGTGGTAAATACCACTTGTGTGTTACCTATCCCCCACCCCCCCCTTTCTGTAAAGGGGGCTAAGGCGCTACAATAATATCAGTGGGCACAGTGGGCATAGTAGCCTCAGTAGCCCCAGCAAGCCCAACCTTCCCTTCTCAGTTATTTAATTTTTAATTCTTAATTCATAATTTTTAATTTTAGCAGAAAGGCCGTATCTTTGTAACAAGATGTATTGGATGCGTCACATAGCCGTTATATGTTTCTTCGCGTTGTGCCTCGTTGGTATCGACACGGAGCCTGCGTCGGTAGCCTCGACTATCGGCCGTGCCGTGGAGCGCACGACAAGCAACGAGGCCGCCTTTGTGATGCATCGCTACTCGGACATGGCACTTACGGAGCGTGTCGAGGGCAATGCCCCTACGGTACGCCTCTTGCAGCGCATCCCTGCGGGTAAATCCTCGTCGCGCACCTTCACGGGTCGCACGGGTGATCACGCCACGGGGCGCACCCCGATTTTAAATCCCTATGGAGGGCACTATCGCCTGCCGGCCGTCACAACGAACAGCTCCCCAACGGAGCTTTCGCGCTTGTGCCGGTTGATCATTTAGCGGTGACATTTGATCGTTACAAATGGCCAAATGTTTTACTTAACTAAATGATATAAAGAACCATAAATGGATAAAAAATCAATCTGCGAGGTGATGTACGCCTTGCCGGATGGTGTAGTGGTACGTCGCAAGCGCAGCTACATCTTGCCCGTGTTCGTATTTTTGATTGGTGTTGTGCTGGTCGTATTGAGCTACTCGATGGAGCTCTCGGCCAACAACCACTCGTCGATGATCCTGGTGGCCGGTGCCACAGTGATTGTCGGTATATTGATGATCTGCAACCGCATCTTTGACACCGAGGGTCGTCCCTGGCATGTGCCGACGAACAGCCCCTTGTGCTACGAGGAGCGTTTCTTCCCCGTGGAGAACCGCAACGAGGTGCGTCGCTTTGTCGAGGAGGGTTCGCTCAAGCGAATCATTGCAGCCGACAAGAAGCAGACATCGGGCATTGCCGTAGCCATCTACCGCACCGAGGACTGCACGTTTGGTGCGATGCAGGCCTACGAGTATGTAGGTTACGAGTACCGTCCGATCACCACTGTCAAGACGACCGTGGGTTAATCGCATAAAAAAGTCGAAACTGAACGGGAAGGGGCTTTTTTATATGTTGGGTTTAAGCCCCTTCCCCCTTTTTTATAACACGAATATCTGATGTTTGAACTGAGTGGTGAACATATCGTATTGGTAGGCGCGATGCTCTTGTTTGTGGCCGTGATGGCCGGTAAGGTAGCCTATCGCTTTGGCGCACCTGCTCTCTTGCTGTTCCTGGGCGTGGGTATGCTCTTCGGGTGGGATTTCATCTCGTTTAACTCCCCCGAACTGACGCAGTTTATCGGTATGATTGCCCTCTGCATCATCCTCTTCTCGGGTGGTATGGACACCCAATTTCAGGAGATTAAGCCCATCATTGCCCCGGGTCTTGTGTTGGCCACCGTGGGTGTGATCCTCACGGCCCTGATCCTGGCCGCCTTTGTGGCGTTGGTAGCTCCCTGGCTGGGCTTCGAAGTGAGCTTCCCGATGGCGCTTTTGTTGGCCGCCACGATGTCATCGACCGACTCGGCCTCCGTTTTCTCGATCCTGCGCTCGAAGAAGCAGGGGCTGCGCGAGAAGCTGCGCCCGCTCTTGGAGTTGGAGAGTGGATCGAACGACCCGATGGCCTACATGCTCACGGTGCTCATGATCGGCATCCTGACGCACAAAGGGGTCAGCACGGGTATCGCCGTCAATATGCTAAATGTGGTTGTGCAGCTCGTCATGGGTGCCCTGATGGGTTACCTGATTGGTCGCGCTGCCGTCTGGGCAATCAACCGCATCAAATTGGAGAACACGTCGCTCTACTCCGTGTTGCTCCTTGCCTTTATCTTCTTCTCGTTCTCATTCACCGACCTGGTACACGGCAACGGCTACCTGGCGGTCTATATATCGGGCCTTGTAGTGGGTAACCACCGCATCACGCAGCAACGCACGCTCCGCGTCTTCTTCGATGGTTTCACCTGGCTCATGCAGATTGTGATGTTCCTCATGCTGGGTCTTCTGGTCGATACGCGCGAGTTGGTGCAACCCGAGGTGCTGATCCTGGGTGGTCTGGTCGGCTTCTTTATGATCGTCGCAGCCCGTCCCCTGTCGGTCTTCCTCTGCCTCCTCCCTTTCCGTAAGTTCTCGACCAAAGCCCGCTGGTACATTTCGTGGGTGGGCCTACGCGGAGCCGTGCCGATTCTCTTTGCCCTCTACCCCGTAGTGGCCGAGTTGCCGCATGCCGACCTGATGTTTAATGTCGTCTTCCTCTCTACGATCCTTTCGCTCATGGTGCAGGGTACGACCGTCAGCGGCATGGCCAATGCCCTCGGGCTTGCCTTTGAGGAGCGTGAGGCCTCGTTCGATATCAATATGCACGAGGATATGACGGCCGGCATGACCGAGGTAGAGGTGAACGAGCAGATGCTCCACTCGGGTCGCACGCTGAAGGAGATTACGCTGCCTGAGAATACCCTCGTGATGATGATCTGCCGCGAGGGCGACTACTTCGTACCGCAGGGCAAGACCGAGCTGCAGGTGGGCGATAAGCTGCTTGTCATCACCGACCGCAAGGAGGAGTTGGCCTCGACCTACCGCGAAATGGGTATCGACGAGGTGATGAAACACCACTAAAGAGATGGCACACCACCCCATAGCCGAGACCCTTATCGCCTGGTACAAAGCCCACGGCCGTCAGCTGCCGTGGCGCGAGACACGCGATGCCTACCGCATCTGGCTCTCGGAGGTGATTCTCCAGCAGACGCGCGTACAGCAGGGCATGAGCTACTACCTCCGCTTCACGGAGCGCTTCCCGCATGTGGAGGCATTAGCCGCCGCCTCGGAGGATGAGGTGCTGAAGCTGTGGCAGGGGTTGGGCTACTACAGCCGTGCCCGCAACCTCCACGCCGCCGCCCGACAGGTTGTCGCGGAGTATGGCGGTAAATTTCCTACGACATTCGATCAATTACGCACGCTGCGCGGTGTGGGTGACTACACGGCGGCGGCTGTCGCCTCGATGGCCTTCGATCAGGCCGTGGCAGTGGTCGATGGCAATGTCTATCGCGTTTTGAGCCGCCTTTTCGACCTCGATACACCGATTGACACCACCGCGGGCAAACGTACCTTCACGGCTCTTGCCGAGGAGCTGATAGCCCCCACCGAGGCGGCCACCTACAACCAGGCGATCATGGATTTCGGGGCGATCTGCTGCACGCCGCAGAACCCGCAATGCACGACCTGCCCCTTGGCCGATCGTTGTCTGGCACATGCGGCCCATACCGTTGCCGAACGCCCCGTCAAGCAGGGTCGCACGAAGATCCGCGACCGCTATTTCCACTACCTCCACCTGCAATGCAAGGGGAAAACCCTGATTCATCGCCGCACGGAGGGGGATATCTGGCAGGGGTTGTACGAATTTCCGCTCATCGAGCGCGCCGAGCCGTGCGACTTTGCCACGCTCAGCACTTCTGAGGGCTTTTGTTCGTGGCTACAAGCATGCCGATTTACGCTCCGCGCCACCCGCTCGATGGCGCCCCATATCCTTTCGCATCAGCGCCTGCACGCCACCTTCTACCGCCTGGAGGTCGATTCCCTGCCCACCATAGCGGAGATGATCCCCATTTCGGAAAGTGCGCTGGATGACTACGCCATTTCACGTCTCACGGAAAAATACCTCGAACAATGCGACCGAGCCTAAAGCAATATATCGAGCAGGAGATCCTGCCCCGCTACGACCACTTCGACTCGGCCCACCGCCGCGACCATGCCGAGCAGGTGATGCGCGAGAGCGTGCGCCTGGCAGCCCTGCACGGGGCGCGTGAGGAGCTCGCCTACACGATTGCCGCCTACCACGATACGGGGTTGGTGGCAGGGCGCGAACTGCATCACATCCACTCGGGGGAGATTATCCGCGCCGATCAGCGCCTTCGGGAGTGGTTCACGGAGGAGGAGATCGCCCTGATGGCCGAGGCTGCCGAGGATCATCGTGCCTCGTCCGACCACGCGCCCCGCACGCTTTACGGGCAGATTGTGGCCGAGGCCGACCGCACGATCGAGCCGCTGATGATTCTGCGCCGCACGGTACAATATGGCCTTACGCACTACCCCATGCTCACGCGCGAGGAGCACTACAACCGCTTCTTGGGCCATCTGCTTGAGAAATATGCCGAAGGGGGATACCTCCGCCTTTGGATTGCCGATCCGGGGAAGGAGCAGCGCCTCGGCGAACTCCGCGCCCTGATCCGTGATCGGGAGCAGTTGCGAACGACCTTTGAGCAACTCTTCCAACAAGAAACGGAGCGTTAAAAACGCTCCGCATCATCCGTTATCCCCTCATTTTCGGCCATCTTCAATACCTCCAGCCGACGGGCTTTGGGGGTTACATTCTGCTTGACAACCAGCAGGTAGGAGTGGCGTATCTCGCGCCGCAGCTCCTCGTCGGACAGCGCCCCCACGAACCGAATCGAGTTCCAATGCTTCTTGTTGAAGTGAAAGGCCGCCTTGACCTGCTCATACTTGTCGCGCAAGGCAATGGCGCGGTCGGGATCGCACTTGACGACGAACCCGATCGGATTATCCAGCCCCACGACCGTAAACATCCGCCCCGCCACCTTAAAGACGAGCGTCACCTCATCAAACGGCAGACACTCCTCCACCTCCGGCAGCGACAGGCAATACTCACGAAAATCAACGATGTCCATAGCGCGTTTAGATAAAACTAACTCGAGAGAGCAAGACAAAGATAAAAAGATTTTCCCAAAGGTTGTGTGATACATATATGTAATAATAGGCATAAGTAGCAAAACCGCCCAAAAACCTGCTCCTATTAATATTTGGCCTGCTAAGAGCAGGCTTTTGAGATTATCTTATCACATAACAACGGTCGTCAGCGAATTTTAACGAGTTATATATAATGGCAGGTATGAAAATATCAGAAAATTACTATCTTTGTATTGTACTAAACCATTTGCCTATGGATAAATAACCAACAAAGACACATAAATAAAAGGCGTTAGCTTTTATTCTTATTCGCGGAACTTGGACACTTTCGAATGAATAACGAGGAATAAAGGTTGATGTTCTCGCTGTATTACCAGCGTGGACATTACTTTATTGTTTCGTTATAGGTAGTCCAAGACCTCGCGGATAGCAATAACAGTATTGGTCCGCGCTTTTTGTTTGCCTATCAATAGGACCGTAACATAATAAATCTACGACCTAATACCAAAAATCATGAAACGAATTATCTTAATTGTGCTCTGTATGACGGCATCCATGACTACTCTTTACGCCCAAAACAAAGGTGATGTATTCGTGGGAGGAATAGTTGGAGGAGGCACTTCCACTAACTTCATTAACGGGGAATCCGGCACAACTGTCGCAAATGTCAATGCTACCATTGAAATAGGTTATTTCGTAGCGGACAAACTAAAAATAGGTGCCGAGGTTGGTTATGCACTCACGACCGGGGACATAGATGTTCACGCATTGACGATTGGCCCCAACATGACATACTATGCAAAACTCGCAGAAAAGCTCTACTACACACCGTCAATCTCGGTATGTTTCGCATTAGGCATTGCGGATGGGATCTCAATGCCAGGTATTGGAGTTGGGCTGAATCTATTTAGCATGGAATTCCGACCGACACGTCGATTTGGCTTCACAGCAAGTCTTGCTTCTCTTAACTATGTTGCATTATCAGATGAGGGAATAACCTCAAGCACACTCGGAATTAATTTCGGCATTAATCCTTCTGTCGGCTTTAAATATTATTTCTAATGAAAAGAATTATCTGCGTAGCATTGCTATCAATGGCATTACTTCTCCCGTCGTGTGCTACCATTTTTACACGAGCATCGTACCCATTCACAATCAATACAGATCCGAACGGAGCAATGGTAACGATTTCTAATTCGGGAGGACAAATCTTGTATCAGGGGACAACACCTGCAAATACTCGACTGAAAAGTTCACGGGGCTATATGAAAGATGAGCAATACACCCTTACATTCAGCAAAGAGGGATTCGAGGATAAAATGGTAACCATACACTCGCGACTGGATGGCTGGTATATTGGCAATATCCTTTTGGGAGGATTGATCGGTATGCTGGTTATTGATCCTCTTTCAGGTGCAATGTACCGTTTTAAGCGCGATGATCGAAAGATGACACAAATACTTACACCAAAAACGGAAGAGGTTACCCTAAACATCTACAACATCCACGACCTACCGGAAGGAGTTACTATCGATCATCTTGAATGCATTCGGTAACTCTCCGTACTCGTTGGGGGGCATTTTTGGCCTGCTCTAAGAGCAGGCTTTTGCGATTAAGCCGTACTATAAACCACAAAGCCTCCCTTTTCAAAGGGAGGTTTGGAGGGATTGTCTATATAGGTGGCGGCATGATCGGCCGTCAGTAGCGAGTGAACGGTATGTGTTAGTGAGCTTAACTTGGCTCGTGCTACGCACGACCCTCTGGCTTGTGGCGGTTCGGAAGAGCGCGATTTAGGTTAAACCAAACAAAAAAGTAGCGAGAAAAGGTTTTCATAGATGCTATGAACCTTCTCCCGCTACTTTTTGTTTGCAGTTCCTGCTTGCGCTCTTCACTCACCTGCTGCCGCCGTCCTCTGTTACACATCGCAGCTAAGCTCACTTATACCGACCGTACTAC